>JADKKO010000001.1:600000-957176 GCA_016720465.1 Holophagaceae bacterium
GAATTCCGCCGGGAGCTGGACATTCAGGATGCACTTCCCCCGGGCCGGGATCTCATCGGCATCGAGGGTCAGCGAGGCCAGCAGGTCCTTGAAGGCGGGGCCCTCAGGAAAGCGGATGCCCGAGCCCCAAAAAATCTGGCGGTAGTAGTCCCACATGGGCAGCGAATGGGGATCGTGGGCGGCAATCCGGCGGACGCCGGGGCTCACGGTGAAGCTCACCTCCACCATCTCGTCCAGAGTGGGCTCATAGCCTCCGGCGCACAGGGAGCAGTAGTAGGTGGCCTTGTCCACGGACTTAAGACTGTGCGCAGCCTCCAGCACACCGCCGCAGCCCGGGCAAAGCAGATCCCAGGAAAGTTCAAAGAGGCCGAGGTGGGAGGCGTGGACGAAGGCGTCCACGCACTGGCCTTCATCAAGGCCAGAGCGGGCGGCGAATTCGTAGGCGTTCACGCGGATGAGGTCCCTGTCCTCGCCTTCCCGCACGAGGCGCTCGATGGCTTCGGCGGCCTGAGCGCCCTGGGGGCCGACCACCTGCCGGAGCAGGGTGAATCTTGAGGCTGCGTCGCTCACGCGGTCGAGTCTACGCCGGAATACCTCGCTTCTTGAGCGTTTTGTCAGCCCTTCCCGTAACCTGGATGAATGGCGCTTCAGAAATGGACTTTTATATCGGGCACAGATGACACGGGTCTCCGGCTGGACCAGCTCGTGGCCAAGCGCACGGGCCTTTCGCGGCGGTCGGCCCGGGAAGCCCTGAAGCTGGGCGGCGTGCAGGCGGACCGCAAACGCGTCCGCGTGGCCGGAAAAATGGTCCAAGCAGGCATCGAGATCCGCGTGGCTTTCGATCCTGATCTGCCAGCCGTACCGACCCTGCACATCCAGGTGGTGTTTGAAGACCAGTGGCTCCTGGTGGTGAACAAGCCCGCGGGCATACCCACCCAGGGCACCTGGGCCTCGGACCGGCACGATTTGATGGCGTTGATCAAAACCCAACGGCCGGATTTGAAATTGTTTCTGCATCACCGGTTGGATCAGGGGACTTCGGGCCTGCTGATCTTTTCAAAGGACGCTTCCATCAACGCGGAACTGACCCGGAAATTCACGGAACATGGCGTGCGCAAGACCTACCTCGCTCGGGTATCCAGACCCCTTGAAGCCTGCACCGTCAATCGGCCCATCGGGCGCCTTCGGAACGCCGTGCCCGGGCGCTTTGGGGTTGAAGGGGACTTGATGGAACCCAAGGAGGCCCTCACGACCTTCAGGCCCGCCACGCAGGAGGAATGCGCAGATTTGCCCCCAGGACACTGGATCATCGCCGAGCCCCGCACGGGCCGGACACACCAGATCCGGGTGCACTTGGCGAGCCTCGGCGCGCCTGTCCGTGGCGATAGGCTCTATGGCGGGGAGGAAGCGCCGGAATTGGAACTGCATGCCTGGAAGCTGGTCCTGGACCATCCCTCCACCGGGAAGGAAATCGAATTCCTGGCACCTCCGCGGTGGATCCAGGGATGAAGATCTTCCGGCAGCTAGGATCCTGCGGCACCGCGATCGTCTTTCTGCCGCTCGCCTGGATCGCCGCCTGCTTTCTGGGCCGCGCTCTCGCGCAAAGCGGCTATGAACGCCAGATCACCGGGCAGTCCAGGGCTTTCCGGATGCCGGAGGCTGCGGTTCCAGGCGGCGGCACGGTCGTGGAAGATCCCCTGGCCTTGGCAGAACTTCAGAAATATTTACGGATCTGGAATCTTGAGCCCGGCGCCTGCCCTGCTTTTCCGGACGCCTCGCGAATGCCATGGAGTTGGAATCCCCTGCATGGCTCCGCCACCATGATGCGCCTCCAGCAGAAGCAATCCTTCCTGCAGAGCCAGCATCACGAGGTGCGCCGGCAATCCACCGGAAACGGACAGTTCCGCTACTTCATCCAGCCCGATAAGGAAGCCGCGCTGGGGGGCCGCCGCTTCAGCCTGGATGTACGAGGCGATTCCATCCAACAAGCCCGGGAATTGAAATGAAACTCCCCTTGCTATACAACCCGCTCGCTGGGACCTCCCGGAAAGATCCAGACTCCCTCCTGGCAGGGCTTCCGCCCGGCCATCGCGCGCGGATCGAGCCCATCGCCTTCGGCCCCCCCTATGATTTCACCCCCCACATCGAACAGGCCCGAGCCGCCGGCGGACCGCTCCTGGTGTGGGGCGGCGATGGAACGATCCACCACGCGGGCATCGCGCTCTCGGCCGCGGGCTGCCCGGTGCCCCTGGCGGCGGTTCCCGGGGGCAGCGGCAACGGCCTGGTGCGGGGCCTGCGGACGCCCCTAGAGCCCAGTGGCGCAGTGCTGCGGTTGCTCGAAGGCCGGGAATTGCGCATGGACCTGCCCCGGATCGACGGAGAAGCCTTTTTAAATCTCTGCGGGACAGGGTTCGAGGCGGCCATCGCCCACGATTTCCACGGCGGCACCGACCGGGGTTTCCTGAGTTATGCCAGGCGTTCCATAAAATTGTGGCGGAACTTCGAGCCTTTCGGCCTGCGCTGGGATGCGCTTCAGCCTGAAACGGCGCCCCCAAAATCGCGAAGCGACCTCTTGCGGGCGGCCTGGAATGGCCCCGAGCCGCCGCTCCCGGACTTCGCCTGGAGCCTCTGCATCGCCAACCTGCCCCAATATGGCTCGGGATTCTGGATTGCGCCCCACGCGGATCCTGTCGACGGAATCCTGCAGTGGGCAACCCTTGCCAAGCCCCGCAACCTGGACCTGCTGACGCAGCTGCCCTCGCTTTTCCGCGAGGGCGGCCGCACCCACCTGCGCCAGGAGGGACGCCTCCTCAGGGCGACCCTCCGCCTGGACCGCAGCCTGCCCTGGCATCTCGACGGCGAACCCGCCGAAGCCCGTGATCGCGCGGAATTCACACTGGAGCCCCAGGTCTTCAGGATGCAAGTGACGGATGCCTGCCCCTGGAAATCCTGAGAAAAAAAACGGCACCCGAGGGTGCCGTTTTTCAGATTGCCGGGGAGTTCACCACCAGCCTCGTCCCCGAGTGGAAGAACCGAAGCCCACCCAGGTGGGACGGCGGAATTGGGCGCTCATGTCCAGGTGGTTGCCCCATACACCCTGGGCAACCTTCACGTCCTTTAGATCCACGGTGGCCGGATCCCAGGAACGCTCGACGATGAGCTGGTAGGGATAGGCCTTGGAGGACATCCAACCCGGATCATCCGCGACGACGTAGACCGCCTGGGCTTCGTCTTTGGGATTCTTGAAGGTCACTTCGGGGGTCCCGGTGGCGATCAGGTTCTGCAGCATCCCCTCCTGCAGATCGCCCCACTTGTTCATCATGACCAGACGGAACCAGCCGCGGTTCGTGTGGTTGAGGCTCACATGCAGCGTGCCTTTGGCGGGCACCACGAAGGCATAGCCTTTCCAGCCCTGGGGGAAGTCGGCGTAGTCGCTGACCTCGAGCGCGTCGTCCGCCACGCGGGTGCAGGCCACGAAACCCTGCCGGGACATGAACTGGATCTCTGCAAAGATGTCCCGGTGGCCCCAGAACACGGAATTGGGCAGGAACACGCAAGGGTTCCAGTGCTGTTCCCGGCCATAAACGCGGGTGTGGACGCCGCTGGCCAGGACTCCATGCACGGCCGGTGCGTTCCCTGCGGATCTGCGGTCCGGCGCCACGGCAAGCGACGACCCGCGGGACCCTGGTGTTGCTCCGATGGAACGGTCGGTGCCCAGGCCTCTCTGATCCGCTCCGCGGCTATCCGAGGACCCCCGCTGGGTCGGTGTCATCTGGCGTGAAGAGCCCTGGGACCTGCCACGGTCCTGGCCCAACAGGCCGGTGGCCAGGCAGCCCAATGCTGTGATGGAAGCGATGATTCTGGGTCCGTTCATGGGCACCTCCTGAAGTTGGTTGGGATCCGGGAATGCAGCATCCAAAGCCGTGCCACTTCCTTCTAAGTGTGGGTCGACTGTGAAGACTATGCTAGAAGTTCTCCTGATCAGACGTTTGGATGAAAGGAACCCCCAGTTTGTTTGGCACCATTCGGCATATTCATTTCGTTGGCATTGGCGGCATCGGCATGTCCGGCATCGCGGAAGTCCTGGCGAACCTGGGCTTCCAGGTCTCGGGCACGGACCTGAAGGAAAGCCCCGCCACCGAGCGCCTGCGTTCCCTGGGCATCGAAGTCCATCTCGGCCATGAGGCAAAACACATCGAGGGCGCGCAGGTTGTGGTGATTTCCAGCGCCGTGCGGGGGGACAACCCGGAGGTTCTGGCAGCCCAGGCCGCCAAGGTCCCGGTGATCCCGAGAGGCGAGATGCTCGCGGAGCTCATGCGGTTGAAGCGGGGCATCGCCGTGGGCGGATCCCACGGCAAGACCACCACCACCAGCATGATCGCCCAGGTACTGAGCCAGGCGGGCCTGGATCCCACCATCGTCATCGGCGGCAAGCTCGGGATCCTGGGCTCCAACGCGAAGCTCGGGAAAGGCGACTACCTGGTGGCCGAAGCGGACGAAAGCGACGGAAGCTTTTTGATGCTGAATCCCACCCTGGCCGTCATCACCAACATCGACCGGGAACATCTGGACCACTACAAGGACATCGAGGAGATCCGCGCCGCCTTCGTGGAATTCGCCAACAGGGTGCCCTTCTACGGCTCCGTCTTCGCCTGCATGGACGATCCGAACGTGGCCCAGGTGCGGCCCTTGCTCAAACGCCAGGTGAGGACCTACGGCACGAATCCCCAGGTCGACCTGAGGGCCCATGACATCCGCCAGGATGGATTCGTCAGCGCCTTTTCCGTGACCGCCTTCGGTGAATCCATCGGCGATTTCTCCATCCAGGTGCCGGGCCACCACATGGTGCTCGATGCGCTCGCGGCCATCGGAGTGGCGCTGGAATTGGGCGTGGACCGGGAGAAAATCCGCACGAGCCTGGCCACCTTCAACGGCGCCGAAAGGCGCTTCACGAGAAAAGGAGAGAAGGATGGCGTCCTGGTGGTGGATGACTACGGCCACCATCCCACCGAAATCGCCGCCACCCTCAAGGCCGCGCGGAAGGGGTTCCCGGAGCGCCGCATCGTCGCCGCGTTCCAGCCGCACCGGTACACCCGCACCCAGGCCCTGCTGGAGGAATTCTCCCGCGCTTTTTTCGAAGCCGATGTGGTGGTCATCACCAACATCTACGGCGCCAATGAAACCCCCATTCCAGGCCTTTCCGGGGAGAGCGTCGTGGCGGGCCTGCGGGCCCATGGCCAGCGGGAAGTCCACTCGGTCCCCAGGGTGGAGGACCTGCCGGAATTCCTGAAGAGCATCACCAAGCCCGGGGACCTGCTGATCACCTTCGGCGCCGGAACCATCACCCATGCGGGTCCCGCCTACCTGGAACGCTAAGCCCCAAAGGAACAACCCATGAAGGCAATCGCACTTCCGGCGCTCATCGCCCTGCCCTTGAGTGCGCAGGTGCTGGCGCCAGGCCAGTCACCCGCCCCGGCCTGGTTTCCCGCAAAAAGCTACCGGGCTGGACTCCCGCTCCCCAATGCGGGCAAGGCCTATACCCGGCATGCGGACCTGGTGGCCTACGCGAGCGCCCTCGCGGCCGCGGCACCGGACCGCGTGAGGCTGTCCACGCTGGGCCTCACCGAAGAAGGCCGCCCGCAGCCCTTCCTGATCATCAGCAGCCCCGGGAACATCGCGAAACTGGAGCAGTTGAGGGCCGAAAACGCGAAGCTCTCGGACCCCCGGACCTGCTCGGAACTGGAAGCGGAACAGATCGTCCGGGCCAATCCGGTTTTTGTGTGGCTCGGCTACAGCATCCATGGTGCCGAACCCAGCGGCAGCGAGGCTTCGCTCGCGGTGGCCTACCATTATGCGGCCGCGCTGGACGCCGAAACCCTGAAGCAGTTGGACCGGGTGGTGCTGCTGCTCGACCTGACCCAGAATCCCGATGGCCGGGAACGGGCCATCCAGTCGGTCTCGGAGGTCCTGCAAGGGGCCAACCCCTCGGATCCGCAGGATGCGCAGAACACCAGCCGCTGGCCCGGCGGGCGCTACAACCACCGCCTTTTCGATCTCAACCGCGATTGGGCCTGGCAGACCCAGGGCGAGAGCCGCGCCAAAGCGGCGGCGTACCTGCGATGGAACCCCCAGGTGCTGGCGGACCACCACGAGATGTCCGCGGAAAGCAGCTACTACTTTCCGCCGACCATGCAGCCGGTCCACGACGCCATCCCGACACCGATCTCGGGATACTGGCAGCAGACCTTTGGAAAGGGCGTGGCCAGGGCCTTCGATGCCAACGAATTCAATTTCTTCAGCAAGGATATTTTCGATCTCTTCTATCCCAGCTACGGCGACAGCTGGCCCAGTCTCCACGGCGCCGTCGGCATGACCTTCGAGATGGCGGGCCAGGTGGGCCTGGCCTATCGCCGCCGGGATGGAGAAACCCTGACTCTGGAAAAGCGGGTCCAGCGCCACTTCACCGCGAGCCTGGCAACGGTGCGGACTGCCTCCGAGAACCACGAGGCCCTGCTCATGGATTTTCAGAAGGTCCGCCGGGAACGGTCGAGCCTGGGGGAGCGCGCGGGTGCCTTCTTCATCGCCGAGGGACCGGATCCAGGGCGTTCCAGAGCCATGGTGGAGCTGTTGCGCCGCAATGGCATCGAGGTGCAGCGCCTGACCGAAGGGCTCGGCACCGCCAATCTCGATCCCATCGGCGTGGGAATCCTGCCGGCCACGGTGAAACCCGGGAGCTACCTGGTTCCGCTGGACCAGCCCCTGGGCGCCCTGGCCGAGGCGCTCCTCCAGAAGGAAGCGAAAATGGGACCCAAGCCCAGTTACGATGTCACGGGCTGGAGCCTTCCCCTGAGCTTCAACGTGCCGGCATGGCACGCCAAGACCAGGCCCAAGGTGGGTGTCGAGCCGCTAGGCGGAACAAGCGAGGCCAGCGTCCCCGAAGCCCGTTCCGCGTATATCCTGCCGGCCGGGTTCGAGGGCCGGGAACGCACGCTCGCGGCCCTGCTCAATGAAGGCTTCAGAGGAACCGTAGCCACCGAACCGTTTGGAATGCAGCACCAGCGCTTCGAGCCAGGCGCGGTGGTGTTTCCCTTGCGCTTGAATGATGGCGCCAAACTGCTGGCCCGGGTCCGGGAGCTCGCCTCGCAGAACCGCCACCCGGTCCTGACGGCCGATACGGCCCTTTCGGATTCGGGGCCGGACCTGGGTTCGGACCGCGTCCACATCCTGGCCGTGCCCAAGGTGGCCGTCCTGGTGGACCGCCCTGCGGACCCGACGGCCCTGGGCGCGGTGATGCACACCCTGCGGGAAACCGGCATCGCGTTCGCGCAGGTGCGCGCCGAGCGCATCGACGGCGCCAAGCTCCACCGCTACACTCACATCATCCTGGTCGACGACAATTCCGCGGGCAAAGGCTGGCAGCGGGTCCTGGGCGATGGAGGAGCTACCAAGCTCAAGGCCTGGGCCTCCGATGGCGGCGTGCTGCTGGGCCTGCAGGGCGGCGCCATCTACGCGAGTCGCGCGGGCCTGGCGGATGCCGGTTTCCAGTTCCTTTCGAAGAAGGCCGAGGAGGCCCGGCTGAAGGAAAAGGACCCCAAGCGCGAGGCGCCGAAACCCGATGCCGCGGACCTAATCCAGCCCTGGGCCGGCCGTGAGCAGCGGGATTTGCAGGAGACCATCCCCGGGGCGCTGCTGCGCGTGAAAGTGGACCTGGGCCACCCCCTGGCCTGGGGTCTGCACACCCCCG
Source organism: Holophagaceae bacterium (assembly GCA_016720465.1). NCBI lineage: Bacteria > Pseudomonadati > Acidobacteriota > Holophagae > Holophagales > Holophagaceae > Holophagaceae bacterium. Next base: position 607,745 of record JADKKO010000001.1, read on the forward strand.
ATGCGGCCGTGTTGAACACCAGCGACAGCATCCTGGAATTGAGTCCCGGCGGAGAGAATCCCATCTACTATCCGGGCAATCCGAAGAAGGACCCGAAGGACGCGAAAAACACGGTCGAAGGCGAACCCTTGAAAGTCTCCGGCCTGCTGCCCAAGGCCCTGGAACCGAGGCTGCGGCTGACTTCGTACGCCCTCCGGGAGCACCGCGGAGCCGGGGCCGTGATCCTGTTCGCGGGCGATCCGGTGTTCCGCGGCATGAGCGCCTTCACGACCCGCGCCTTCCTCAACGCGATCTTCTTCGGCGCCTACCGGGCCAGCTACGAAGACTGATCCTCACCGGCCGCGCGGACAAGGCCCCGATGTCCGTTTATGCTGGAAGAACCCATATCGAGGAATCCATGGCCCTTACCCGCGACCAGCTCGTCCGCCGCGCAGCCCTTGAACTGCAGGACGGATTCTATGTGAACCTTGGCATCGGTATCCCCACCCTAGTTGCGGGGGCCATCCCCGAAGGCATGGAGGTCATCCTGCAAAGCGAAAACGGGTTGCTAGGCATGGGTCCCTTCCCTACTCCGGATGAAGTGGATGCGGACCTCATCAACGCGGGCAAGCAGACCGTGACAACCGCCCCGGGCGCGTGTTTCTTCTCCAGCGCCGACAGCTTCGCCATGATCCGCGGCGGCAAGATCGACTTGAGCATCCTGGGGGCCATGCAGGTGGACATCGAAGGCAACCTGGCCAACTGGATGATCCCGGGAAAAATGATCAAGGGCATGGGCGGCGCCATGGATCTCGTGGCCGCGGCCAAGCGCGTGGTAGTGGTGATGGACCACACCAACAAGAACGGCGAGTTCAAGATCCTGCGGAAATGCAGCCTCCCGCTCACGGGCACGCGCTGCGTGCACCGCATCATCACCGAACTGGCGGTCATCGACGTGGTGCCGGGTCGCGAAGGCCTGCGCCTGGTGGAAGTCGCCCCCGGCGTGACGAAGGAAGAAGTGCAGGCCAGGACCGAACCGCCCCTGGTGATGATCGATGTCCGCGAGATGGAGGTTTGAACCCATGAAAATCCCAGTCGTGCTATTCCTGGCGCTCCCCTTGATGGCCTGCGGCGGTGGAGAGCTCGCTCCCCACGCGCACAAGGGCCGCGCGACCCTTGGCCGCCTTCAAAGCGACCATGCGACGGCCGCCAAACCAGCCTTCAAACCGACCCTCGCCCTCAGCCCCAAAACCGTGGCCCTGGCGCCAGGCGCAACCCAGAGCTTCAGCGCCCAGATCAACTACGAGCCCGATGGCCCCCGGTTCCCGCGCCAGCCCGTGAGCTGGAGCGTGGTGGAGGCCGGTGGAGGCGAAATCACCCGGACGGGTCTCTATACCGCTCCCGCCGCCGCCGGCACCTATCACGTGAGGGCCGAGCGGGAGGACCACCCGGGGGTTTCGGATACGGCGACGGTGACGGTGGCCGCGAAGGGCGAGCCGGGCTCGCCAAAGCAGTGAAGCCTGATGCCCAACCTCTACCGCCTCATCCGCCCGCTGCTCTTCTGCCTCGACCCTGAGCGGGCGCATGATCTGGCCTTCTGGGCCGGAGGCCTGGCCCAGCGGTTGCCGCTGCCCGAACCCAGGCTGGCCCCGGCCCTGGCGGTGGATGCCTTCGGCCTCGGTTTTCCCTCGCCCCTGGGACTGGCGGCGGGTCTCGACAAAGGGGCAGAGCTGTTGCCGTTCTGGAAGTCCCTGGGGTTCGGCCATGTGGAAATCGGCACCGTCACCCCCTTGCCCCAACCTGGAAATCCGCGTCCACGCCTGTTCCGCCTGCCCAAGGAAGGAATCATCCTGAATCGGATGGGGTTCAACAGCGAGGGCGCCGAGGCCGTGGCGGCCCGGCTGAAGCGGCGTCCGTCGGGCCTCATCATCGGCGGCAACCTGGGCAAGAATAAGGCCACGCCCGAAGAAAATGCCCTCGCGGATTACGCCGCCGCCTACCGCCTGATCGCGCCCCAGGTGGATTACATCGCGCTCAACGTGAGCAGTCCGAACACACCGGGATTGCGGAACCTCCAGGCGCCCGCGGCCCTGGAGCCCCTGCTTTGCGGCATGCTTGCACTGCGGAAGGAGATGGGCCTGGAAGCCCAGCCCTTGCTGCTGAAGCTGGCCCCGGACCTGGCCTTCGAGGATCTCGACGGCATTGTGGAAGTCTCTGTTTCCTCCGGGATTTCGGGCCTCATCGCCACCAATACCACCCTGGACCGGAGCATCGTGGATCCGGCGAACCGGAGCAAGGTCGAGGCCTGGGGACCGGGTGGACTGTCCGGCCGGGGACTGGCCGCCAAAGCCAGGGCAGTGCGGCTGCGGTTGCTGGGAGCCCTGAAGGGCCGACTGCCCCTGGTGGCCTGCGGCGGCATTGGCTCGGCCGATGATGTGGCCGAGGCCCTGAAAGATGGCGCGATCCTGGCCCAGATCTATACCGCCTTGATCTTTGAAGGACCGGGCCTGGTGGAGCGCATCCACCGGGAATTGCCCAGGCGTTTAGCGGAGGCCTAAGCTTGAAGGTCAGGTGGTTCCTCAAAAAGGCCCCGTTGGGGTTCAAAGATCCTCGGTTGATCAAGCCCCCGTACCAACGCAGCCAAGGTTCGTTGAAAAAAAGGCCGGAACTGCATATCGAAAACATACAACCCAGGCGTTTGCAATAGTTCCTTGACCATTGGCGTCGGATCGCACATCTGCCACACGCCCAGGATCAGCCCATGGATCTGGAACACCAGTTCCAATCCCTGGCCCGGTCCGAGAAAGGGCAGACGATGCTCCAGATTCCGTGCGGAGCGGGCGGCGCGGACAGCCAGGAATTCCTTGAATCTCAGCAGGGCCAGGCGGTCCACGTTGTGCTCCAGGACGGTATGGAGAATGCTCAACAGCCCCGGCAGGTGGGGACAGGAGTCCAGCGCTTCCACCACCAAGGCCGATAAGGATTGGGGGCTCAGGGGAGTTTTGGAATACCCCAACGCTTCGTCCAGAGCCTCGTAGAACGTCAACAGCCCCTCTTCGGCAAGCGTCAGGAAGAGTTTTTCTTTTGTATTAAAATAAATAAAGATAGTTCCCTTGCTCAATCGACTTTTTCGAGCGATTTCCGCCATGGTGATGGCCTGGAAGCTGGCGGTCTTGAACAGTTCCAAGGCGACCGCCAGGATCTCATGCCGCCGTTCTTCCTTCTCGTGAACCTGCCTTGCCCGCCGCTGTCCCATGGCGCTATCCCATGCAATATATTAATGACCAACGGTCATCAATATAAATAACCATTGGTTATTTGTCAATTAGACCATGCCATCACCTTGAAAATCATAGACTTCCCAAATGGTGCTAGTTCGTATCGCCATCCACGTAGACCCAGGCGCCCGCCTCCCGGGTGAACCGGCTCAACTCAATGTGAAGCTGGCGCTTGCCTTGGACTTGAAGGCTGGCGTGGAACTTCACGGTGCCGGTTTCATCCCCCGGCCCCCCCTGCTCGGTCGATACGATCTTCAGCGAAACGCACCTGATCGTGCGGCAGTACTGGGCCAGTTCGCTGCGGTCGAGTTTGGCCCGCTCGGCTTCCGAGGTGGTCTTCATCAAGTAGTCCACCTTGGCCAGGGCGTAGGCGGAGAAGCGGCTCCGCATGAGCTGGGCCGCGGTTTCCACGGCCTTCTTCCCTTCGATGAAGGGTTGGCAGCACCGGTCGTAGGTGAGTTTGGAGGTGCAGGGACAGGGTCTCGACATGCTTAGAGCCTCTTTCAGAATGAGACGGGGCCGCGACGGAGGTCAGCCGCGATGCAGCGCAAGGAAGGGGCCGCAGCGGCGTATAGATCATACGCTCAAGGCCCGTGACGCCGCGATGTCCAGGCCCTGAGAGCCCGCAAGGGCGGGCGGGACGCACCGTGTTCCGCTGGGCGTGGATGCTGGCCCCGTCCCTCCCATGTATCGAAGGCCGCACCGCGGCCTTCTCCCGCGGCAAAGCCGCGGACACGGGCCCCTGGCTGGGGCGGCGGGCTTCGCGGGGCTGCGTTACCCTCCCGTGGCGTATGGTCGATACGCCGTGGTCGGCTGCCTTCTTGGTATCGGCTCCGCCGATACGCAAGACAAACTGATATCTGCCCCGCTCGCCCGGCGCTCCCAGCGCGGCCACGCCTCATTCTGAAACAGGCTCTAAGATTCTAGCTGTCTTTCAGGCCTGCCAGCTCAAGCGGTAGATGTGGCGGCAGGACTCGGGCCCCGCATCCATCGGCTCCTGATACTCGACCTGCACGCCCTGGGCCCCGGTGAGTTCCAACGCCCTCTGGGTCCAACTGGTGAGCCCTGGCGAATACCATTCGGGAAAGAACCCATCGGCCCACACGCTGATTTGCGCATGCCCGGGACCCGATTCGTCCACCACCACGCACCCGCCCTTGGTGTAGTGGGCGAAAAACCTGGGGATGCTGGCCAGGAGAAACCCTGGGGTCATCATTTTCAACATCCAACGGTGCAAGGTGGTGAATTCTTCCTGGGCCGCGGCCTGGCCCGCCTTGCCGGCATCATGGCGTCCCGACCAGAGGATGTAAGCCTGGCTCAATTCAGTGAAGTGGCGTTCCTGGACCCAGTCATAGAGGCCCAGGGGCTTTTCGAACTGCGCCCGGCAGGGTCCGGAAACCCGCGCCAGCAGCGCCTTCCAGGCCTCCTCGCCGCCGTGCCGCAGCACCACCTTCCGGATCTGCACGATGTTCGGGCCCCGCACCTCGGTGACCCTGGCGCTCTCCTGGCCGGATTCAGGAATCGGTTTCGGGTTCAGCGTCGCGGTATCCATGAGCCCCCCCTCGATCGGGGTTGCCCCAAGATGGGGCAACAAAGGAAAAATGCTCTTGAATGTTTAAACATGCAGGCAATTTTGTCCTAGCCGCGCGATCGGAATACCCAAGCAGAACCCGTGCTGCCAAGCCGTAGTTGACGTAGTTTGGGGTGTTGCCGAGCGGGTGCACTCCATGTCAAGCGTCCAACACGGGTCCAGGGTGACTTCCGACCGATTTCGAGACCGTCAGCAGGCTGGGAGGCTTCTGGCCAAGGCCCTGATGCACCTGGGAAACAAAACTCCGCTCGTATTGGCCCTGCCCCGGGGCGGTGTGCCAGTGGCCGCCGAAGTCGCTGCGGCCCTCGGGGCCCCCCTGGATGTCCTGGTGGTCCGCAAGATCGGCGCGCCCTTCCACCGGGAACTCGGGGTCGGCGCCCTCGTCCTGCTCGGCCGGCCGGAAGTGGTGTGGAACCTGCCGCTGCTTCAGGAGCTGGGGCTATCCGAGCAGCGTTTGAGCGGCGAGGTGGAGGATCAGGAGATCGAAGCCCGGCGCCGCCTCGCGGCCTATCGAGGCGACCGCCCTGCACCTGGACTCGAGGGCCGCACCGTGATCCTGGTGGACGACGGGCTCGCCACGGGCATCACGGCCCAGGCAGCCCTGCAGGCCCTGCGCCGCGCTGGTCCCGACCGCCTGGTGCTCGCGGTGCCCGTGGCGCCGCCGGACACGCTGGCCAGGCTTTCCGGGGAAGCCGACGAAATCGTGTGCCTGCTGCGGCCATCCTGGTTCAGCGCGGTGGGCCAATTCTACGAGGACTTCGACCAGACCTCGGATGAGGAGGTCATTTCACTGCTGGCCTCGGCCCGGCTCCGGGGGTGAGGCTCCCCATTTCCAGCTTTCAGGGATTCCAGGTCACGCGATAGCGGTGGCACACCGAATCCATTCCGCGTCCTGCCGGGGGCTGGTGGTGGATGCGCAGGTCCTTGGCGCCGCTCAGTTCAAGGGCGCCCTGCAGCCAGCCCACGAGTCCGTGGGAATACCATTCACGGTAGTAGCCCTGGGCCCAAAGCTTCAGGACCGCTTCGCCGGAACCGATATGTTCGACCGTGCCCTTGCAGCCGCGGTAGTAGAGCCCCAGCATCCGCGGCGCGTTGTTGAGCAGGAACTCCGGGCTCGCCAGCTTGATCAGCCAGCGGTGCACCATCAGCAGTTGTTCGCGCGCTGCGCTGCGGCCCCGGGAGAGGATCCAATCCGGTCCCTTGAATTCCAGGAAGGCCAGGTTCATCTCCGCCGCCAGATCCGCGTCGACCCACTCATAGCTTCCGATGGGCCCCATGAACAGGGACCGGCATTCCTCGGACACTTTTTCCAGCAGGGCTTCCCAGGCGGGCTGTCCCCCGGCCAACAGCACGGCCTGGCGGATCTGCTGGGTCACCGGACCGCGCACATGGGAAACGCGGAAACTCTCCAGCATGGGGGCCGGCACGGGGGTCGGCATCGTTGCGCACAGGGGTTCTGCCATGACCATCATGAGTTTTATTTTATGGAATCAAGGCCCGCGAAGGGTCACGGCTCAGTCATGGAAAACAAAGAATTTTCCATGAAAAATAAGGCTTTCAACCAAGCCAACGAGACTCAGTTTCGACCAAAGCCAGCTTCCAGGCCGGTCTGCGCCGAACCCTTGGCCCCGCGTCTCAATTGTTCATCATGGCGGCCATGACAATCGCCCTGGGGGAGATCAGCCCATCGGAATATGCAGGCCGATCCGCGTCGCGTGGTCGGCGGCTGCTTCATAGCCCGCATCCGCATGCCTGAACACGCCCATGGCTGGATCATTCCACAGCACCCGGGCCAGGCAGCGGTCCGCGCGTTCGGTGCCATCGGCCACGATGACCACGCCCGCATGCTGGCTGTAGCCCATGCCCACGCCGCCGCCGTGGTGGATGCTGACCCACGAGGCGCCGCCAGCCACGCTGGTCATGGCGTTCAGGAAAGGCCAGTCGCTCACGGCGTCGCTGCCGTCCTTCATGGCCTCGGTCTCGCGGTTGGGGGAAGCGACACTGCCGCTGTCGAGATGGTCGCGGCCGATGACGATGGGCGCCTTCACTTTTCCGGTCCGCACCAGCTCGTTGAACTTCAATCCTGCAAGATGCCGCTCCCCGGCGCCGATCCAGCAGATGCGCGCCGGCAAGCCTTGGAACGCGATCTTTTCCTGCGCGGCTTTCAGCCACCGGATCATGCCTTCGTTTTCCGGGAACAGTTCCATCATCGCGGCATCGGTCACGGCGATGTCTTCGGGATCCCCGCTCAGCGCCACCCAGCGGAAAGGGCCGATGCCTTTGCAGAACAATGGGCGGATGAAGGCAGGCACGAAGCCCGGAAAATCGAAGGCGTTCGTCAGCCCCGCCCGCTGGGCCTGGGCGCGGATGTTGTTGCCGTAGTCGAAGGCCACGCTGCCGTTTTTCTGGAAGGCGAGCATGGCTTCCACGTGGGTCCGCATGGACTGGAGCGCGCGATCGACGTAGGTCTTGGGATCAGACTTCCGAAGCTCAGCCGCCTGCTCAAGGGAAAGCTCCGCCGGGATGTAGCCGTTGTACTCGTCATGGGCCGAGGTCTGATCCGTCACCAGGTCCGGCACGAAGCCGCGCTTGAGGATCTGCGGCAGCAGTTCCGCAGCATTCCCCAGCAGGCCGATGCTGCGCGCCTCCTTGGCGTCCACGTAGGTCTGGACAAGGTTCAGGGCCATCTCCAGGTTGTCGGTCCATTCGTCGAGGTAGCGGGTCTGGATGCGCTTTTCGATGCGGGTTTGATCCACCTCGATGGCCAGGCAGACGCCGCCATTCATGGTCACCGCCAGAGGTTGCGCGCCGCCCATGCCGCCCAGGCCCGCCGTGAGCGTCCAGGTGCCCGCCAGCGTGCCGTTGAAATGCTGGCGCGCGGCTTCCGCAAAGGTCTCGTAGGTACCTTGCACGATGCCCTGGGACCCGATGTAGATCCAGCTTCCAGCGGTCATCTGGCCGTACATCATCAGGCCCTTCTGATCCAGTTCGCGGAAATGCTCCCAGGTCGCCCATTTCGGCACGAGATTGGAATTGGCGATGAGCACGCGAGGGGCCTCGGCGTGGGTCCTCACCACGCCCACCGCCTTGCCGCTCTGCACCAGCAGCGTCTCGTCATCGCCCAGATGCTTGAGCTCCTTCACGATGGCGTGGAAGCAGTCCCAGTTCCGCGCGGCCTTGCCCAGGCCGCCGTAGACCACGAGGTCTTCGGGGCGCTCGGCCACCTCGGGATCGAGGTTGTTCATGAGCATCCGCAACGCCGCCTCCTGCACCCACCCCTTGCAATGCAGATGCGTCCCACGGGGCGCGGTGATGACAGGGTTTTCGGTGGCGGTGGACATGTCGGCTCCGAAGGAACGCTCCATTCTACCGGGGGCGGCCAAGGTACGATCACAGTGTGATCCGGCGGATCAGAGCTTTTTCAGGTACTCCAATCCTCGCTCCAATTCCCTCCTCATTTCCTCAGGTGTATCCGTTCGCTTCGGCGCGCCGTGGCCCGGCAGGACCCATCGGAATTCGAAATCCAGCAGCTTCTCCAATGACTTGAGCTGCCGGGGCCAGGAATGCCAATTGAAATTCTTCGATGCCGAGAGCATCTCCCGTTTGGGGTTCCACCACAAATGATCGCCGGTGAAGAGGAAGGTCTTCCGGTACAGCAGGCATGCGCTCCCGGCCGTGTGGCCCGGGGTGGGAATGAAAAGCAGGTCCGGGGCCAGTTCAACGGGATCGTCGCCCTCGATGTAGCGTTCCAGCCCCGGATAATGGTCCCCCGCATGCATGATGCGTTCGCAGCCAAAGCGATCATGCAAGGCCGCGTGGTCCGCCACGTCATCCTGGTGGCTGAGCACCATGGTTTCCACCCCGCCCAATTCCGCGATGCGCTTCATCAGCGGTTGCGCGGCCCGAGGGGAATCCATCATCACGTTGCCGGACCCACGGCGGATGAAGTAGCTCCACGCGCCGAAACTGTTCTCGGCGGTGTAGCCGCAGAAATGGACTTCATCCTCGATGGGATCGGGAAAGGCCCGCAGGGCCTCCGCCATGGAAGCCTTGTCCTCGCTCCCGATGCTGCCCGTGGGGCAGGCCAGCAAGGCCATGGATGCCCGCAGGCGCTGTGTTTCACTCGGTTGCCGATGGACGCTGGAATGATCGCCTGCATCCAGGAATACATCCGGCGCCATGGTGTAGCAGGTGCCGCAGTCGATGCAGCTCATATCCACGAAAAACGCGCCAGGGGCGTTGTCCGGATAGGCTTTGGATCGCTGAGCCATCAACCCATTCCCTCAGCCCCGATAGATCCGCTCGGTCTCGAAAGCCCCCGGCTTCTGCGTGTGCAGCCGCCAGAACTCATCGGCGATCTGATCCGGATCGAAGGAGGTGCCCGGCGCGATCATGCCGCAGATGGTGACCGTGGCCACGTGGATTCCCATGGGGGCCAGCTCCTGCGCAAGGCAGAAACAAAGGCTGCGCTGGCCGGCCTTGCCGATGCACAGGCTCGCGCCGCTGGCGAATGGACTGATGGCGGAACCGCCGCCGGTCAGGATGATGGTGCCCTTCCCCTTGGCCTTCATGGAGGGAATCACTTCCTTCGCGGAGACCAGGAAGCCGCCCACCATGCTGCGGAACTCATGGTCCAGATCCTCGAGGTCCAGTTGCGAGGGCAGCGCCTCGCGGAACACCGAGGCATTGTAGATCAGCACGTCGGGCTCGCCCAGGCTGCCGTAAACGGAGCGGAAGGCGGCCTGCAGGGTGGCGGGATCCGCGGCGTCCACACCATAGCCCCAGGCCGGGATGCCTTCCTTCCGGAGCCGGTCCGTGAAGGATTTCACAGCTTCCAGGCGCCGGGCCATGAAGGCGATGCGGTAGCCCTCTTTCGCGAAGCGGTGCGCCAGCGAAAGACCCATGCCCGGCCCCATCCCCACAAGGACCATCAGGGGTTTGGTTTGTTCGTCCATTTGCGGCTCCATTCAATGAATCCACCCTAGCCGATCCAGCGGAGGATGCGCCGTGATTTTCCAGTAAATGACTGCCCAGACCGCGCGGTTCATGGCCGGTGGGCCGATCCACGCCGCCGGAGAGCACTGCCCGGCAGGCAGCCGAGCAACGCTTCCGGTGGCGCGTGGGCCCCTCGGTCTCGTCGAGCCAAGTTGGAGGCCCAGCGCATGGCGTCCGCAAGGCGCTTCAGCGGGACTGCAGCAGTTCGGATTCCGGGAAGCGGACCTTGGGCAGGCTGGCGTACTTGTCGCCCTCGCTGCGGTAGCCGGCGGCGCAGGCGCAGACGGTCGCATAGCCTTCGGCTTCCAGGCCCAGGATCGCGTCGTAGGCGGCCGGGTCCAAACCCTCCAGCGGGCAGGTATCTACGCCGAGCAGGGCCGCGGAGGTCATGAAATTGCCCAAGGCGATGTAGGCCTGGCGGGCGGCCCACTGATCGATGGTGGTGGCCTGCGGTCCGCTCACGAGCTTGTCCACCATGAAGCCCCGGAAGCCTTCCAGAGACTCGGCGCTGACACCGCGCACTTCAGCGATCCGCTCCACGTAGCGGTCGATGTGCGCCTCGCCCATGGCTTTCTTGATGGCGAACACCACCAGGTGGGAAGCATCCTCGATCTGGGACTGCCCCCAGGACGCGGGCCGCAGCTTCGCCTTGAGCGCGGGATCCGTGACCACGACGAACTTGTAGGGCTGTAGGCCGTAGGAAGACGGCGTGAGCACCAGCGCCTCTTCCAGGGCCTTCCAGGTGTCTGGATCGAGCTTGCGCGTGGCGTCGAACTGCTTGGTGGCATACCGCCATTCAAGCTGGTGGATGAGGGCGTCGGAGGAAATGGCAGTGGATGTGGAGAGCATCATGACTCCTTGAAACGAGTGAATGAAAGGGCGGGGGAACTTGGGGTGCACCTCGTCACTGGAAGGCGCCGAGGTGCTCCTGGAGGAATGCGTCGAGCGTGCGGGGAGCCGCGCCGGTCACCAATTCCACGGTGCCGGTGGTGGGTTCTGCGATGCCGCGGCGGACGCCCTGGTTCAGCGTCACCATGCCGTAGGCGTACCAGTCGTCCATGCCCATACCCTTCATGGCCTGGAAGGCGGCGGCATCGTTGACGGGCACGTAGGCCACCTCGCGCCCCAGCAGCTTGCCCAGCCGGGCGGCCACGTCGGCGTAGCCCAGGGCCTCGGGGCCCGTGAGGTCGTAGACCAGGCCTTCGTGGCCCGGTTCCGTGAGGGCGGCGGCGGCCACGGCGGCGATGTCCCGGGTGTCGATCCAGGCCATGCGGCCGTCCCCGGCGTTGACGTAGACCGGCTGCCCCGCCTTGATGGCATGGGAATAGAAGGCCACCCAGTTTTGCTGGAAAAAAGTAGGACGCAGGATGGTGTACGCGAGCCCCGACTCCTCCAAAGCGCGTTCGGCCCGGGCGTGGGCCCGGAACAGGGGATTCGAGGAATCAGCGCTGACCCCCTGGGCCGACAGCTTGACAACGTGCTTCACGCCCGCGGCCTTCGCCGTTTCGATGGCGGCGATTTCCAGGCGGTCGAAGTGCGAAGCCGACGAGAGGAGGAAGAGTTTGTCCACGCCCTGGAGCGCGGTTTTAAGGGAGGCCTGGTCCCCGAGATCGCCTTTCACGGCTTCCACGCCCTGGGCTTTGAGGGACTCCAGGGAGGCTTCGCTGCGGGCCAGGGCCTTGAAGGCCGCGCCCTTCCCCTTCAGGGCAGCCACAAGCTGCTGCCCGACCTTTCCAGTGCTTCCGGTGATGAGGATCATGGGGTTCTCCTTTTCCTATGGTTGCGGCCGTTTGGACCGTAGCCTATGATTAAGGTGCTTACTCCCTTTTGGAAAGTAGGCACTATTTTGGAAGGTAGGTACCCAATGGTTAGAAAAGCTTGCGCGCTCCACCCGAATGTCCTCAGCGGCGCCTGCCCCACCCGCCGGGTCCTGGATCTCATCGCCGACAAATGGACGACCCTGGTCATCTACCTGCTCTCCAATGGCAAGCAGCGCTACGGGGAGCTTCACAAGCGCATCGAAGGCATCAGCCAGAAGATGCTCACCCAGACGCTGCGCCAGCTCGAAGACGACGGCCTGGTGAAACGCACGGTCTACCCCGAAGTCCCGCCGCGCACCGAGTACGAGTTGACGCCCCTGGGCGAAACGCTGAGGGCGCCGCTCTCCGCGCTCTGCCAGTGGGCCGAGGAGCACCTGCCCGAGGTGGAAAAGGCCCGGAGCCGGCACAAGGCGAAGCATGCGGAAATGCCGAAGGGCGCCTGAGCCGGTGATACCGCCGGTGTTTGGGATTTGGTTTTTTATCCCCGTAAATCCCCGTTTTTCCCGGCCAAAAAAAGCTGTTAAAGCCGGGGACAAACGGGGATTTACGGGGACAAAGAAATACTAGGTCGCAGTCGTTCAAGCCCCGGCCGCGGGCCATTCCTTCAGCTCCTGCCCCAGGAACTGCGCAGACGCTACGAATGGAATTCCAGCGGCCTGGCGACGAAACCTCTGGCCGCGTCCATGAAACTGGAAAGTGGACTACAGCTTGTAAAATTCAGGCAAAAATATTTTTTTGCGACGTTGACTCATCTTCATGAGTGGCGATCATTGGGGTACCCATCACGCCCATTCTTCCCCAACCCCTTTTTCCTTTCCGAAAGGTGATCCCATGCGGACCATGCTCACGGTCAAGATGCCGGTCGGCGCCGGCAACCGCGCCATCCAGGACGGCAGCCTCCCCAAGATCATGCAATCCGCCATGGCTGACCTCAACCCGGAGTGCGCCTACTTCTTCCCCATGGACGGCAAGCGCACGGCGCTCTTCGTCTTCGACCTGAAGCGCTCCGAGGACATCCCCCGCATCGCCGAGCGCTTTTTCAGCGGCCTCGACGCCGAGGTGACGCTCACGCCCGTGATGAACGCCGAGGATCTGAAGAAAGGGCTGTCCAGCCTTTCCTGAGCCGACGGAAATCCAACCCCTTTTTTGTGCAAACAACCAATTCGACCAGGAGGAATTCCATGCCGGATCAACCTGTGGCAACCGCAGCCCAGAAAAGTCCTATCCAAGCCAAGCATGTGATGTGGGTGGTGTTCGTGTTGATGGCCCTATTCGTGCTGTTGACGCGCGAGCGGTCCCTGCTTGATCCCGCTTCGTTCCTGCGCCTGCGCTATGCGCCGGTCCCATTCCTGATGTTCGCGCACGGCATTCCCGCGGCGCTAGCGCTGGTGCTGGGCGTCTTCCAGTTTTCCAGCCGCCTGCGCCAGCGGCAACTGCAAGTGCATCGCGTGCTGGGGCGCATCTACGTCGCCAGCGTGGCCATCGGCGCTCCGGTGGCGGTCGTTGTTGCCCTCAAGCTGCCGATACCATCCCTGTTCATGGCTTCGCTGGTACAGGCCGGGGGCTGGGTCCTAACCACCGCCACGGCCCTCTACTGCGTGCGCGCGGGCAAGATCCAGCAGCACAAAGAGTGGATGATGCGCGGCTATCCGTTCGCCATGGCCTTCGTGGTCAACCGCGTCATTCTCTCCATCCCCGCAGTCCAGGCCATGGGCGTGTTCGGCCTCATCACTGTGGTCTGGAGCACCAACGCCGTAGCGTGTTTTCTCCCCTCCTACCTGATCGCGTGGCAGGCCTTGGCCGCGTCGAACAAAGCGGGAAAAAAGGCCGCTGGGCCACAAAAAGCGCCGGTGTGACCGAGGCTGGGCATCAGGATTGCTCCATCCTGCGCCGCATCGCTTCGTAATCAACGATCGTGTCGATGTCCATCTCGCCCCCCAGCAGAGGCAGGCTCAGAACATCGGCCTCATCAAGCAAGGCGCGCGCGCCGCGGTCGCCGGTGAGGCCCTTCAGTGATTCGAAGCAGCGGCGCGGGAAAAGCGCGGGAATGCCCGCAGCCCCCGCGTAGGATGCCGCGGCGATGCGACCGGGTTCTAAGCTGCGCGCCTCCATGAGGCTTCTCAGGAAGTCCGCATCCACGGCGGGCTGGTCGCAGGCCATGACCAGGGCCGCGATGGACGCCTGAGGCACCGCGGCGGCGCCCGCCCGGATGGAGGAGGCCATGCCCTCCTCCCACTCCTTGTTGACGACCTTGGTGCAGGGTAGGCCCGAAAGAGCCGCTCCTACCGCTTCCGCCTGGTGCCCCAGCACAACGAGCAGGGGGTCGCAGCCGGCCTGCAACGCGATTCTAGCGGCGCGATGGACGAGCGTTTCGCCATCGAGCGCCATGAGTTGTTTCAACTGGCCCATGCGCCGCGAAGCTCCGGCCGCGAGCAGGATCCCGGCCACGCTCACGGGGCGCTGAGCGCGTGGATCGCGCCCTTGGCATCCCGCAGATGGCCAGCCTGCCTGCCGCTGGACACCGCCTGGATTTCCGCGAGGATGGCGAGCGCGATGGATTCGGGCGATTCGCTGCCGAGATCCAGGCCCACGGGCGAGTAGAACCGCGCGGCCTGTGCGGATGTCGGCGCCGTTTCAAGCTCCGAGAGGAGGCGCTGGCCCCGGCGGCGGTGGCCCATGAGTCCCACGTATCCGGCGGCGCTGGGCATCAAGAGCTTCAGCCAGCCGCTGTCCATGTCGAAATGATGGGTCAGCAGGATCGCGGCGCTGCGGGCATCCAACGGAACCTCCGCCAGGCCCATGGAAGGCCTCAGGCACTTCACCGCATCGGCCCCGGGGAAACGCTGGGCTCGGGCGAAGGCGGGGCGATGGTCCACGATCCCCACGAAAAACCCCAGGGATTTAGCCATGGTGGACAAGGGCCTCGCATCCTCCCCGGCGCCGAAAATCCAAAGGGCGATGGGCGGGTTGAATTCCTCGACGAAGAGATCTGCCTCCTGGGGCTGCTCTCCGTCCGCCAACAGGATCCGCTCCCCCAGCCGGGATTCCTCCAGCCGCACGGCCATGCGGGTGGAGCGTCGCTCCAGCAGCGCGGCTTCCACCTGGCTTATCCAATCCGCCGCCTCGATCCGCTCCACCAGGATCTCGGCCACGCCCTCGCAGCCGGACCCGGTGCCCCAGATGAGATCCAGATCATTGCGCAGGTCATAGCGGAGCAGCAGCGGCTTGCCGGTCCTGAAACATTCCTGCCCCCGCGCGAACACATCGGCTTCCAGGCAGCCGCCGCTGAGGGAGCCATGCACCGGGCCATTCGCATCCATCAGCAGCCGGGCGCCGGGCTGCCGGTAGCTGGAGCCCTCCACGCGCACCAAGGTCGCCAGCAGGAAGGGGCCTTCGGCGGAATGGATGGCATCCAGGATCGGGCGCAGACCGCTCACGCTCTGCCTGCTTTTAGAATCTTGCCGGGTGTCATCGGCAGGCTGCGGATGCGCTTGCCGGTGGCGGCGAAGATCGCATTGGCCACGGCGGGTGCGATGGGCGGCAGGCCGGGTTCGCCGACACCGCCGGGGGGCAGATCGCTCTTCACGATGTGGACTTCGATCTTGGGGGTGTCCGCCAGGCGCAGCACCGGGTAGTCGTTGAAATTGCCCTGCGCCACGCGGCCCTTCTCCAGGGTGATCTCGCCGTGGAGCGCCGCGGAAAGGCCGTAGATGATGCCGCTCTCCATCTGGGCGCGGATGTTGAGCGGGTTGACGGCCAGGCCGCAATCCACGGCGCAGACCACGCGGTGGACCTTGACGGCGCCATCGGGTTTCACTTCCACCTCCGCCACTTCGGCCACGTAGGTGCCGCAATCGAGGTAGGCGTGGGCGGCGATGCCCATGCCGCGGCCCTTGGGATGCTTGGCCAGGTGCCAGGCCTTCCACCCGGCCTTGGCGGCGGCCAGCTCGATCACCTGGCGCAGCCGCGAAGCATCCAGCTCATCCTTGCCGACCTTCCGTTTTCCATCCTGCTTGAGGAGCCCCAGGCGGAAAGCGAGGGGATTCTTGCCGGCCTTGTGGGCCAGTTCATCCAGGAAGGATTCGGTGACGAAGGGATTGAAGGAAGCCGGCACCGCCCGCCAGAAACCCACGGGGATCGGCGTGTCGCTTTGGGCCCACTCCACCTGCAGGTTTGGAATTTCGTAAGCCAGGTCCGCGGCGCCGGACAGTTCCGCGGCTTCGGGTGGCCAGGGCATCTTCAGCGATGCGGCGATGGAGGGCCCAGTGAAACGGTGGTGCCAGGCAAGGGCACGGCCTTTCTCATCCAGGCTCGCGGACAGGTCGTGCAGCGAGCCGGGGCGGTAGTAGTCGTGCTGGGTGTCGTCCTCCCGCGAGTACTGCACCTTCACCGGCGCGCCCGCGGCCTTGGAGCATTCCACCGCTTCGAGAATGAAATCCGGCATGGCCCTGCGCCCGAATCCGCCTCCCAGCAAGGGGATGTGGACTTCGATCTGCTCGGCCTTCAGGCCCGTGAGCTGCTGGATGGCGGCCATGGACCAGCCGGGGCCCTGGGAGGGCGCATAGATGTCGCAGCGGTCCGGCCTCACATCCGCCACCCCCACCATGGGCTCCATGGTCGCGTGGGCCAAGAAAGGACAGTCGTAGCGGGCATGGACTGCGTCCCCGCCCATGGCCGCGAGGCCCTCCCCTTCCTTCCGGACCACCTTTCCCGGCGCCTTCAACCGGGCTTCAAAATCCTTCCGGATTTCCGCCGTGGAGGCGGTTGCATGGGCCCCTTCGTCCCATTGCAGCTTCAGCGCCTCGCGCCCCCTCAGCGCTGCCCAGGTGCTGTCCGCGAGCACGGCCACGCCGCTTGAGATGGCAAGGATGCGCTTGACGCCGGGCACGGCTTTGGCGGCCGAGTCATCCATGGATTTCAGCTTCCCGCCGAAGACGGGGCAGCGTTCCACGGAGGCGTAGAGCATTCCCGGCAGCTTGAGGTCCGAGCCGAACTGGGCCCGGCCCGTGACGATGTCCGGGCCATCCACGCGTTTGACATCCGTGCCGACGATGTGGAAATCCTTGGGATCCCTCAGGGGCGGATCCTTGGGAGGCTCCAGCTTGGAAGCGGCCTTCACCAGGTCGCCGAAGGCGATCCGCTTCTTGCCGTGGAGGATGAAGCCCATCTCCGCCCGGCAGGCGGCCCGGTTCACCTTCCAGCGGTTCGCGGCGGCGCTGATGAGCATCTCCCGCGCCGTGGCGCCCACGATGCGGTAGGGCTTGAAGGTCCCCCGGGTGCTCTGGCTGCCGCCGGTGATGCCCAGGTCCCCGAACTTCGCGGCGCTGCTGGCCTGCTGCACCTTGACCCTGGACCAATCCGCCCCGAGTTCCTCGGCCACGGCCATGGCCATGCTCGTGCGGATGCCCTGCCCCATCTCGGACTTGTTGGCCCAGATGGTGATGGCGCCATTCCGGTCGATCCGCAGGAAAGCGCTGGGCGCCAAGGCGCTGTCGGGCTCCGCCGGAGCGGCCATGCCGAAGCGCAGCTTGGGTTCCATGGGCAGCGTGAAGGCGAGCGAAAGGCAGGTGGTCTTGACGAAGTCGCGGCGGGTGGACATCTCAGGCCTCCTTTCCGGCTGCGCACTCATCCCCCGCGGCGCGCTTGATGGCGCAGCGGATGCGGTTGTAGGTGCCGCAGCGGCATAGGTTGCCGTCCATGCCTTCATTGATGTCCGCATCGGTGGGATGGGGATGCCTGGACAGCAGCCAGGCGGCCTGCATGATCTGGCCGGGCTGGCAGTAGCCGCATTGGGCGACGTCCTCTTCGATCCAGGCTTTCTGCACCGGGTGGGAGCCGTCCTTCGAGAGGCCCTCGATGGTCGTCACGGCTTTTCCGGCCACCGCCTTGATCGGGGTCTGGCAGGCGCGGACCGCTTCGCCATCCAGATGCAGCGTGCAGGCGCCGCAGAGGCCCGCTCCGCACCCGAACTTGGTGCCGGTGAGGCCGAGCACATCCCTCAGCACCCACAGCAACGGCATGTCCGGATCCGCTTCCACGGCCTTGGAGAATCCGTTGACGGAAAATTCAAAGCGGGTCATGGGCACCTCAGGGGACTTTGTTCACACTCTAAGCTCAGTCGCAGCGCCGATCAATGGAGACGGTGGGCCATGGGCTGGGGGCCGGAGGTTCAACTTCTCGACTTCTTGACTTCTCGACTTCTCGACTTCTCGACTTTCTTGACTCCTCGACTCCTCGACTTTTTCCCCGGAACGCTCCCCCAGGTTCTGGCATCAGAGTTGGTGAGAAGGAGCGGCTACCGTGATGATGATGAAATGGGGTATTGCGGCGATCCTTACCCTGCTCGCGGGGGCCGGCATCGCCTTCCTGCCGATGCAGACGGCCACCAAGACCTCGACGGTCCTGCAATCCATGGAGAAAGCCAACGTGAGCGATTCCAAAAAACCCGGCCAGGCGGAACTCAAGCAGCGGCTCACGCCCATGCAATACAAAGTCACCCAGGAGGCGGGCACCGAGCCGGCCTTCCGCAACGAATACTGGGACAACCACCGCGAGGGCCTTTACGTGGATGTGGTCAGCGGCGAGCCCCTGTTCTCCTCCAAGGACAAATTCGATTCAGGCTGCGGCTGGCCCAGCTTCTCCAAGCCGTTGGAAGAAAAGAAGGTCGTGGAGAAAACAGATTCATCCTTCGGTATGGCCCGCACCGAAGTGAGGTCCAGGAATAGCGATTCGCATCTGGGCCATGTGTTTGACGACGGCCCGGGCCCCACCCACCTGCGCTACTGCATCAATTCGGCGTCGTTGAAATTCATCCCGGTGGAAGATCTCGAAAAAGAAGGCTTCGGAAGCTACCTGCCGGTCTTCGGAAAAACTGCGCCCAAAAATGCCGAAGCGCCTGTTGCGTCGAATGTCGCGACCCTGGCGGGCGGCTGCTTCTGGGGCATGCAGGAGCTGATCCGCAAGCAGCCGGGCGTCACCACCACGCGGGTGGGCTACACCGGCGGCCACTTGCCGAATCCCAGGTACGAAGACACCCACGACAGCAAATCGGGCCACGCCGAAGCCATCGAAATCCATTTCGATCCGGCCAAGACGAGCTACGAAGCCATCCTGCGGTTCTTCTTCCGGATCCACGATCCCACCACGCTGAACCGCCAGGGCAACGACACGGGCAGCCAGTACCGCTCGGCGATCTTCTTCCATGGCGAAACCCAACGGCTAGTGGCCGAAAAAGTGAAGGCCGAAGCGGATGCCAGCGGGAAATGGCCTCGCAAGGTGGTCACGGAGATCGCTCCCGCCTCGATGTTCTACCCGGCCGAAGAGAACCACCAGGACTACCTGCAGAAGCACCCCGGCGGCTACACCTGCCACTACATCAGGAACTGAAAGGTCCCTGGGCATAGGCTCCCGGCTGGTCTGGATCCGATTGTGTGTTAGCTTTTCCGTATGCTTTTCTACGGAGCTTCCATGCGCAAAGCCCTGCTTCCCCTCATTCCCTGCTTGATCCTCGCAGCGGCGCCGGAATCTCCCAAACCCCTCAAAAGCGGCCAGGCGGGCCAGACCGCCAAAGCATTTCCCTTTCCAATCCACCAGAAGACTCTGCCTAATGGACTGAAAATCGTCGTTATTCCAACGGGACTCCCAAATCTGGTGAGCCTCCAGATCCCCGTGAGCACCGGCTCGCGGAACGAAGTGGAGCCCGGCAAATCCGGTTTCGCGCACTTCTTCGAACACATGATGTTCCGCGGCACCAGGACCGTTCCCCCGGAGCTGTGGAATCAAGCCCTGAAGGAGACCGGCGCGTCGCAGAATGCGTTCACCTCGGACGACCTGACGAACTACCACACGCTCTGCTCGAAAGATGATCTTGAAGGCTGGATCAAGCGGGAAGGGGACCGCTTCCAGAATCTTTCCTACAGCGAGGAAGGCTTCAAGACCGAGAGCCGCGCGGTGCTCGGCGAATACAACAAGAATTCCTCCAACCCCATCCAGAAGCTGCTGGAAGTCCAGCGCGACGCGGCCTTCACCACCCACACCTACAAGCACACGACCATGGGCTTCCTCAAGGACATCGAGGACATGCCCAACCAGTTCGCCTACTCGAAGCAGTTCTTCGACCGCTGGTACCGCCCCGGAAACGTGACCGTGATCCTCACCGGCGATGTGAGGCCTGAAACGGCCTTCCCGATGGTGGAGAAATACTTCAGTGGCTGGAAGCGGGGCACGGCGAAACCGCCCGCCGTTCCCGCCGAACCGGCCCCGGCCAAGCCCGTGGATGTGCGCCTGCCCTGGACGAGCCCCACCCTGCCGTACATGACCGTGGGCTTCCACACGCCCGCGAAATTCAGCACGGCAGACAACAGCTCGGAGGCGCTGTCGCTGGCTTCGGAACTGCTGTTCGGGTCCCGTTCGGAGCTGTACCAGCGCCTGGTGGTGCGGGAACAGAAAGTCGACCAGTTCTTCGCCTTCGGCGGCGGGGCCAAGGATCCGGGGCTCTTCACCATCGGCGCCCGCGTGAAAAAGGCCGAGGACCTGGCCTATGTGCGCGATCTCATCCTCGACACCTGCGCCTCGGCCCGGGCCCTGCCCTTCTCCAGCGCCAAACTCCAGGACGCCAAGAACGAGGCCCGCCTTGCCTTCGCGCGGAGGCTCGATTCCACCGATTCCATCGCCGGCCTCATCGCGCGGCTGACCTCCTACGGCCGGGATCCCGAAGCCGTGAACAAGCTCGCAGTCCTCCGGGATTCCGTCACCACCAGCGACCTCGCGCGCATCGCGCAAGCCACCTTCCTGGACAACCGCCGCGTCATAACGACGCTTGCCCATGGCGGCTTCCCCGCCAACCTGGACCAAGCCTTCGAGGGCGTGGAGGCCCGCGCCGCCAAGCTTGCTGAACTTCCAAACCTGCCCGTCCTGGAGCAGCCCAATGCCGCATCGCCGCTGGTCACCTTGCGCATGGCCTTCCGCGCGGGCTCCATCCACGATCCCGCCGGAAAGGAGGGCCTGGCCCAACTCGCCGCCAGCATGGTGGCCGACGCCAGCACCAAGAACCGCGGGCTTTCAGAGTTGGAAAAAGCCTATGCCGCCACGGGATCGGGCCTAGGCGCCCTGGTGGACAAGGAACGCACGTCCTTCAGCCTCACGGCGCCCAGGATCAAGGCCGGCGAAGCCCTGGACCTGGCCATGGAACAGATGCTCGAAGCCGGCTTCAAGGAGGAGGATTTCCAGCGCCTCAAGTCCCAGCAGCTCAACGCCCTCAACGTAGGACTCAAGGCCAGCAACGACGAGGAACTCGGCAAGCTGGCGCTGGAATCGCGCATGTTCGCCGAACCCTATGCCCATCCCGTGCTGGGCACCGCGAGCGGCATCCAGGCCATCTCGCTGGCCGATGTGAAAGCCTTCGCGAATGCCTACTACACGAAGAAGCGCCTTTCCATCGGCCTTGCGGGCTCCTATTCCGCCGAAGACAAAGCGGTCGTGCTGCGCGGCCTGGACAAGCTTCCCGGCACCGATGCGCCCAAGGTGAGGGTCAGCGAAGCCGAACACCTCAGCGATGGCTCGCATATGCACATCGTCACCAAGGAGACGCGGTCGACCGCCATCTCCATCGGCATTCCCCTGCGCGAGCGGGATGCGGAAGGCCGGCCGGTGGATGCGCGGGTGAACCGGAAGCATCCTGATTTCGCAGCGCTCTGGGTGGCCACGGCCTACCTGGGCCAGCACCGCAACAGCACCGGCGTGCTCTACCAGCGGCTGCGCGAAGAGCGCGGCCTCAACTACGGCGACTACACGTATCTGGAAGCCTTCCCCAACGGTGGCCGCCAATTCCAGCCCAGCCCCGGCGTGGCACGGGCTTTCAACATCTGGCAGGTCTGGATCCGCCCGGTGGAGCCGAAGAATGGCGCCTTCGCCCTCAAGGCCGCGCTCTTCGAGGTGCAGAAGCTCATCGCCAACGGCATGTCCGAGCATGATTTCAATTCGACCCGCACCATGCTCGTGAAGTTCCTGGACCATCTGAACGATACGGGCTCGAAAAAACTGGGGCACGACATGGACGATGCCTACCTGGGCGTGGGCCCCTACGCCGACACCTTCAAAGCCAAGCTGAAGGCTCTTTCCCGCGAGGATGTGAACCGCGCCATCAGGAAGTACCTGCGCACCTCCAACCTGGATATCGCCGTGGTGACCAAGGACGCGGACCAATTCACGAAGGACCTGCTGGCGGATGCCTCGCCGATTCCCGCCTACACCGCGCCCAAGCCGCAATTGAAGGACGAGGACCTGGCCATTTCCAGATTCAAGCTGGATGTGGATCCGAAAAACATCTCCAAAGCGGCCCTGGAAGCGACGTTCAAGTAGAGACGGGGCCTGAAGCCGGGAGTCCACAGCCGGGAGCCTGATTCCTTCCGCGGAACCTCCGTGGAATCCAGGGCAATATTGGATGTCCCCCGGGAGTTTCATTGCTGCCCTTCCTGCTGGCGGTGCCTGCCCTCGTCCAATCCCTGCCGCCGGACCCCCGGGATTTGCCGGGGGCCTGGGAGCGGATGTTGGAAATGCACCGCGAGGAGCAATATCCCTGGCCCCGATGGCGCCTTCTGGCGCGGGTTCCGGTGAGCGCGGACACGCTGCGGACCGATCCGCTGTTGAGGCTGCTCTCTTCCGGCGAGCTGGGCTTGAATCCCTATTCCGCCAAAGAAACAGGCGCCATCTGGACCCAGAAGGAATGGCCCCAAAGCCTCGATTGGGCGCTGATTTCCCCCGAGGGCAACCTGGCGGCGACGGGCTCCGGCGCGCCCTCGGGTGCAGCCCTGGAAGGCCCCATTTTCAAGAGCGCCTGGAAGAGCCGGGGAGAGCGGTTCGCCGACTTCGTGAAAAGCCAGAATGCCTCCGGCGAGGCCTGGGGTGATGCGCTTCAGGATGCGGGCCATTTGATGCATTTCATCGACACGCTGCTCCAGGCGGATGCCCAAAAGCCGCTGCCATGGTGGGTTTGGGAGACACCGCTCCCGGATCCGCTGCTGCTCGCCCTGAAGGAAAAATCCGAAAAGGAATGGATCAAGGCCCTCGAAGGCCTGCGCCGCCAGAAAGGCTATGAACGCTGGCCAGGATTGTCCGGCGCCTTGGCCCTGGCTCCCGAGACGCCCTCCCAGGCCATGAAGGATGCGCTCCGGCCCCTGCTCGGGGAGCTCGTCCAGGAATTGCACCGTACTCCCCAGAGCGGGGCCCTGTGGTCCGCCTGGTCTCAGGTGGCCAGACGCCTTCCGGTGGAAACCAGCGAGTTCACGCCCTCCCTGTTCGCGGTGCCCGAAGGGGATCCCTGGCCGCCCCCCGCGGGCCTGCGCGCGGCCGTGCCGCTGTTGAAGGCGCGGGGTGATCTGCGGATGCTTCTCGCCTATTGCCGCAACCAACTGCACTCACCAGTTCCGGGGACCATCGGATCGGAAGAAGCCTGGCGCCGGGAGCGCATGCAGCGGATCCAGGATTGGGGCCTGCCGGGCCTGGAGGCCCTGGCGGGCCTGAGGGCCGAAAGGGACGGATTGGTCTGGATCGAAGAGCTGCACCGCTTGTGGGGCAAGGAGTGGGCGAAATCGAATCTCCATGCCTTCCTCCGCCGCCTGGATCCAGAGTGGCTGCCGGAAAGCTGGGACAAGGCCCTGCGGGCCGAGCCCCTTGAAGATCCTCCCCTGCCGGAGCCGCAGGAACCATTTTCCGCTCCCTATTTGGCCCTGGATGCCCAAAATGACGCGGGGCTGGCAAAGGGCTGGAGAGCCCTGCGCGAATCTTCCGAACTGGACGCCTGGGGCCCCGGGGATCTTCAGTGGAAGTCCCTTTCCAAAGACCAATTGAAACGGGTGCGGGAGGACTTCGGCCTCGATGCGAAACCCCGCTGGTTCCTGTTCCAGGGCAGCAGTCTCAAGGCCAGCGGCACCGGCGCGCCCGATCCGGCCTACATCCAGGGGCGCCTGCGCAGCCTCGGCGTCCCCAGGTTGGAGGAGCTCACCGGTTTCCTGTCCCGGCACCCGGAACAGAGGGAGGCCCGTATCGAACGGTTCCAACTGCTGCGCAACCGGCTGCCTCAACCGAGGCTGGAAGCTAATTTCCGCTTGGATGCCGAAGCGGCCCTGTTGCCCGTCACGCCGCAAGGCGCCTGGTCCCCCTCGGGCGAAGCCTGGCGCTCGTCCGCGCAGCGGGTGCTCCCCAGGCTTGAGGAATCGCTTCGCCACTGGCCCTCGGACCTGGGCGCCTGGAAGGCCTGGCTGGCCTGGTCGGAGTTGGCCGCCCTCAAGCCCAAGGCCGCGGCCTTGGCTGCAACCCTGGAGCCGTGGCCCCGGCTCCGTTTTGAAGCCGAGCAGCTCATCGCCAGGCAGCTCAGGAACCGGGGGGATTGGAAGACCTTGCAGACCTTCGCCCAGGACCGTTGGGACGCCCTGGTGGACCAGGCGCGCCCCATCCACCCCGCCATTCCGGATCTGGATCCACGCTCGGCCAATGAGCTGGATGTCTGGCTTTCCTTCCTGGAAGACGTTTTGCAGGCCCAGGGCCAACCCAACGCAGCCAGGCCGTTGCGGGCGAAGTACCAGGAGCTGACGCTGCGGAAGCCCCACGGGAAGTGATGCGGAATCCTACCCTTGGCCCTCGGCCGGGAAACGCCAGGGAATGGACATTTTGAAGACCGAACCCTCGAGGTAGGCGCTCTCGACCTGGATGGTGCCGCCCATGAGTTCCACAAGATTCTTCGAGATGGCCAGGCCCAGGCCTGATCCGCCGAAACGCCGGGTGATGGATGTATCCACCTGGGTGAATTTGTCGAACAATTTCCCGAGTTTTTCCCGGTGGATCCCGATGCCCGTATCCTCCACCACCGCTTCCAGGCGGCGGGCCGCCGGGTTGAAACCCATGTGCAGCCTCACAGCTCCGCGTTCCGTGAATTTCAGCGCGTTCCCGACCAGGTTCACGAGGACCTGGCGCAGCCGCTGGGGATCGCCCACCAGGAGGGGCGGCAGGGTGCCATCGATATCCACGGAAAAAGCCAGCCCCTTCTGCGCGGCCTGGGAGGTGAAAAGGCTCCGGACCTCTTCGCCGACCTTGCGCGCGTCGAAGGGCAGCTCTTCCAGTTCCATCTGGCCCGCTTCGATCTTGGAGATATCGAGAATGTCGTTGATCAAGGCCATCAGGCCCTGGGCGGAGGTGCCCACGGTCTCGGCCAAGTCAGCCTGGTCTTCATCCAGGCCCGTCTGCTGGAGCAGGTAGTTCATGCCGATGATCGCGTTCATGGGCGTCCGGATTTCGTGGCTCATCACCGCCAGGAACTCGCTTTTGGCGCGCGACGCTGCTTCCGCGGCCTCCTTGGCGGTCAGCAGTTCCTTTTCCGCCATCTTGCGGGGGGTGATGTCGTTCATGGAACCGGCCATGCGCGTGGCCCGGCCTTCCGCATTCCAGATGGCCTGGCCGCGGGAGCGGAACCACCGGTATTCGCCGCTGGGCATCCGGAATCGGAACTCGATGTCGTAGGGCCGCCGGTATTTGATGTGCTCATAGATGGCCCGGCCGATGCTTTCCTGGTCGTCAGGATGGGCCCATTGGCCCCATTCGCGGACGTTGGGAGGATCGACTCCAGGGGCCAGGCCCAGCAGTTCCTTCATGCGGTCGGAAAAGTAGGCTTCGCCTGTTTGGAGGTTCGTGTCCCAGATCCCTTCGTTGGAACCCTGGGATACCAGCGCATAGCGTTCTTCGCTCTCGCGGAGGGCTTCCTCGGACTGCTTCCGTTCCGTGAGGTCCCGGATGGAGGCGATCCGCACGAGGCGGCCCTTGTACATCACGGAGCTGCCGGTGATCTCCGCCGGGAAACTGCTGCCGTCCTTGCGCAATCCAGAGATTTCGTAAGGCGTGGTGCTGCCCGATCGCACCATTTCCGCGATCTTTCCGCGGTCCTGCTCCACCGCGAGGCTAAGCGCGGAAAGGCCGATCATCTCCTCGGCGGTCCCCCCCCACATCCGCGCGAGGGAATGGTTGGCGTCGATGATGATTCCGTTCTCGTTCATCAGCACGCCATCCGTGGTGCCTTCGCTCATGGCCCTGAAGCGGCTCTCGCTGTCCTGCACCGCCTGTTCCGCCTTCTTCCTCTCGGTCAGGTCGTAGAAGGCCGTCAGGAAGGCGGTCTTGCCATCGAACTTGATGACTCTGGAGGTGACCTCCACCAGCCTCGGGCCGCTGGAGGTCTTCATTTCCAGCTCCATCCGGTCCACCCGGCCATCTCTGAAGATGCGCTCCACGAACGTATCCCGGTCCTCGGGATGCTCATAGAAAGTCGGGGACTGGAGCCCGATGACCGCTTCCCGCTTGAGGCCCACGAACTCCTCCATGGGGCCGTTGATATAGAGGATCTCCGGCTCGGGATAGCCGATGATCACCATGGGCACCGCCAAGGTTTCCGTCACCATGCGGAACCGGCCTTCGGATTCGCCAGCTGTGGCTTCGGCGATATTCCGTTCGGAAAGCAGCGCGCTCAGCGCCATGGAGGTGATCGCCAGCACCGTCAGGAAGGCCCTGAGCAGGACCATGGATGGATTTCCCGCCCCCGCCACCAGGGGACCGAGTCCGCTGATGGTGGCAGGGATGGCGAAGGCCGCCACCAGGGCCACGGCGAAGATCGATCCGCGTTGGCCGAAGCGCAGGCAGGCCCAGATCACCACGGGGTAGACCAGGAAGGGCAGCCGGTAGTGTTGGGAGCCGAATCCAACCCCGTAATACGAAACGACGCCGAGCAAGGCCAGCATGGCCGCGAATTCAGCGATCTCCGCCCGTTTGGACCTGGGCCAGGGCTTCACGGCCATCAGCAGCAGCGGCGTCATCAGCAGGCCGCTGGTGGCTTCCCCCAGCCACCAGCGGCCGAAGAAAGGCAGGAATGCGCCCCAGGGAAGCATGCCTCCCAGCGCGAAAATGGTCGCTCCCAGGGTGGCCCCCACCGTGGTGGAAACCAGCCCGCCGAAAACCACCAGCACCACCACGTCCCTCAAGCGGTTCATGCCCAGATCGAAGCCGGCCCTCACCATCAGCCAATAGCCCAGCCAGATTTCAATGGTGTTCGCCATGGCGATGCCGAGATCCACCCAGCCTGGCGACTTGGTGTTCAGCATCACCGTGGCCAACGCGCCGATGAACACGCCCGGCCAAAGCTTCACCCCCCCGATGAGCAGCGCAGCCAAGGCGATGCCCTTGGGCAGCCAGAGCGCAGTGTCGCGGCTGTCCGGGAACGTCATCAGATAGGAACACTTCGCGGCCAGCGGATAGACCGCCGCGATCAATAGCATCTGGAATACAAGCGTTCGCCAGCGGGGTGTCATTGAGTCCTAGCTTAACGACCCCCAGGACGGTTAGGAACCGTTATGGAATGACCGGGATATCCCGTTCCATTGGATCACCAGGCCAGTTTCTGGATGCTTTCGCGGATTTCAGCCGGCGCGTCCAGCCGATGCAGGCTCCGATCCAGGCGGCTGAGGTACGCCTCGCGAAGCGCCTTGCCCGGCTTGGACCAGTCGGCCCGGTCCCAATCCAGGGCCAGGAGGGACCCGGCTCCGTCGATGATGAAGTTCGTCGCATTGAGATCCGGCGCGTGCAGGCCCCAGGCAGAAAGCGAACCGAGCAACGCGGCCAGTTGCGGCAACAATTCGCCCGTCCGTCCAAAGTCGCGCGCCCAGGGCGATGCATCCACGTGGCGCGTGAAATAGATGCCTTCCACCCCCCAATAATGGGGACGGAACGCAAAGCCCATCGGTTCCACCGTGGGAAAGCCGTTCTCCCAGAGCGCCCGATGGATGTCGGCCTCCTTCTGGAAGCGTCCGCTGGTGAAATAGGTCCGTTCGTTCACCTGCCTTATGGCCCCGCCCCGCCGGTAGGGCCGCAACACCACCTGCCCCCGTCGGTGGACGCCGCCCCGACCGAAGGCTTCGCCGAGGCGGCTGGGCGCCCCCGAAAGATCCAAATCTGGAGGCCCGACTCGGATCCAATCCGCCCCGAGATCTCCCAGGTTCTGGTTTTCCATCCGCGTCCAGGGACCCAGTCCCTTGCGAGTCTGGTAGGGCCAGGAATCCGGGAGGGGGGGAATGCGCGCGCTCAAAGTTGTCCTGTTCACCTGCTTCAGCTTCGCCTGCTTCGCCTGCCCTGGAAACCCCGATTACAGAGTTGAATAGTTCCCTTCGCTGAATCTCTGTGGACGGACGAACCTCTTTACGCGATGCGGCGCCGAGGACAAGCACGGTCTCGCCCCCCGCGACGAAATCCTTTGTTAGGTTGGCGAAAGGACGGGATCGGGCGGTGGTGTTGGATCTGCGGCTTGGAATTCATGACCGGGATTACCGGAGCCTGAATTCAAACGACTTGCAGGTTGGCTTCAGTGCGGCGCGCCGCGGACGGAATCCACTGCACAAAAAATGCAGCAATCCGTAAAGACCCTGTGAACAAAAAACTTCGACGGGGTAAACGCGGAGATTCCCACAAGGGCTGCGGAAAAGCCCCCAGGCAATGACTGCCGGGTTCCACACCGGCCATCGTCCCGGCGCCTTCGCGAAGTTTTCGGAAACGCGCGGGTCCTCGCATCCATTGCTTCAGAGGCTGACCCGCTTGAAACTCTTGGCGACTTTCTGCATGAGCAGGGGATCCCCATCGATCTTGATCTTCCCGCTCATGAAGGCTTCCTGGGCGTTGAGCTGGCCTGTGCTCATGGCGGTGAAATCGTCGGGCTTCGCAGTCAGCGTGGTGTCAGCTGGACTCAGGAGGCGGGGCACCACCACGCAGCGGCCGTCGTGGATGAGCAGGGTGTATTCCACATCATCGAGCTTGTAGCCCACCACCGCTTCCAGGTCCCCGGCCTTCTCCTTGTCGAACCGTTCAGGCATGGATTCCAGAATGGCCTGCGCCGGATTCACCGCCGCGTCGAACAGTCCGGTGTAGGCGGCCACCTGCGTGAAGTCGCCCTTGAAGGAGGCCTGGCCGCTGAGCAGCGCCCCCACCAGATTGAGTTTCCCCACATTGAGCGCGGCGAAGTCCCCGTCCGTGAGGCTGACCGTGTGGACGCCATCGCATTCGCCCGGGCGCACGGACAGGTTGTCCGGCGTGAAGCTCAGGGTGTAGGGAGCGCCGTCCACCTTCAATTCGAGCGTGCCGCTGGCTCCGCCCTTGTAGCGCCTCGATAGCGTCGCCAGGGCCTTGCCGCCGGGGGTGGCGGGAAATTGGATTTCAGGATTCTTGGACCAGGTTTTCCAAGCGGCCCGCAGCCTGGTCATGTCGCCGCTGAACTGGATCTGGCCGGAAAGCAGGGCGGGACCCGGGTCCTGGAGGCCGGTGAGCAATCCGCGCACCGCGGATTCCTCGCCCTTCAATTCATCACCTTCGCCAAAAACCTCCGCGCCTACGGCCAGGGAGATGGGTTGGCCCGCCAGCTTGAGCCGGGCTTCGGCCAGCTCCTTCAACGGCGTCTGCGGTCCCTTTTTCGCTTCCGGCTTTTTGAAAAATTTCGGAAATTTCTGCAGCAGCATCAAGTCACCGGCGCCCTTGAGCTTGCCGCTCATGAAGGCCTGCATGGCATCAAGCTTCCCTTCGTTCAACGCAATCCAATCCTCCGCCGCGATCTGCACCGTGGAGGAGGCATCAGCCTTGTATTCCCTGAGCAGGCTGAAGGCCCCGTCCGCGATCACGCAGGTGTAATCTCCGCCCCCTTCTCCCGTGACCCTGTAGGCCACCGAAGCATTCACGCCCACGGCCTTGTCAGGCAGAAACAGTTCAGGCATGGAAGAAAAGATTCCGTCCACTGTAAGCGCCATGGCGAGCCCCCGGATCAAGTGTTGAGAATGGCGCCACAGTGGATCCCAATGCAACGGCTTACCAAAAGTCAGGTGGTTTTCGAAGGACCATGGACTTGCCCGGTTGATAAATGAGACCAATGGGTCCAAAATATAATTTGCAATTTATTCCTCACCCAGGAGGCCCCATGAGGCAACCCTTCAGACTTCCCTTCCTAACCTCCGTGTTTGCGATGGTGGCCCTTGCAGTCGCACTCCATTCCGCGGCTCTCCCCGCCGCCGCGGCACAGAAGACACCAGCGAAAGGAAAAGCGGTGGCTGCCTCCAAACCACCTGCGAAAAAAATTCCCCTTTCAAAGGAAACCCTCGCCTGCCTGGACTGCCACCAGCAGGAGGCCACTCCTGCCGCCACCAAGCAGTGGGCCGGCAGCCGCCACGCCACGGCCGGTGTGGGATGTTTCGAGTGCCACCAGGCGGACAAGGGTTCACTGACCGCTTTCGAGCACAACGGATTTTCCATCACGGTGCTGGTCTCACCCAGGGACTGCGGCCGCTGCCACGCCAAGGAGAGCAAGGAATTCGAAGCCAGCCATCATGCCAAGGCGGGCCAGATCCTCGGCTCCCTGGACAACGTCCTGGGTGAAGTGACCGAGGGCATCCCCGCTGCGAACGCCGGCTGCAAACAGTGCCACGGCGGTGTGGTGAAAGTGGTGGCGCCCGGGAAACTGGACGCGGCGACCTGGCCCAACACCGGCATCGGCCGCATCAATCCTGACGGTTCGCGGGGCAGTTGCTCCGCCTGCCACAGCCGCCACGCTTTTTCCACTTCGGTGGCGCGCCAGCCTGAGAACTGCGGCAAGTGCCATCTCGGCCCGGACCATCCGCAGGCCGAGATCTACAACGAAAGCAAGCACGGCATCGCGTATAGGGCCAAGATCGGCGAGATGAACCTGGACTCCAAGAGCTGGGTGCTGGGCAAGGACTACAGCGCCGCTCCCACCTGCGCCACCTGTCACATGAGCGCTACTCCGGAACTACCGCTCACCCACGATGTCGGCGCCCGCATCAGCTGGACCCTGCGCCCCGAAGTCTCACAAAAACTGGAGAATTCAGAGGCCCGCCGCACGGACATGCAGAAGGTCTGCGCCAATTGCCACGGCTCCAACTGGGTCCAGGGCCATTACGCGCAGTACGATGCGGCCGTGAACCTGTACAACGATAAATTCGCGATTCCCGCCAAGGCCATCATGAAGAAGCTGCGCGATGCAGGGAAGCTCACGCCCACGCCTTTCGACGAGAAGATCGAATGGATCTACTACGAACTGTGGCATCACGAAGGCCGGCGGGCGCGCATGGGCGCGGCCATGATGGGCCCCGACTACACGCAGTGGCACGGCTTCTATGAAGTGGCCAAGAATTTCTACACCGAATTCCTGCCGCACGCCGAAGAGCTGTTGCCAGGCGTCACCAACGACGTGAAGGCCATGGACGACCACAAGTGGCTGCAGGGCCTGTCGAAGGAGGATCGGGCCAGGATCGAAAGCTACTACCAGAAACGCTACGGCAAGTAACTCCTGGACCACAAAGGCACAAAGACACAAAGTCTTCTTTGTGTCTTTGTGCCTTTGTGGTCTGCTTTTTACTTTTTATATTTGCTTTGTGGTTCGAAGTTCTTTGTGGTCCCTCCAAGGAGGCCGATGCCCAGCCCGCCGATCGACGTTCTCAGCGCCTCCGGCTTCAGCCTGGATGCCTTGACGGCGCTATTCAACCGCGGCTTCGAGGACTATCTGTTCCCGGTGAACCTGACTCAAGAAAGCCTGAGCCACCGCATCTGGACAGAGGATGTGGATCTCCATTCCTGCAAAGTCGCACTGGTGGATGGTGAGCCGTCGGGTTTCGCCTTCATCGCCAGGCGAGGGTGCCGGAGCCGCTTGGCGGCCATGGGCGTCATCAAGGAATCCCGGCAGCAGGGAGTCGGGCGGATGCTCGCCCGCGCGATCCTGGCCGATGCCAGGGTCCGCCACGGCGGTGGCGACCGGGAGATGCGGTTGGAAGTTTTCGAAGACAACAATGCCGCCCGGAAACTCTATGAAGGCGAGGGATTCCGGATCCTGCGGCGGCTGTCGGGCCGCACCTTGAGCTCTCCGAGGGCGGCCTCAGCTCCATTGGAATTGCACGATACGCCTGTGTGGAATCACGTCGTATCCGCCGAAGCGATGGACCTGCCCTGGCAGTTGGAACCTGAAACCTTGGCAGTGCTGGGGGCCCCGGCGCGGGTGGCGAGCCTGGACGGCAAGGCCTGGGCGCTCATCTATGGATCGTCCGCAGCCATGCTGGTGCTCCGGGGGCTTTACGTGAGGCCTGGCCATCGGCGGCAGGGTTACGCCACGAAACTCATCGGGGCCTTGGCCGCCATGCACCCTGGCCGCACCATCCATTTCCCGCCCCTGATCCCTGAGCCCATGGGAACAGGATTCTTCGAGCGCCTCGGCTTCCAGGCGGACGCCATGAACCAGGTGGAGATGGCCATCTCGTTTTTGTAGCTGCCATTCAGCAGCGCTCGATGACCACCGCCATGCCCATGCCGCCGCCGATGCAGGCGGAAGCCAGCCCATAGCGCTTGCCGGTGGAGCGCAAACGGTAGGCGAGGTGCAGCAGCAGCCTTGATCCGCTCGCGGCCAGCGGGTGCCCCAGCGCGATGGCCCCGCCGTCGACGTTGGTCTTCGCGGGATCCAATTCGAGATCGTGCATCACGGCCAGGCATTGGGCGGCGAAGGCTTCGTTCACTTCGACGAAATCCATGTCGGCGAGCCTCAGGCCGGCTTTGTCCAAGACGGCCCGGATTGCGGGCACCGGGCCCAGGCCCATGCGCGCGGGTTCCACGCCGACTGCGCTCGAAGCCACCACCCGGGCGATGGGAGTCCAGCCGCGCTTCGCGGCTTCGTCGCCAGTGGTCACCACCATCGCAGCGGCGCCATCCACGATGCCCGAAGCATTGCCGCCTGTGACGGTTCCATCCTTGCCGAAGGCCGCCGGCAGCTTCGACAGGGATTCGGCGGTCGTGCCGGGACGCATGTGGTCATCGCGGTCCACCACGATGGTCTTACGGCCCTGCGGAACTTCCATCGGCGCGATCTCTTCCGCATAGATCCCTGAATTCCACGCGGCCTCGGCCCGGGCCTGGCTCGTGGCGGCGAAGGCATCCTGGGCTTCCCGCGTGATGGCGCGGTCCTTCGCGATGTTCTCGGCGGTCTGGGCCATGTAGAGCCCGCATTGGGTGTCGTAGAGCCCCTGCATCAGGCTGTCTTCGAGCTTTCCGGCACCGAGTTTCAGCCCCGAGCGCAGATCGCCCCGCAGCACGAAGGGCGCCTGGCTCATGGCCTCCATGCCGCCCGCGAGGACCGCCTTGGCGTCGCCCGCCTGGAGCATCCGCGCGGCATCGGCCACCGCCTCGAATCCCGAACCGCACAAGCGGTTCACCAACAGGGCTGGCACTTCCTGGGGCACGCCGGAATTCAGGCCCACATGTCGGGCCGCGTACAGCGCATCGGCGGTGGTGTGCAGCACCATGCCGAACACCACATGGCCGATGTGCCCGGGATCCACCGAAGCCGCCTGCAGCGCGGCTTTCCCCGCGTGGGCGCCGAGGTCCTGGGCGCGCTGGTGGCGCAGCAGCCCGTTGTACTCCGCGAAGGGCGTTCGCTTGCCCGGCAGCAGCAGGATGTCCATGGCTGTTCCTCCTGGGGTAGAATCCATCCATCTTCCTCCAATTCATGATGCGCCGCTTCGATCTCACCCCCGCCTCCTCCTCCTTCCTCATCGGGAGGGATCCCGCCGTGACGAATCTCGGCAACAACCTGACTCCCGTCAAACTGAACAGCGGGAGGGTCTCGCGATCCCACCTGCTTCTGAAATTCGAAGGCGGGGAATGGTGGGCGCAGGATCTCGGATCCACCAACACCACGGTCTACCAGGGCGTCGGGAAGCTCCTGGCGGGCGAACCCACGGTCCTGCCCAGCGACCGGCCCTGCCGTTTCCTGGTGGGCGGCTACCTGGTGGTGCTGAACCAACTCCGGGGAAAGGCCTACGTGGAAGTCCACGATCCCCACGATACCGGCCCCACGGACGCCAATGCCGCCACGACCCGCATGGAATCCCTTTCGAATCCGCTCAGGAAGCTGGCCCGGAAAGCCTCCAAGCTGATGGGGAAGTGAGGCCGCCATGGAGCCCGTCGACCAGCCCCGGAAATCCCCCCACGAAACTGCGAAATTCAGCGTCCAGGAAATCCTGGCCCGCCTCGAGGAAGGCCGGGTCTATGTGCGGCGCACCGAGGAAGGATCGATGCTGGAGACCGCCCACGCCGGAACGCCGGCAGTGGAGCGCCGGCACGCGCACAGCGGCGGAGCCGCCAAGGAACGCCGGAACTTCACGCCTCTGGAGGTCCCCACCTTGTTCCCGGAGAAGGCCGCCATCCTCATTCTGCTGGTGGGCGGCTTCGCGGACCAGCGGGCTCTAGGCCAACCCATCCCTTTTTGGAAAGACGACGAAGGCGGCAATTACCTCATCTGGCAGGCGCTCCGCGCGG
Organism: Holophagaceae bacterium; assembly: GCA_016720465.1. NCBI lineage: Bacteria > Pseudomonadati > Acidobacteriota > Holophagae > Holophagales > Holophagaceae > Holophagaceae bacterium. The sequence continues at coordinate 641,791 of JADKKO010000001.1, forward strand.
CGGGACTGCTGCACAAGAAGGACGAGGAGTTTGCCATGGGACGGGGCGGATTCTGGGATGACAAGCCGCCCCGCACCCATGGGCTGGCCATGACCTACGCGGGCTTTTCACCCAAAGGCGAGATCGTCGATTTCAGCCGCATCACGCGGCCCTGGAATCTGGACCGCCTGCAGACCTTGATCTTCGAGGCCCATACGCGCTCCATGGGCAAGCTCAAGGTCGTGACCCTGGGAAACGCCGCGCGGGTCATGGTCTGCGCGGCCGCCTACGGCCTACCGGACGTGCCCATCCTCTCGCTTTCCGAACCCACGCAGGAAACCCTGGCCGCCCTCAGGCTCGGGCAGGCGGCAGCCGCGGACCACTGGATCGAGTGGGCCGCGAATGTTCTGGCCATCGGGAAAAGCTGACCCGTTCCTAAGGGACAGCGCGCAGCAGACATTGTCCTAGGCAGGTTGCTCCGCCCATCGCAGGATCATTCGGCCGGACCGGCCTCATGCCGCCCCAGATAGTGCTGCCACACGCCGCCGACGCTGCGGGCTTCCGGCGCATAGGCCTGCATGTAGTGGCCTGCCACGGCGAACAGGATCCCGACCACCACGAATGGCAGCGCCGTGCGCTTGAAGGCCGAAAACACCCAGTTCCCGCCCTCCTCCACATGCTTCAGCCGCTTGTACAGGCCAGCGCTGAGAGCGCCGTCGAGCGCCACATCAGCGAGGATCGTCGGCGCCTGGTAGATGATCCAGAAGGCCGCCAGCAGGGCCGCGGCCAGGGCCGCGACCACGAGGATCACCACCACCGCCTCATCGCCGTCCAGGCTGAAATCAAAGGATCCGCCCCCTCCGCCGCCCCCGGAAACCACCGGCTGCGCGGGCATGGCCTTCGGCAACAGCATCGGCGCCTGGGGCGAGGATTGGAAAGAGGATGCCGATGCGCCGCCCCCGCGGAATGAAGGCAGTTCGATGTCGCTGGCTTCATCCACCAGGTCCACCACATCCTCGATCTCCACGATTCCCATGTCCACCTGGATGCGGCGCCCCTCGAAATGCAGCCAGATGCGCAGCAGGCCCAGGAACGCGAGGTAGGCGCAGGCCACGGAGCAACCATAGCGCCAACCCATGTGGAGGATCCCGAGATGCAGCATGGCCCAGGAGGCCAGCATGCCCGCCAGGGCCGTACCCATGACCATCATGCTCATCTGCAGCCGTGGGTAGTTCTGCTGCTCCAGATAGAGCCTCAGCCTTTCCAGCGTGGCCTTCTTTTCATCCGCCATGTCCGGCTCCCGAAGCTAGGCTGAATCCAGAAGCTCGAGTTCGACGCTCTAGAGCGTTGGGAATCCGGTGGTGGGTGGGCATAGGACTATTGTGCAGCAGGAGCGCGGCGCCGGAATGTTAGTCTTTGGATCATGAAGCGTGAGCCATGAGACTGCTGATTGTGGAGGATGATCCCAGGGCCGCCAAGGCTCTGGAACGGAGCTTCGGCGAGCATGGCTTCGGCGTGGAATTGGCTCTTGATGGCGAATTGGGCCTGTCCCTGGCGGCGACCGGCGAGTTCGATTGCCTGGTGCTGGATGTCATGCTGCCGAAAATGGACGGGTTCACCGTGCTGACGGAACTTCGGGCCGCCGGAATCCTGACGCCGGTGATTTTCCTGACTGCCCGGGACGCTCTCCCCGACCGCATCCGGGGCCTTGAATTGGGCGGCGGCGACTACCTCGTCAAACCCTTCGCCTTTTCTGAATTGCTCCTGCGCGTCCACAACCTGCTCGGCCGCGGATCCGAAGCTGCGCCGCGGAACTGGGTCATCGGGGACCTGACGGTGATGCCTTCGCAGCGGAAGATTTTCCGCGCTGGAACGGCCCTGGTCCTCAGCGCCCAGGAATACGCCCTGCTGGAGATCCTGGCGCGAAACGCCGGGCACACCGTCACCCGCACTCGCATCGCGGAAGAACTGTGGGACATGGCTTTCGACGGGGATCCGAACCTCGTGGACGCGGCGGTCCGGCGCCTCCGCCGGAAGGTCGATGATCCATTCCCAGACAAGCTAATCCGCACCCAGCGCGGCGTGGGCTATATCCTCGAAGTCCCCTGTGTTTGAGCATGCCAGGCGGTCCATCCTGCTGCGCCTCACTGTTTCGGCCGGCCTTGGGATTTCCCTCATGGCTGCCGCAACCGGCATCTACCTCTATTCTTCCTTCCGCCACGCGATCACGGTCACCGTGGTCAGGGAATTGGAAACCACCGCCAAGGTGATTGCGCACCGGTTGGACGAGGACCATCTTCCATTGAACAAGGAGGTTCTGGACGTTGGCGAACATCTCCAGGTCCGTGTGGCGGATGCAGAAAAGAAAGTCCGCCTAGAATCGAAAGGCATGGACCAGTCGGTGCCGTTGGCCGTGTACCCGATTCCAGAGCGCCCGTGGACATTCCAGGAAGGACGGAAGGACCTGGAACACAGCCTGACGCTGCTATCGGTCCAGTATTCCGGAGGATGGGTCCAGATCGCCCGCAACCACGACACAGAGGATGAATTGCTGCGGAAGTTCAGGACTTCTTTGTACAGGGTCCTGGGCGTCATCCCCGTCCTGGCGGCGCTCATCGGCTATTGGTTCATGCGGCATTCCCTAGCCCCCTTGAAACAATTGGCGGAGCGCACCGGAAGCATCAAACCGCAAAACCTCCAGGTCCGGCTCGATCCGGCCGAATTCCCGAGCGAACTGGAGCCCATCGCCCTTGCCTTGAATGGAACGCTTGGCAGGCTTGAAACCGCCTTCACCCGCCTGGGCGAGATGAACAGCGACATGGCCCACGACCTGAGGACGCCAGTCCATTCCCTCCGGCTGGAGATCGAGGGACTTCTCTCGCGGCGCGGCAATCCCCCGGAAATGGATGAATCGCTTTCGGGGATGATGGAAACCCTGGACCACATGGCCGCGGTGATCGAGCAGATGCTGTTCCTGGCCCGGACCGAGGACCCCGCCACCCAGATCCAAAGAGCCAGCCTGGACGTGGAAGCCCTCCTCCAGAGCGCCGCGGCACCCTTCGAATCCATCGCGGAGGAATGCCAAGTCAGCATCGGGATCGAGATCGCCGGCGATAGGGAGATGGCCGGGGATCCCACGCTGCTCCGCCGGGCGCTGCACAACCTGCTGGCGAATGCGATCAGGCACTCGAAGCCGGGAAGCCACGTGGTCCTGCGGACCTTCGTCGAACCGGGCAAACGGATTTTGGAAGTGCAAGATCAAGGCGAGGGCATATCCGCGAGCCTTCTCACGCGGTTGGGCCAGCGGTTTCTGCGCCAGGATCCATCCCGGGACCAGCAGAAAGGCGGAGCTGGACTGGGTCTGGCCATTGTGCAAGGCATCGTGCGGATGCACGGCGGAACGTTCGAGATCGAGAGCCAGGAAGGGATCGGTTCCCGGACAAAAATCACATTGCCCTCAACCTGATCAACTCGTCAGGTTGGGATCGAGAGCCCGTCAGGTTGGAAACCTAGTCTTGGGACACCGGAGTCTTTAGTACCCGGCCCAACCAAGATTGCGCCAGAGGCGCGGGAGGTTTCGCATGAGGTTCCTGAAATATATGGCCCTGGCTTCACTGGGCTCCATCCAACTGCTGGCTGTCCCCGCCTGGAGCCGATTGACGGGCACCAGCTGCAACGCCTGCCACGCGACGCCCACCATGCAGCTCAATTCCACCGGCCTGGAATTCCTGAAGAACGGTCACCGCATGGACGCCACCAAGGTGGATCCCAAGGACCAGAAGCTGGATAACTACATCAGCATCGTCTTCAAAGGGCGCGCCTACGCCGACAAGAGCGACAACAAAGCCATGGGCGCCGTGCAGAAGCCATCCACTCAGCTGGAACTCCATAGCTTCTCGATCTACACCGGCGGAGCCCTGAGCGAACGCTTCTCCTATTTCGCCGAAATGTACCTGAACGAGAACACCGGGAGCACCTCCGGGTCCAACATCGTGCAGGGCGACGCTTCCCGGAAGAAGATGGCCGAGGCCTTCATCCAGTACAACCAGCCCATCACGAAAGACACCTTCCTGGCCATCCGCGGCGGCGAGATCCTCCCTGGCATCCTCCACGTCTTCGGCGTGGGCGCCCGGTCCGCGGAGCAGCGCGCCCTGGTGCTGAATGGCGGAAATGTGGGTTCGAACCCCTATAAACCCTTCAACCGCCAGCAAGGCGTCGACGCCACCCTGGTGAACAAGCACTTCGAGTTCGCCGTGGGCGTGCTGAACGGCAGCGCCAACACCAACTCCCTCGACGCCGACAACCACAAGGATGTTTTCGCCAGCGCCCTGTGGAACTTCGACAGCCACGAGAGCGCCCTGGGCCTCTACCATTACACCGGCCAGTACACGAACTACGCCACGGCCAACGACCCCAGCACGGCCATCACCTTCGACAACAAATTCGACCGCACCGGCATCCTGGCCCGCTTCATCCGCGACAACTGGCGCGTGGTGGGTGTCTACTTCACCGGCAAGGAAACCTTCAACGCCGCGGGCCTCGAGGCCAAGAACAAGGGCTACTATGCCCTGGTGGACTACAATTTCAGCGATTCCTTCGGCGTCTTCGCCCGGACCGATTACTTCAAGCCCCGCGACGACCAAGACGCCAACACCAAGCAATTCATCGTGGGCCTGAACGGCATGCTCTACCAGAGCGACAAGGCCGGGGCCCGCTGGAACCTCGAGTATCTGGACCAGGACCAGAAGCCATTGACCGGTGCCAACGTGAAGAGCAGCCAACTGCGCTTCCAGGTGACCTTCGGCTTCTAGGCTCCACGGAAACGCATGATTCGGAGGGGCGCTGGATGCGCCCCTCCGAGATTGTCCCCTCCCCATGTTCCCTTCCGGACGAGGCGTGCATCCAACCGGAAGGCAGGATTCGGAGGCGCCGTCCCAGCGAGGGAAAGGACACCGTGCTCGCGCTGAACAAGACCACCGGCTATGCCATTCAAGCCCTGGCCTCTCTCGATGAGCCCGGCGGCAAGCCCAAGTTCATCGAGGTGATCGCCGCGGAAACGATGGTCCCCCAGCCTTACCTCCGGAAGGTGATCCGGAAGCTGTCCGCCTTGGGGTTCATCCATACGCGCCAGGGCCTCAAAGGCGGAGCGATCCTCGCGAAGCTTAAAAAAGAAATCACCCTGTTCGACATCGCGGAAGCCACTGGGTCCTTCGGGCCCGAGTTGGATCAGCTGCTTCCCCCGGGAGAGGGCGGGATCCTCCATGCGAGCCTCTGGGAGGAGCACTGGGCGGGACTCCGGGAGGAATTGGTCAGGCACCTGCGCTCGGTGACCTTGGCGGACATCACCCAAGAGAAGAACGCGGGCGAATCCGAGTCCAGGGATGCATCCGGAGTGTCTCCCTGCTGACCAAGGTAGCCCTGGACCGCTGGTGCCGGGTCCAGGTCCCCGGCTACACCGCTGGCGCCGGTACGCCCATGGCCGCATAGGTCTCCAGCACCGGTCCGTAGAACTCCGGAATCCGAAGGCCCGCCTGGCGCATGAGGACGGTCATCTGCCCGCGGTGGTGGGCTTGGTGCATGGCCAGAGCCAGCAGGGTGTAGCCCCGGGCCCAGACCAGTTGGCCGAACAACTTGTCCTCCTTGAACAGGTCCGCATCGCTCCATGCCTCCAGTTCCTTGAACAGGGACGTGGCCGCGTGTTCGTACTGGATAGCGATATCGGCCATGGATCCACCGGATGCCAACGATGCGTTCTCCGCCGGCCCATCTACTTTCAGGCCGATCTCCGCGGGCAGAGAGACCAGGCTCTCCACCAGATGTCCTGCCAGGCGGCGAAGATCCCGATGGGCGGGCGACACACTTTGCCCGGCGGCGGTGTCCGGGATGGCCCTGATCACTTTCAGGGTGTCGATCACTTCTTCCTGGAAGTGCTTGCGGAAGTCGTCGAGGCGTCGGTACATCGGATGCTCCTTGAAATGGACTCCCAGCTTCCCAGGCCCTGCCGCCACCGGTATGGCAGCAATCATTGGGATTCCACCTGCGCAAGGTAATCCGCCAACTCCTTCCCTTCCTCAGAGGAGAAGGGTTCTCCCACTTCCCAGGACTTGAGCCGGTCCACCCGGAAGGTCCGGAAACCCTGGCGGATCTCGCACCAGGCCGCGAGGGTCCAGGTGCCGCCCCAAAAATAGAGCCCCAGCGGGCGCAATGAACGTTCGCTGGCCTTGCCCTCCTTGTCCTCGTAGGCCACGCGCAGGCGCAGGCGGCTGCGCACGGCCTGGCGAAGGTCCGCCAGCGGCGCCTTGTGCGCCTCCGACACATGGAAACCCGGAGCCTCCAGCACCGAATCCCTGAGGGCGCGGCGCAGGCCCTCCGTGAGGCCCGATTGCAGCTTGCGGCGGGCGGTGGCGGCGGCCTCGGCCAAGGCCGGATCCGCCCAGGCCGAGGCGATGTTCAGGCCCAGGAAGATAGCCTCGGCTTCATCCACCGTGAACATCATCGGCGGCAAATCGAAATGCCGGGGGAGCCGGTAGCCGGTTCCCGCTTCACCCTCAATGGGCACGCCGGAAGCCTGCAGGTCCGACATATCCCGGTAAAGCGTGCGGCGCGATATGCCCAGCTCTTCCGCGATCCGGGCCGCCGTGCTGAGCCGGTCTCGCCGGAGGATCTGCACGATCTGGAAAAGGCGGTCCGCACGGCGCATGTTTAATTGTAATCAAACACCAGCGGCCCCATACGCGCGGAGCGGATCGCTTGGGCGCGATCCGTTGGAACCAGCTCATCGCTATTGAGTTTGGCGTGCTATCTAGGTACGCCAAACTCAATAGCGCGAGGCGCCTAGCGCCTCGGAGCTGGCTCTTGAAGATTGGCCAGGAACTCTTCGTTGCTCTTGGTTTTGGCGAGGCGGTCCAGGAGGAGCTCCATGCTCTCCACGGGACCGCTGCCGCTCAGGATCTTGCGCAGGACCCAGATCTTGGCGAGCTTGGGGGCTTCGATGATCAGGTCTTCTTTGCGGGTACCGCTCTTCTGGATGTCCATGCTCGGGAAGATGCGCTTGTCGCTGAGTTTCCGGTCCAGCACGATCTCGCTGTTGCCGGTGCCCTTGAATTCTTCGAAGATCACGTCGTCCATGCGCGATCCGGTCTCGATGAGCGCCGTGGCGACGATGGTGAGGCTGCCGCCTTCTTCGATGTTGCGCGCGGCGCCGAAAAAGCGTTTCGGCCGCTGCAGCGCATTGCTGTCCACGCCGCCGCTCAGCACCTTGCCCGAAGGCGGCACCACGGTGTTGTAGGCCCGCGCAAGACGCGTGATCGAATCCAGCAGGATGACGACATCCTTCTTGTGCTCCACCAGGCGCTTGGCCTTCTCGATGACCATCTCAGCCACCTGGACGTGGCGCGTGGCTGGCTCGTCGAACGTCGAGGAGATGACCTCGCCCTTCACGTTCCGCTCCATGTCCGTGACTTCCTCGGGGCGCTCGTCGATGAGCAGCACGATGAGGAAAACCTCCGGATGGTTCGCGGTGATGGAGTTCGCGATGTTCTGGAGCAGCACGGTCTTGCCCGTGCGCGGCGGCGCCACGATGAGGGCGCGCTGGCCCTTGCCCAAGGGTGTCATCAGGTCCATGACGCGGGTGCTGAGCTCCGCCGCGTCGCGTTCCATCTTCAGCAGGGAGGTCGGATAGAGCGGCACCAGGTTGTCGAAATGGGCCCGGTCCTTGGCCAAGGGCGGCGGATCGAAATTCACCGCGTCCACCCGCAGCAGCGCGAAGAATTTTTCTTCGGCCTTCGGCGGCCGGATCATGCCGCTCAGGGTGTCGCCCGTGTGCAGGTTGAATTTTCGGATCTGAGAGGGTGAAACGTAGATGTCCTCGGGGCCCGCCAGGTAGTTCTGCTCCGGCGCGCGCAGGAACCCGAAACCTTCGGGCAGGACCTCCAGGACGCCTTCTGCGAAGAAATACCCCTCCCGGCTGGCCTGGGATTCCAGCACCCGGAACATCAGCTCCTGCCTCCGCATGGACAGCGGGTTTTCGATGTTCAATTCCTTGGCAAGCTCCGCCAGACGGCCGATGGGCTGCTGCTTGAGCTCCGAGAGGCTCAAGGAGGCGGCGCTAGCGGTTTCTTTAGACACGGAAACCCCATGGAGGAACGGGTGAGGACTTCAAAGATGTTGGTTGCTTGAATGGTCCAGCTTAGGCCTTTTTGGCCGGCCGGGCTAGTCCAACAAAGCCCAGGACCCTTTGGACGAAGGCTTTCGGATCCTCCACGGGAAAGGAGTGCCCGATGCCCGCCACCATTTCCAAGCGGGCGTGGGGAATGAGCTGGGCGGTTTCCAGGCAGCGCCAGGGCGGGGTGAGCAGATCCTCGGCACCGCAAAGCAGCAGGACCGGGGCCGAAATCCGGGGCAGCCGGTCCCGGATGTCCCAGCCCGCCACCCCGCGGATCTGGTGGAGCGGCCCGTGGATGGGCCCCCGCCCCGTCACAACCTGGTGATAGGCCCGCAACACGCCGTGGCGGGCTTCCAGAAAGCGGTCGCCCCATAGGAACGGCGCCACCGCGTCGAATTGCATCAGGGGGCCACCGACTTCCAGGCACCGCGCCCAGTGCTCCGATTTCAGGCCCATCGCGAAATCGGTCCAGGCCACGGAACTGGTGAGCACCGCCCCCGCGAAGGCCTGCGGGTGGTCCGCCAGCAGCTCCAGGCTCATGGCCGAGCCATTGGAAAGGCCCACCAGCCATGGCTTTTCGACGCCCAGGGTCTGCATCAGTTCCCAGGCTTCGGCCGCCAGCAGGGCCGTGGGATAGGGGCCGGGCTCCGGCGCGTCGGAGCGGCCCTGCCCGCGCGAGTCGAACGTCAGCACCCGGAAATGGCCAGCCAGGCCCGGCAGCACGCCGGCCCACATGGTCGTATCGCTCAGCAAACCATTCAGCAGCACCAGCCAGGGTTTTGAAGGGTCTCCCTGGACGCGGTAGTGCAGCCTCACGCCACTGGCAAGGGTGGCGAAGGTTGGCTGCGGGCGCGGAGTCATGCTTGATGGTGGCAAATGGGCGAGGGAAAAAACACCGCGCCGAGGGTAGCGGAGAAAAGATCGAGGGAAGCGGAGGTTGACCTGCATTCCAGTTTTTCTCCGCTTCCCTCCGCTCCTCCGCTACCCTCCGCGTGGTGTTTATTAATACCCTGCATCACAACTCCCCGCGCAGTTCCGCTGGTTTGAAGTGCCGCTCGAACCGCCACCCTTCACCCGTCCAACCGATGATGGTGCAACTGGCCTTTTTCACGTCGAGGGACTTGCCGGTGAGCTGGCGGATCAGGGTGGATAGAAAGGGTTCGTGGCTGGTGATGGCGATGAGTTCGGTCGCGCGCGCATTGACCACGAGACGCCGCAACCACTGGTCCATATCCTCCGCATCGCCGTGCGGCGTGAATCCGTCGGACACGCCCACAGGAAAGGCGTGGGCGGAATCGATGGCCATGGCCGCTTCCTTGAGGCAGGCCATGCTTTCCATGGCGCGGCGGTAGGGGCTGCTGATGCCGCGGCTGGGAATGCAGCCCCGCGCAACAAGTCCTGCCATGGCTGCGCGGGTCTTGGCCCAACCTTCCTGCGTCAGGGCCCGTTCTGCATCCGGCAGGCCGGGCCGGGATTCCTCGGCGATCCCATGCCGGATGAGGAGCAGCTTGGTCATGGCATCCCCCGCTTCGCGGCCATGTGCCTCAAGTGTTCCAGCCTCCGCCGGTGGGCAGCGAGGTAAGCGGCGTCCTCCTTGTAGGTGGCGGGATGGACGCGCGGCACCGCTTGGGGACGCAGATCATCATCCACATTGACGAAGGTGAAGATGCAGGCGTTGGACAGGTTGATCTGCTTGCGGTCCCGGGAAATCCGCATGATGTCGGTCTCGATGCAGACCGAGGAACCGCCCGTGTAGACGGCGCGGCTCACCAGATGGAGCTTGTCGCCCATGCGGACGGGCTGCACGAAATTGATCCGGTTCACCGCGACGATGACCGGCCGGTCCGGCGCCACTTCCTCCGCGCAGATGGCACTCTGTTCGTAGGCCCTGCGGATCAGGTGGCCGCCAAAGATCTTTTCCGGCACATTCTCGTGCTCCGGGTAGGTGCGGTCCCAACTTTCGGTCACGCAGCGGCCCGCCACCAGGCCGTCGAATCCCCGCTCATCCTGAGCTGCATGCAATTCCGTGAGCAGGGCGTGCTCCTGGCGGCTGGGCGGTTCCTGAGCCTGCTGCAAGCCCTTGCGATAGGCCTCGCGCCGCTCGATGGCCCGTTGCCAGCGCCGTTTCCCCAACTCATCGGCTGGCTGGAAAGCTGGAAGCACGAGGCTGAGCGCGCCCTCGCCGGCGGTGCTCCGCGCCACCATGGTGAAATAGCAGGAAGCGATGTGGGCGGCGGGTTCTGTGGCCGTCGCGGGATGCTCCACGCGGATGCCCACCTCCATGGAGGTGCGGCCCACGAAATTGATGCGGGCGCCGAACACCAGGTCGCGCATCAGGTCCGCGGCATTGCGGATGTAGATGTTGTCGATGGCCGCCGTCACCACCCGCGCATCAGGAAAGCTTTCGCGGACGTAGGCCAGGGCAGCCTCTTCAGCCAGCTTGTCCAGCACTTCCAGCAGCAGCCCGAAACGCACGTTGCCCTTCACGGGCTGGTCGATGATCCGGTACCGCTTCCGCAGTTCGGCGTCCGTGGAGAGCGGAAGCGTGACGACGAGTTCTGTGGCACCAGGCATGGGGCATTGTAGCTGGGCAGTAGGCAGTAGGCCGCAGGCCTTTAGACTTTTCAACTTTTCAACTTTTCAACTTTTCGACTCACAACCCTCGACTCTCGACTCACCACCCAAAGCCCACACCCGGAAATCAGCACTCGATCCCCCGCCCATTCCATGGGAAACTAAAGAATTAGGGCCAGATCCGGCAGGCGCGGCGCGCCTCTTCCCGCGGGACAGTCGCCCACGGGAGCTTTTGTGAACACGAATACCTTCGCAGCCTTGGGCTGCAATGCTGCCCTGGTGGCGGCCCTCGAACGCCGTGGCTACACGACGCCCATGCCCGTGCAGGCGGAGACTTTCAAGGCCGGCATCGCAGGCCGTGACCTACTGGTGCAAAGCCGGACCGGCTCAGGCAAGACCCTGGCCTTCGGCCTGCCCCTGATCCACCGGCTGACCCCTGAAAAATATCCGCAGGCCCTCATCCTGGCCCCCACGCGGGAATTGGCCCAGCAAGTCGGTGAAGAATTGCGCAGCGTGGATCGCGGCCTGAATATCGCGCTGCTGGTCGGCGGAACGCCCTACCAGCCCCAGATGAAGGCGTTGCACTACGGATCTAGCATCGTGGTGGGCACGCCCGGCCGGGTGATGGACCACCTGGACCGCGGGAGCCTCGATCTCTCAAAAATCTCCATGGTGGTGCTCGACGAGTGCGACGAGATGCTCAACATGGGCTTCATCGAGGACGTGGAAAAGATCCTCGCCGCCGCCCCCAAGGGGCCGCAGACCTATCTCTTTTCCGCCACGCTGCCGCCGCCCATCGCCTCGCTCGCCAAGCGCTTCCTCAAGGATCCGGTGAAGATCCAGCTCAGCGGCACCGGAGAACAGGCCCAGCATGCGGACATCGCCCACGCAGCCTGCCTTGTGCCCGACCACGTGCGGGTGAAAGCCCTCGTGAACCTGCTGCTGCTCGACAACCCGAGCGCCGCCTTGATCTTCACCAAGACCAAGGCCGAGACCGAGGAAGTGGCCGAAGCCCTCACCCAGGCGGGCCTGAGCGCGGCCTTCCTCCACGGCGATCTGGTGCAGGCCTCCCGGACCCGCATCCTCAACCAGTTCAAATCCGGCAAGCTGCACCTGCTCGTGGCCACCGACGTGGCCGCCCGCGGCCTGGATATCGGCGGCCTGCCGCTGGTGGTGCACCTCGGCATTCCCCACCAGCTCGAGAATTACATCCACCGCAGCGGCCGGACCGGGCGCGCCGGCGCCAAGGGCACCTCCATGTCCCTGGTGGCCTGGAAGGAAAGCCGCATCCTCATGGCCTGGGCCCGCCGGGGTGGCTTGAACATCGTATGGCGCCCCATCCCGCAGCAGGGCGACCTCCGCACCGCGGCGGCCCAGCGCCTGGCGGAAAAGCTGAAGGCAGCCGACACGCTGGCCCATCGGCCCGAGGCCGAATCGCTGCTCAGCGCCTACGCTCCGGTGGACCTGGTCTCCAAACTGCTGAATTTCATCGAACGGGAAGAAGCCACCGGCTTCGACATCCCCGAAGAACCGGCCAGGGACCGGGTTCCCTACAAGCGCGAGAATGCCAGCCGACCCTACGCGAAGCCGACCTTCGACCGCGGCGACAAGAAGCCTTTCGAAAAGAAGCCCTACGAAAAGCGGTCCTACGAAAAAAAGCCTTTCGAGAAAAAACCGTTCGAGAAAAAGCCCTATGCGGCCGGAGACAAGGGCGGCTTCAAACCCAAGGCCGACCGCCCAACGGGAACACCGTTCAAAAAGAAGGGTTGAGGCGGGGCAAGGGCTTTGAGCTATCAGCTATCAGCTATCAGCTGATCTGGAAGCGCCTGCGGCGCGCCATAAGTAAAGTCGCGGCCTCCGGCCGCATCCCAATAAAGCTCATGGCTCATAGCTCATGGCTGATAGCCGATTGCCCACTCCTCACTGCTCCTTCGGCACTTCCATCTTCGTGAAATCGACGGGCTCCGCGGGCTGGTCCTTCGGCAGGTCCTGGCCCCAAAGTTTGATCTCCGAGGCCTGGGAACGGGCCTTGGCCTTGCCTTCGAGGATCCGCTTGATGGCTTCCGCATCGGTGGATTCCTTCGGCGCCGCGCCCCGGGGAAAGGCCAGGTGCAGCACCTTGTCCGTGGTCGCTCCGCTGGCCAGCAGGCCCGTCATGTGGTCGATGTTCGCCCACTCCACAGTGTCCGGCGCCTTGAAATCCTCCCGCGGGGTCGTGGGCAGCGCGGTCTTCATGAATTCCACCCAGATGGGCACGGCCACCTTCCCGCCGTCGGCGCCTTTGAAGATGGTCTTCTTGGTGTCGAGGCCGACCCATACGCCGCAGGCGATGCGCGTCGAGAAGCCCAGGAACCAGGCGTCCGTGTGGTCGTTGGTGGTGCCGGTCTTCCCGGCCACCGGCCAATTCAATTCGTTGGTGCGGGAACCGGTGCCCGCGGTGGCCACGCCCTGCAGGCATTGGACCAGCTCGAAGGCCACGGCCGGGTCGATCAGCGGTTCGCCGGGCGAGCCTTCGAAGGATTCCAGCTCGCGGCCGTTGCGGTCCACGATGCGCTTGATGAAAAAGGGCTGGGGGCACTGCACGCCGCCGTTTCCGATGGTCGCGTAGGCGCGCGTCATCTCGCGGAGATTCAGGTCGGCCGCGCCCAGGGCCAGGCTCGGATAGGGCGGGATCACGCTTTGGATCCCGGCCTTCCTGGCGAAAGCGATGGCGTTCTGGATGCCGATTTCCTCTAGGGTCCGCACGGCTGCGACATTGCGGCTGTCCCGGATGGCTTCCCAGATGGGAATCGGGCCCCAGAAATCGCGCTCGTAGTTCTTCGGTTCGTAGGATTTCGCCCCCCGGGCCGTGGGCCGCGCCGACACGATCCCTTCGGGCGAAGTGGAGATGCTGAAGTGCTCCGCATCCACAAAGGTCGTGGGGACATCGTTCACGATGGATGCGGAAGTCTTGCCTTGTTCGAAGGCGGCCCCGTACACGAAGGCCTTCATGCTGGAGCCGACTTGGCGCTGCGCCTGCATGGCGCGGTTGAACTTGGAGCGGTTGAACTCATAGCCTCCCACCATGGCGCGGATCTCGCCGTTTTTCGGATCGATGGCCATCAGCGCCGCTTCCACTTCCGGTTCCTGGTCCAGCTCGACTTTGGTGGGCAAGCCCTCCCTCTGCTCTTTGATGAGGAAGCGCGGACTCGATCCGCGCACCAGGATTTTCTCGATGCCCTTTCCAGCCCACGCGAAGGAATTCGGCGGCGCTTCCAGCTTGGCGTTGCCGATGCGCACGGTCGCGGTGCCGTCCGTCCAGCCGAGGATGATTCCCCGCACGGAATCCCCCGCCTCGAAGTAGCGGTTCCAACCCGGCAGTTTGGCGGTCTCCGGCTCGTTCACCACCGCGATGGCATCCTTGCGGAAGCCCCGGCGCCGGTCCACGTTCCGTAGCCCCTTGCGCACGGCGTCGTTCGCGCCGGCCTGCCATAGCGCATCGATGGTGGTCGTGACCTCCAATCCACCGTTCAGCACCGCTTCCCGGCCGTACTTTTCATACAGGTATTTGCGCACCTCCTCCACCACATAGGGCGCGACCTGTTCCTCCTGCGCGTTCTCCCGCGCCAGCCGGATGGGGCGCTGGATGAGCGTTTCCGCGTCGGATGCCTTCAGGTAATGCTCCGCCGCCATGCGCCTCAGCACATGGTCGCGGCGAACTTTCGCCGCGGCCCTCGATTTCGGGTCGGGATTGTAGGGGTTGTACCAGTTGGGATTCTGGACGAGGCCGGCGAGCATGGCGGCTTCTTCCGGAAGCAATTGGGGAGCGCTTTTCCCGAAATAATACTGGGCCGCGGACTCGATGCCGTAGCGGCCGCCGCCGAAATAGACTTCGTTGGCGTACATCTCCAGGATCTGTTTTTTCGAGTAGGCCTTTTCGAGCTTGGTGGCCAGGATGATCTCTTTCAATTTACGGTCGAGCTGCTTCTGCCGCTTGGCCGTGACCGTGCGCACCAGCTGCATGGTGAGCGTGCTGGCGCCCTCCTTCCGCTTGCCGCCTGACTTCGCGAAATTCCAGGCGGCCCTCAGGAACCCTTTGGGATCCACGCCCCGGTGCTTGAGAAAATCCGCGTCCTCCGTGGCGATGATGCCCCCGATGAAGGCCCGCGGAATATCCCCGTAGGGAATGACCACGCGGTGCTCTTCCGCGAAGACGCCGATGATGTCGCCGTTGCGGTCCAGCACCTTGGTGATGGTCTTGGGAACCCGGATCGCGAAATAGGTGAGGTAGCTGTCCGCTTCGCGGGAATAGATGGACCAGAAGACGGCGAACACCAGGCCCCCGCCCAGTATCACGGCGACGGAGGCCAAGAGCAGGAATCTCACGAGCGGGTTCTTTCTGGCACTGCGGATCAAGGGTGGTTGGCTCTTCGGTTTGGGTGGTGTCGGCATCCTATAAGAGTACCTGTATGCCAAGAGCCTGTTTCAGAATGGGGCGCGGCCGCGACGGAGGTCAGCCGCGATGCAGCGCAAGGAAGGGGCCGCAGCGGCGTATCGGTCATACGCTCAAGGCCCGTGACGCCGCGATGTCCAGGCCCTGGGGGCCCGGGGGGGGGGGGGCACCCCCCGCGTTCCGCTGGGCGTGGATGCTGGCCCCGTCCCCCCGGGGGGGGGGGGCCCGGGGGGCCCCTCCCCCGGCCGAGGGCCGGGGGGGGGGCCGGCTGGGGCGGCGGGCTTCGCGGAGCTGCGTTACCCTCCCGCGGTGTATAGTCGATACGCCGTGGTCGGCTGCCTTGCCCCGCTCGCCCGGCGCTCCCAGCGCGGCCACACCCCATTCTGAAACAGGCTCTTAGATCCATGTCCCCCACCGCGGCGATAATCGCCAAAGCCAAATCCCCCCTGCTGCCAAAAACCCTGGCCGAAGTGGCGCCATGCTTTCTCGGCCGGGGCTGGCGCCTGGTGGCGGACGCCTCGCTCGCGGGCCCCTGGTCCGAAGCAGGCCTGGACCCCGCTTCCCTCCAGATCGATGAGGGCCTGGGAGATGCTCCCGAGCTGGGCCTGGTGCTCGGGGGGGACGGCACATTGCTGTCCGCCGCGCGGCGCGTGGGCCTGCGCGGCGCGAAACTGCTGGGCGTCAACCTCGGCTCCCTGGGTTTCCTCACGCCGCATTCCGCGCCGGACGCCAAGCGGGCCGTGGAGGCCTACCTCGCCGGGGAACTGGCCGAGGATCCCCGCATGATGCTGCACGCGGAACTCTGGAGGGACGGCGGAAAGATCATGGAGGCTGAAATCCTGAATGATGCTGTGCTGGCCAAAGGGGCCCTGGCGCGCATCATGGACATGCACCTATCGGTGAACGGCCAGGAGGCCGCGCTCATCAAGGCCGACGGCCTGATCGTGGCCACCCCCACGGGATCCACGGCCTATTCGCTCTCGGCGGACGGCCCCATCCTGCATCCCGGGCTCGAAGCCCTGGTCATCTCCCCCATCTGCCCCCACAGCCTGACGCTCCGGCCCCTGGTGGTGGATGCGGCCATGCGCGTGGCCATCACCGTCGGCGACGCGGAGGACGCGCACCTGACCCTGGACGGACAGATCGGCCAGGCTGTGCGGCAGGATGACCGCGTGGAGGTGAGCCGCAGCCCCCACACCATCACCCTGCTGCAAAGCCCCGCCCTGCCCTACTTCCAGCTGCTGCAGCAGAAGCTGCACTGGGCGGACCGGTAATAGTCGAGTCCCAAGTCGCAAGTCTCAAGTCTCAAGTCGCAAGTCGCAAGTCCCAAGTCTGGATGTCTTCAGCTCTTGACTCTCGACCCTCGACCCTCGACTTTCTCAACGCAGCTTCAGCGAGGCCAGCGCCAGCACCGAACACACCACGGCGGTGATCCAGAGCCGGATGACGACCTTGTTCTCGTGCAGGCCGCCCAGTTCCATGTGGTGGTGGAAGGGCGCCATGCGGAAAATCCGCTTGCCATCGCGGAGCTTGAAGCTGCTGATCTGGATGATCACGCTCACGGCCTCGATGACGAAGAGCCCCCCGGCGATGGAGAGCAGCAATTCCTGCTTGATGATGAGGGCCGTGGTCGCGAGGGCTCCGCCCAGGCCGAGGGCCCCGGTATCGCCCATGAAGACTTCCGCGGGGTGCGCGTTGAACCAGAGGAAGCCGAGGCAGGCGCCGGCCATGGCGCTCATGAAGATGCTCAATTCGGCGCCGCCCGCGACGTAGGGCACCACCAGGTAGCTCGCGATTTTCACGTTCCCCGCCACGTAGGCCAGGATCCCGAAGGTGATCGCCACGATGAGCGTGCCGCCGATGGCCAGGCCGTCCAGTCCATCCGTGAGGTTCACGGCATTGCTCGTGCCCACCATCACGAAGGCGATCCAGGGCAGCAGGAAGTAGCCCACGTCCGGCTGGTAATTCTTGAAGAAGGGCATCGACAACTGGCTGGTGTGCGCGCCGCGCAGGCCGAAATCATGGATGAGGAAGGCCACCACCAGGGCAATGGCGGTGAGCCAGGCCATTTTCTGCCAGGAGCGGAGGCCTTCGTTCTTCTTCTTCAGCAGTTTCCGGGTGTCGTCCACCGCGCCCACGGCGCCGAAGCCGATGAGGGATGCCAGCGCCACCCAGATGGGGATGCTCTTCAGATCGCACCAGAGCAGCGTCGAGAGGGTCGTCACCAGCAGGATCAGGATGCCGCCCATGGTGGGCGTCCCCGCCTTGCCCTTGTGGTTCTGAGGCCCCTCCTCGCGGATGTGCTGGCCCATGTTCAGGCGGCGCAGCGTCCGGATCACGAAGGGCCCGAAGATCAGCGACAGCGCAAAGGCGAAGGCCGCGGCCATGGCCGCGCGGAACGTGATATAGCGGAAGACGGAAACGCCGGGGATGAACTCGCGGAAGGGATAGAGAAGCCAAGGCAGCATGTAGTTGGGGCTCTCGAAATTGGGAAACAAAGGGATGGATGATCGGAAAATCCCATTGTCACCGGAATGGGACCCGGCGCCCACCTCTTGCGGAACTTTCCGTCCCAATGGGCGAATCGGGTAAGCCAAAGGGAGTTCTGCACTTATTCAAAGAGCACCAGGAACCGCGAATGGCGCGAATTGACGCGAAGTGTTTTTGCCCACTTTTTATTAGCGTTCATTCGCGTCATTCGCGGTTCCGGTCATTTCCAACGAATCTCTGGACCGCCACCCGATAAGATGAACCCATGCCCCGGAACGTACGAGACTTCATCACCCGCTGGCAGGCCGCGGATGGCCCTGAGCGCGGGAACATGCAGCTCTTTTTGCATGAGCTGATCCAGACCTTGGATCTCCCGCAGCCTGAACCCACCGGCGCCTCCAGCGGCTACTGCTTCGAAAAGCAGGTGCCGAACTACAACCCCGAAGGCAAATTCACCAAGAACTACATGGATCTGTACAAGGCCGGCTGCTTCATTTTGGAGGCCAAGCGGACATCGGATGCTTTGCGGGCGCAGCGTGGATCGGGCGGCGGAGGCGGGGGCAAGGGGCAGAAACCGATGGTCCATGCTCCCGGCTTGCCCGGTCTGATCGAAGAGCCGCGCACGCCGGGCTACCGCGCCAATGCCACCTATGACGCGAAACTCGAAGCGGCCTTCATCCAGGGCATCAGATATGCCATGGCCCTGGGCCTTCAGGGGCCGCCGCCGCCCTTCCTCATCGTGTGCGACATCGGCCACAGCTTCCACATCTGGAACCGCTACGACCCCAAGGCGGGCGGCGGCTACGGCGGTTTCGGCGCGCGGCGCATCATCATGCTCGAGGAGCTGGAAGATCCTGAAATCCAAACCTATTTCCGCACCATCTGGACAAACCCGAAAGCGCTGGACACCAGCCGCCTGCGGGCCCAAGTCACGCGCGGCATCGCCCAGGAACTAGGCGAGCTCGCCAAGGAACTGCAAAGCGCCACCCGGAGCAAGGATGAAGTCGCGCACTTTCTCATGCGCTGCGTCTTCACCTGCTTCGCCGAAGACATCGGCCTGCTGCCCGGCAAGCCCTTCACCGAGGGCTTGCGGCACCTTGAAAAAGATCCCGACGAAGCCCATGCCTTTCTTCAAGGCTGGTGGAAAGTCATGGACGAAGGCGGTAAATGGGGCTGGGAGAAGGTGCTCCGCTTCAACGGCGGCCTGTTCAAGGACACAAGCGTTCCACCACTCTCTCAAGCGCAGATCGCCCTCCTGCGCCTGGCTGCGGAAAAGGACTGGCGCGATGTCGAACCCGCGATCTTCGGCACGCTGCTGGAAAGCGCGCTGGAAGACGACGAACGCCATCGCCTGGGCGCGCATTACACGCCCCGCGCCTACATCCAGCGCCTGGTGGACGCCACCTTTGGCCAGGAGTTGCGCCGCCAGTGGACGGAAGTGGAAGACGAACTCGCGGGGATCCTGGAGCAAGGCAATACCGAAGCCGCCGTCGATGCCGCCAAGGCCAAGCTCCGCGCCTTCCACCAGCACCTGGCCACGCTGCAATTCCTGGATCCCGCCTGCGGCAGCGGCAACTTTCTGTACGTGGCCTTCGACACCTTGAAACGTCTGGAAGGCGAAGTGCTGCGCCGCATGGAGGAGCTGGGGGAATGGTTTTCGGCCCTGGAGCTGTCCCACGAGCGCATTTCCCCGGCCCAGTTCAAAGGCATCGAGATCAACCCGTGGGCCGCGGGCATCGCCGAGCTGGTGCTGTGGATCGCGTACCTGCAATGGTTCCGCCACAACCATCCAGCGGGCAATCCGCCCGAGCCCGTGTTGCAGAACTACGGCAGCATCGAGCAGCGGGATGCCGTGTTGGATTTTGATGGCGAAGAAGCCACTGGAACCAGCCGCTGGGATGGCAAAACCACCAAGCTCGATGCGCGGGGCCGCGAAGTGCCGGATGACACCGCGCGCGCCCACACCACGCGGCTGCTGAACCCAAGGCCGGCGCTTTGGCCCCAGGCCGACTACATCATCGGCAATCCGCCCTTCCTAGGCAACGCCTCCATGCTGGGCAACCTGGGCGTGGGCTACACCGAGGCGCTGCGCGCGGCCTACCCCGAGGTGCCGGATACCGTGGATTTCGTCCTCTACTGGTGGCACAAGGCTGCGCTGGCGGTACGTTCGGGCAGGACACAGCGGTTTGGGCTGATCACCACCAACAGCCTGCGGCAGGTGCGCCAACGCGGAGTCATCGAATTCCATTTATCCCCTTCATCCCTGTTTAAAAACAGAATAAACATGGTTAACAGGGATGAAGGGGATAAAGGGGATGACTACAAACCATTGAAGCTTTTGTGGGCAATCCCCGATCATCCCTGGCACGGCGAAGGCGCCGCCGTGCGCATCGCCATGACCGTGGCCGGGCTGGAAGGTTCGCCCGTGCTCGCCCGTGTCGTATCCGAACCAAAAACCCCCGATCCCGAGCACGCCGCCGCAGGTTTGGTGATCGAAGAAGCGCCCGTGGACAGCATCCACGAAGACTTGAGCGGTGGCGCCCGCGTGGCGGATGCCATGGCGTTGAAGGCCAACGATGGCCTTGCGAGTCGCGGTATGCAACTGATCGGTTCAGGCTTCATCGTCACACCCGCGCAATGGAAGGATTGGAAGCGCCCCACCGTGGTCCATCCCTACCGCAATGGCCGTGACCTCACGGACCATCCACGAGAAGTCATGGTCATTGATCTGTACGGGTTGGCTGAGGAGGAGGTTCGAAAAACCTACCCGGCCATCTACCAGCATCTGCTCCAGACTGTGAAACCCGAACGGGAAGAGAACAATGACTCAACCACTCGAAAGAATTGGTGGATTTTCGGACGGAATCGCGAGGAAATCCGCCCTGCCTTGAAGGGCCTGTCCCGCTTCATCGCCACGGTGGAAACGAGCAAGCACCGCACCTTCCAGTTCCTGGATGGCGCCACGGTGCCCGATAACATGATCGTGGTCATCGCCAGCGGAGACGCCCTGCATCTGGGCATCCTCAGCAGCCGCTTCCATGTCGTGTGGGCACTGGCTGTGGGCGCATTACTGGGTGTTGGGAACACGCCTCGTTATTCGAAATCCCGCTGTTTCGACCCCTTTCCTTTCCCCGATGCCACCAAGGCCCAAGCCGCGCGCATCCGCGATCTGGCCGAAGAGCTGGACGCGCACCGCAAGCGGGCCCAAGCCCTGGGCCTGGGCATCACCGCCCAGTACAACCTGCTGGAGCGCCTGCGCAGCGGCGAACCCTTGACGGAAAAAGAACAAGCGACCGACGCCCAAGGCCTGGTGAGCCTCCTGCTGGCGCTGCACCAGAAGCTGGATGCCGCCGTGGCCGAAGCCTACGGCTGGGACGCCGACCTATCCGAACCCGACATCCTGGAGCGCCTGGTGGCCCTGAACCAGGCCCGCGCCTTGGAGGAAGCGAAGGGCAAGGTCCGCTGGCTGCGACCGGACTATCAGGCGCCACACCCACCCACGGGAAATGCCGAAAAACAAGCAGCGACGTCAAAGCGCTGAACGCACCAACTTGCTCAGTTTTTCATCCGTGTGAATCCGTGTAATCCGTGGCTCAACAGCTTTTCAATCGGGGACGCAGCCCAATGAAAAGGCATGTCCACCACCCCATTTCTTTGTCCCCGTAAATCCCCGTGAATCCCCGTGGTTTTTCACGGGATTGAAATCACATTCAAGTAGCTACCGTTCAGGAAAGCAGCGTTTCTTTTTGGATCGTCCACGGTGGGTTCGAATCCCATTCCACGGCCCCTTTCAGCGCGAACAGCTCATAGACTTCCCAGGCCCTTTCGGTCCCTGGGAGTCCTGATTGAGGTGGCGTGTGGTGGGGCCTTCCGTTAACCCCACATGGCACTCCGATCATCGCAATGCGGTAGATCGTGTTACGGCCGGAAGAATGTCACCGTGTCACACACGCCAGGGAGAGTATGCATTCCTGGATGGGCGATCACAAGCCAAACCCGGCTTTCAGTTCTTTGTGACCTTTGTGCCCCTTTGTGGCCAAAATTGTTTTATTAAGTATCCGTTGTCTCACTTTTTATTTGCCGTTGCGCTTCCGTGATCACGCCACGCCTTTGTGGTCCAGGATCCAGGCCACGGCCTGCTCCGAGGTCCAGTAGCGGCTGCCTTTGACCAGGATGCGCGTCCCGTCTGGAATGGCGCCGAGGCCCGCCGGGTCGTCCCGCAGGGAGTCGAAATCCGGGAAGTGGGCCGCGCCCGCGCCGAAGCCACTGGCCATGGCATCCGCGAAATCGCCGTAGACCCAAAGCCGCTCGAATCCCAAGGCCTGCAACCCCTCGCCGACTTCCTGGTGCAGGCGTTCGGAGCTTTGGCCCAGTTCCCTGATGCAGCCCAGCACCGCCATGGGTGCGCCGCCTTTCAGCTCCAGCAGCGATTCCGCGCAGGCCATGATGGAATCGACGCTGGCGTTGTAGCTCTCGTCCAGCAGCCAGCCGCCGCCGGCCATGGCGTGGAGCCGGCCGCGGCCCGCTTCCGGTTCCACGGTGCCCAAGCCCTCCGCCACCTGGTCCCGGTCGAAGCCCGCCAGCAGCGCGATGACCGCCGCAAGGGATGCGTTGCGCACCTGGTGGGCGCCGCGGAGTTTAAGCTCGATTGGCAGGTCGTACTCCGGGCAGCGCAGCGTGAACCGCTCGCCCCGGGACCCCAGGGATTCGATGTCCGCCCAGCCGTAATCCTCCCCGTCCCCGACGGCCACGGCCAGTTCCTGGCCCGCCCATTCCTGTTCGGAAATCCATCGGCACCAGGGGTCCATGGCCAAGTGGACCCAGGCTCCGCCCCGCCGGAGCCCGGCGATGAGTTCGCCTTTGGCGCGGGCGATGCCCTCCTGCCCGTCAGGGAAATTTTCCATGTGCGCGGTTCCGATCAGGGTGACCACGCCGAAATCCGGCGGCGCTATTTCCGTCAGCCGCTGGATTTCGCCCGGCGTGCTCATGCCCATCTCCAGCACCGCGGAGGATTCGCCCACCGGCATGGTGGCCAGGGCCTGGGGCATCCCCAGCGTATTGTTGCGGTTCCCCGGCGTCTTCCAGCCGCCGGTCGCCGCCGCCAGCAGGTCCTTGGTGCTGGTCTTGCCCACGCTGCCGGTGACGCCGAACACCGCATGGGGGCGGACAGCCTTCAGGCGCGCCTGGCCCCAGCACTGCAAGGCTGCCAGAGTGTCCGGCACGACCAATTGCGGAATCGGCAGATCCAATAGGTGGTCCACCAGGAGGCAGGCCGCGCCCAGCTCTACGGCCTTGGCGGCGAAGAGGTGTCCATCCCTGCCCGCTCGGATCGCCACAAAGCATTCCCCGGGCTGGAGCGTGCGGGTGTCCAGCGAAAGCGCGGCGGGGAAGACGGACCCGTCACCCCGCAGCTCGGCCTGGAGGAGTGAAGCCACTTGATTGAGGTCGAACAGCATAGGATCCACCTGTTCGGACGGCCTGGCCCGGCCAGGTGATGGATAGGGGCGGAAGATCGGACAGCCGAGGGCAGCTTGCCCGCGGGAACGGCGATCTGATGATAATCCACCTGGCCAGGATGCTGGCCCAGCCGACAGCTATTTGATCTTGGGGTTCGATTTCACTTCGGCGATGGCCGCGCGGGCCTGGGCCGCCTGCTGGCTCGCGGGATCCAATTCGATGATGCGGTTCCAGGCCTTGATGGCCTTCTCGTCCTGCTTCAGGTCCTGGGAATAGACGACCCCCATGTTGAACAGGCTCTGGGTGTGCTTGGGATCGAGTTTCGCCGACTTCTCGAAGTTGGCGATGGCCTTGTCATAGGCCATCAGCTCGCGGTACATGACGCCCTGGTCGGTGAGGATGTCGGCGTTGTTCGGTTCCAGTTCCAGGGCCTTGGCATAGGCGTCCACGGCCTTCTGGGGCTGGTGGGTGTCGAAATAGTCGTTGCCGAGCTGTTTCCAGGCGTTGAGGTTCTTCGGTTCCCGGGCCACGATCTGGGTGTTGGCGAAGATGCGCGACTGGGCTTCCATCGCGTTGGGCATCACTCCCGCGTTCGGGGGCATTCCCGCCGGCGCGCCGGGCGATGGCATGGGCACGGCCGCCGCGATGGTCGCCGGCTGCTGGCCGGCGCTGCGGCTGTTGCCGGTGAAATAGCCGATGATGAATCCGGCCAGCAGGCCGATCACCAAACCGATCACGATGTTTTTATTCATGGATGAATCTCCGTCCCGTCAGGCCCATCAGCGAGGCGAGGGCACTGGAATTCTTGCATGGAACGGATTCCAAAGCTGTGATCCCTGTCTCACTTGGGCCCCGCAGTCGCAGGATCCCCCGGGGCGATCGGCTACGCCACGAACTGCACCGCATAGATGGGCGGCAATTGGGTCGAAACGGTCTGCCAGTCGTCCCCTCCGTTTACCGTGACCCAGAGCGAGCCGGTGGTCGAGCCGAAAGCCAGGCGCGATCCGCTGCGGTCGATGTCCAGGGCGTGCCGGTACACAAGGTCGTAGGCATGGGTTTGCGGGAGCCCGTTCCGGAGCGTTTCGAAGCTGCGGCCGCCGTCCCGGGTCCGCGTCACCACCACGGCTCCGCCCACAGGCACGCGCCTTTCGTCTTTGATGGATGGCACGAACCAGGCGATCTCCGGGTTGTCCGGATGCACGGCCACCGCGAATCCGAAGACCGATGGCGCAACTTCCTTGATCTCCTCCCACCGGCCGCAGCCATCAGTGGATCGAAAAATCCCGTTGTGGTGCTGCGCCCAGAACACGTCTGGGCCCGATGGGCATTGCACCACCCGATGGGGATCCTGGATGTCGGGATCGAAGGCCTGGTCCGGCGGCATGTATTCGGCGCGCATCCCGTCCGCCCGGCAGGCCCAGGAAATTCCGCGATCGGTGGTCTGCCACACGCCCCCGCAGGAAACTCCGACCGTGACTTTGTTCCCATCCCGGGGGTCCACGCAGATGGAGTGGATGCCCGGAAAATCCGCGCCGCCGCCATTCCAGAGCTTGCGCCGGGGTTCCTCCCACAGGGTCCGCACCATCGTCCAGGTAGAGCCATCGTCTTCGGAATAGAAAAGCCCGCCGGGGATGGTGCCGCACCACAGCAGGCCCGGCTGCGAGGCGAGGCCAGGCTCCAGGGACCAGATGAGCTTGAGTTTCCAAGGCACCACGCGGCCCATGGAATCGATCTCTTCCACGCCTTCCGGCGGGTCGGGATAGACCGGCACGCCGACCTCCTCCCAGGTGGCGCCGCGGTCTTTCGAGCGGTGCAGCTTCACGCCGAAATGGCCGTGGTCCAGAGCCGCGAACCAGGTTCCGCTGCGGGCATCGGCCAGGGCCAAGGTCACATTGTCGCCAAGGAAGGAAACGCCCTGGATCTCCCACGTTCCGGCCATGGTCCGGCCGATGGTGAAGAGACCCTTGCGCGTGGAAACGAGCAGGGTGCTGGACATGGTCAACCTCCGGAAAGGGCCTGCATGACGAAGACTTCGGCGTCCTCTTCCACGGCATCGCTCAGGCCGCGGCGGTCCGAGACGGCCTGGCCGTCCACGAAGACCACCATGTGGGCCCGCAGCGCGCCGTGCTCGTCCAGGACGTAGCCGCGCGATCCGGGATAGAGATCGAAAGCCGCGTCCAGCGCCTCCCGCGCGGTGCCGCCCCTGACGGTGCAGGGCGGGCAGGAAATGTGGCGTTGGAGATTGCCCGTGAACACGACGCGCGGCATTAGGGAGACCTTCCGGGACCGGATTGTGTGTGAGAAGCCGTCGCAGAATGTCTCGCACCCGCCGGCCTCTGTCAATCAGTTCCCCAGGTCCTTCACCACCTGTTCGCCGCCCAGCTGCCCCATCTGGCCCAGGATCCAGGCCTGGCGCCCACGGACATAGGCACTGGGGGCATCCACCCGGTACTTGTGGGGATTCGGCAGCACCGCGGCCAGAAGAGCTGCTTCGCTGGGGCGCAGCTTGCTGCTCCGCTTGTGGAAATAGGTCGTCGAGGCCGCCTCCACGCCGTACACGCCATCGCCGAATTCCACGATGTTCAGATAGACCTCCAGGATCCGCCGCTTGGACCACCCCAGCTCGATGAGCATCGTGAAGTAGGCCTCGGCGCCCTTGCGCAGCCAGGAGCGGGACTCCCAGCAGAACTGGTTCTTGGCGGTCTGCTGGGACACGGTGGAGGCGCCGCGCTTGCGCTTGCTCCGCTCGTTGTGGGCGTAGGCCTTTTCAATGGCCTTCCAGTCGAATCCGAAATGCTCCGGGAAATTCTGGTCCTCCGCGGCGATGACCGCCAGGCCCACCGAGGGCGACATGTCGTCGAGCGGGACCCAGGTGTGGCGCGACGTGTAGGGTTCGCTGCTGAACCACGAGGCCACGCGCCGCTCCACCATCAGCGCCGAGAAAGGCGGATGGACGAAGCGCAGCAGCAGGACCAGCGCTACGCTGCCGGTTAGGAAACCCATCAAGCCCAGGGCGGACCATCGCAGACCTCGCCGCCACCACGTTTTCGTCTTCGATGCCACGTCTACCCCGCTGGATCTGAATCCACAGATAAGCATGAACCGGGTCATCAGGCCCAGTCAGACCTGGCAGCTTTGAACCACAGATGACACAGAAAAACGGTTAATCCACAGATTGCACCGATTCACACAGATTCTAAAAATGGGGAAGTGCCGACTTGATTTCGTGTGCCGTCCAGAATTTCGAGGAAGAACCGCATCTACAAGGTTTCACAAATGCCCCTTTGTCTGAAGTGGCATGGCCGCAAGACCTGATACGAATTTGCATTCGAAAAGATAAAATTCACCACGAAGACACGAAGAAAGCACCAAGCTCCAACATGGCTGATTTCGGCTCAAAATCGCTTCGCGAGGCGCGTTGCGCCTGCGGGCCGAAGGTCCGCAAATTCAGGTGGCCCGGCGGCGAGCTCACGCTTAGGTGTGATCCGCGCCGGGCCACCTGAATTTCATCTGCGAAGCTCGCACATGACGAGTCCCTTTGTGCCCTTTGTGGCTTGATGGTTCTATTTCTTTGAATGCAACTTGGTATGAATCTCTTGTTTTTGAATCTGTGTGAATCTGTGGAATCTGTGGATACCCGATCTGTGGAATCTGTGGTTCTATCTCAGTAGAATCCACACACACCCATGCCCAAACGCCTCGTCATCTGTTCGGACGGAACCTGGAACAAGCCGGACCAGTCCACCGGCGGCGTGCCCACCCCCACCAACGTCGTGAAACTGAGCCGGGCCGTGGCTCCCCAGGACCAGGCCGGGACCGAGCAGCGGGTCTACTACCATGACGGCGTGGGCGCCCGGGGCGGCTGGTGGAAACGGTTCACGGGCGGAGCTTTCGGCGAAGGCATCGACGCCATCATCCAGGCTAATTACCGTTTCCTGATCGATAACTACGATCCCGGCGATGAACTCTTCCTGTTCGGGTTCAGCCGGGGCGCCTACCTGGTGCGCAGCACGGTGGGCCTGGTCCGCAACTGCGGCCTCTTGAAGCGCGAGCACGGCGGCCAGCTCGATGCGGCCTATGCGCTCTACCGCCGCCGGGACGAGGCCTCCAGCCCCCGGGCCGAAGAGGCCGCGGCCTTCCGGGCCGCCTATGCCTGGGAGCCCCGCATCCGCTTCATCGGCGTCTGGGACACCGTCGGATCCCTGGGCATTCCGCTCAGGCCGCTGCGTTTCTGGACCAAGGAATTCTATGAATTCCATGACGTCAAGCTCAGCACCTGGGTCGACTACGCCTTCCAGGCCCTGGCCGTGGACGAGCGCCGGAAACCCTTCGCGCCGACCCTGTGGCAGGGGCAGCCCGGAGCCGGAGCGCAGATCCTGGAGCAGGCCTGGTTTCCAGGCGCGCATTCGAACATCGGAGGCGGCTATGTGGACCATGGGCTCTCGGACTTGGCCCTGCTCTGGTTGGCGGAAAAGGCCAGAGCCTGCGGTTTGGACCTGGACATGCCGCCCGGCATCCTCCCCGACGCCCTTGGCGGAATCCAGGATTCCATGACCTTCTGGTATCGGATGCTGGGCGAAAACGTCCGGCAGATCAGCCCGGGCTCCGATGGCCAGTTCATCGCCCCAAGCGTGAGAGCCCGCCAGCTGGGCACCGCGGATTACCGCCCGCCGAATGTGCCCTGGCCTCCGCAATGAAAGAGAATAAAAAGCCACAGATTAGGCAGATGAAAAACTGATCACCCACGAGCCTCAGCCTGAAAAAACATCCCGCGAAGGGCCGCGAATAGCTGCCATGCCACGGGTATTAGCCAGGCTGATGCCGGGGTGAAGGAAGGGCCGCGAAATCTCTATTGCCACACCAGCGCTTTGGCGACCAGGAGACTCATCATGGGCCAGCCTCGCGGATGGAATTCAGGCGGCCCGGCGCGGATCACACCTTGGTGCGAGCCCGTCGCCGGGCCGCCTGAATTCGCGGGCCCAGAGGCCCGCGGGCGCTGCGCGCCCCCGCGAAGCGATACCGGGTTGAATTCACTTTTCGCGGCCCTTCGCCAGAGCGCAGCGGCTTCGCGGCCCTTCGCGGGCACGCTTCCTCGGCTGAGATTGGGGGATGATCAGGTTGTATTTTTCTGCGGCAGCCTTAATAGAGCCGCCCCACCAAGGAGGCCAAGGCTGTCTCCACGCGCAGGATCCTGGAGCCCAGGTCCACGGGACGGAATCCGCAATCGACCAGGCTTTGGACCTCGGCATCCAGCCATCCGCCTTCGGGCCCGATGGCGAGCGTGGCCGGTTGGGCGACGCCGCGGGGACACGGCTCCGTTGAACCGGGGTGGGCCACCAGCGGCAATGTGCCTTTCGCCATGGCCGGCAGCTCATCCTCCACGAAGGTCCTGAAGAACCTCGCCAGGCGCAATTCCGGAAGCACCGTGTCCTTGGCCTGCTCAAGCCCAAGTATGCGTTGCAGCAGCAGATTTTCATCACTTATCCGTGGACTTTTCCAATAACTCTTCTCGACTTTCCATGCGTTGAGCAGCACGATCCGCGCGATGCCGAGGCTGGTGGCGGCCGCCAGGGCGCGGTTCAGGACTTTCGGCCGCGGCAGGGCGAGTATGAGCGTCAGCGGCAGTTTGGGCGGAGGCTCCTGATCCAGCTGCACTTCCATTTCCAGCGACGCAGGATCCAGGCGGGTGATTCTTCCGAGGCCCATCTTGCCGTTCAGGACTCCCACGCTGAGCGCATCGCCGGCCGCCGCTCGGTGGACATCCAGGACATGGGCGAAGCGCCGGCCTTCGAGCCGAGCGCGGCGAGGATCGATGAAGTCCTCCTCCTGGAGCAGCACCAGGTTCATGCCCGGTTCACTTCCCGAGCAGGCTGCGCAGGCTGCTCCCATCCTCGTAGATCAGATCGTCCACCCGCCATCCATCCGGAGTGTTGCGCAGCTTGACGGCGACCGTCCGGCGCCGGCCGTTGCCCGTGAGCACCACCGGAATGCGCGTGGCATCCCCGATGATCTCAGCCTTGCCGACCACGAACCGCTTGGGATAT
Organism: Holophagaceae bacterium; assembly: GCA_016720465.1. NCBI lineage: Bacteria > Pseudomonadati > Acidobacteriota > Holophagae > Holophagales > Holophagaceae > Holophagaceae bacterium. Next base: position 670,931 of record JADKKO010000001.1, read on the forward strand.
TCCTGGCTGTCCGTGAACGGATCGCCGTTGATGGCCGGGACCTCGTCCGGATTGGCCGGCCGGGCCAGTTCGGCGTTCAGTTTGGCCAGCAGATCGGGGCTCAGCCACTTCGCCTTGCGCGCCACCGAGGCCTTCGAGAACCCCATGTCGTGCTTGAGGTGGTCCGCGTAAAGGGCCCGCGCCACCTCCGCGGGCCATTTCTGATGGGCCGGCGCCGGTGGGCGCACCGCAACCGTTGCCAGGAGGAAAGGAAGCACGAAATGAATCATGAAAAGAGTTTAGCGGGCTTTCTTCTTGCGCGGTTTCGAGCCCGCGACCCGCAGCGCCTTGGCCATCCAATGCGCCAATTCCTCGGCATCTTCCAGGACTTCCTCGGGCACTTCGTAATAGCCCATTGCCCGCTCGTCCCCAAAGGGATGGAAGGCGTCCATGCCCTTGGCCTCGAAGTCGGCGCGATTGCTGTCGTCCACCTTGAAGTAGAGCCGGTCGTCATCCATCAGCGCGAAGAAAAGCGGGCCCGAGTAGATCCCCACGCCGCCGAACATGGATCTCGCGCTCACGGGCGCCGCGGATCCCAACTGGTCCAGCACAAATTCCCGGTAGGTCGCGCTAACCGCCATCTTGAGCCCTTCTTCCATGGATTTGGAGGTTTCGCATGCTCAGGAATGGATTTTACGATTTCCGAAAATCGGAAATTTGAAATGGGAGCCTGATCCTGGCTGCGCCAGGTCTGGTGCTTCCAGCATCACACCACCCCCGCGCCCACCCACGCAAGAGACCGGGGTACACTTGGACAGATGAGGCGCATTCGATTCCAATCCTTCCCGGTCCAGGCGCTGGTCATTGGAGCGCATGAGCCGTGGTGAAAGCGAAATCCGGAGTCAAAGCCCCCGCCACCAGCGGGCCGATTTCCATCCAGCTTCTCTCCGAGGCCCGTGTCCTTGAGCTGCACCGGGGCCTGGTGGCCTTTTCCGCCGCCACCGAAGCGCCGGTGAAGGATCTGGGGCTGCGGGACGAGGTCCTGCTGGAGGCCGCGGTGTCCCGCCAATTCCAAAGCACGGGCCTGTTGATGGAAGGTTCCGATCCCAGGGAGAAGACCGCCGCCCTGCTCCAGGGCCTGCTCGACGAACTCCCCTTCTACGATGGCAACGCGCAAACGGCGCTGCTGGCGACGCTGATCCACCTGGACCTGAACGGTTTCGCGCCCAACCAGGTTTCCCACGACGATCTGTACCGCCTTGTTTCGGCCCTGATCACCCATGAAACGGGCGAATTGCCGTTGAGGGGGGCCAAGGCCGCAAGCCGCAAGGCCGGTGTGAAGGCCACCCACGAAGATGAATTGTCCCGGGTGTTCCAATGGCTCATGGCCAATTCCAGGTGGGCCGACCGCCGGGAATATCCGCTCCCATTGCCCGAACTGAAACGCCTCCTGAACGGCCTGGACGCGGATCTCGGCGATCCGGCGGCCGGGCAGATCGAAGTGCTCAAGGCCGATGCCCAGACCGAAAAACGCTTCCTGGGACTGGGTTCCAAGACCGTGTCCCGCATGGTCCCAGTGATGAAATTCCCGGATCCGGGCGAGGACGGCCTGGTATCCGCCAACATCCTCCGTGACATCCAGAAGGCGCTTGGACTTTCCAGCCAGGACGAAAAACCCCTGTACGACTGGCTCGCCAAGGTTCAATCCTTCCTCAGGCAATACCAGACGCTTTGGCCGAGGCTGGCGAAGCTCTAAGATTTCGAGCGAGCTCCGAAGCCATCTCCTCAGGGGTCCCCATGTCCATCGAAGTCGCGCTTTCCTACCTCTCGTCGCCGCATCTCGAAGCCGATCTCCGCGCGGAATTGCAGGTCCTCATGACGAGCGCGGAGTCCGGAGACGCCGCGGCCTCGAGCGAGCTGGCGGACCGCTTTTCGGAACCCCTGGCCTTCGGCACCGGCGGCCTCCGGGGCATCATGGGGGCCGGCCTGAAGCGCATGAACAGGCCCAACGTGCGGCGGACGACCATGGCCCTCGCGACGGTGGCGAAACTCCACGCGCCGGGCAAACAGGTCGCGCTCGTGGGCTTCGACACCCGGCACAACTCTGCGGATTTCGCCCGGGAAGCCGCGCGGGTGCTCGCCTCGGAAGGTTTCCAGGTGTACCTGGGCGACCGGCCCCTGCCCACGCCTTTCCTCTGCTACGCCATGCGGAAATTAGGCGCCGCCTGCGGCGTTATCATCACCGCCTCCCATAATCCCAAGGCCTACAACGGCTACAAAGCCTATGACGACCGCGGCGCGCAGGTGCTCGATCCCTGGGATATCGAGATCGAAGCCAACTCGGCGGTGCTGCCCCTGGTGCCGAAAAGTCCTGCGGAATCCCTGGACCAGGGCATCCGCTCCATCCCGCAGGAAATCGAAGAAGCTTACCTGGCCCTGGGCCTGGCCCTGCGCCAGCAGCCCGCCCAGTACGAGCATGCCAAGCTGCTGTTCACCCCCTTCCACGGCACCGGCGGCGCCTTCGTGCCGGAGCTCTTCCGCCGCGCGCAGATCCCCTTGGATCTCTGCGGATCGCAGTCCGCGCAGGATGGCGACTTCCCTACCGCCCCCCGCCCCAACCCCGAGGAGATCGCCGCCTACGCCGCGCCCCTGGCGGACGCCCAGCGCCTCGGCAGCGACGCCATCCTGGCCAATGATCCCGACGCCGACCGCATCGGCGTGGTCGCGAAACGGGCCGGCGCCTGGGAGTTGATGAGCGGCAATGACCTGGCCGCCCTCACGCTGGACTACCTGTGCCGCCACAAAGGCCTCCGCGGCGTGTGCGTCAGCACGGTGGTCACCTCGGATTTCATGGCCGAAGTCGCGCGCCACCATGGCCTCCAGGTCATGTGGACCCTCACGGGCTTCAAGAACATCGCCGCCTGCATGGACCGCCTGGTGGAGGTCCGCGAACCCTACGCCTTCGGCGCCGAAGAAAGTTTCGGAATGCTCCTGAGCGATGAATTGCGCGACAAGGACGGCGTCATGGCGGCACTCGTGGTGGGTGAAATGATCGGCCATTTCAAGGCCGGTGGCTTGGGGTTGTTCGAAGCCGTGGATGCCCTGCAGGCCCGCATCGGCACCTTCCACAACCGCCTGGTGAACCTCGAGGACCCGCGGCCCGGAGGCGCCCAGCGATTCGGCGATGCCATGGCGCGCATCCGGTCCGCTGGCCTCGCGCAGCTCGGCGGCGAAAGAGTCCTGTCCTGGGAGGACTTCCAGAGCGGTTCATGGCACGGGCCGAAAGGCCAAGTCGAGCCCATCCTGGATCGCCCCGATCGCAAAGATATCGCCCAGGAGATCCCCCGCAGCAATGTGCTGAAATTCCGGCTGGAAAGCGGAGCCTTCGCCGCCTTCCGCCCCAGCGGCACCGAACCCAAGCTCAAGATCTACCTCCAAAGCCGCACGGACACCGCGCTGCTCGACAAGCTCGAAGCGGAAGGCAGGGAGTTGCTCGGAATTTAGGGGCCGTTATGGTTTGGCCAGTGCCTTTCTGGCCAAACCGTTACGGCCCCTTATGTCGGCCGCAGGCCGACGCCTCGGATGTTGCTCAACCCTAGGTCGGAGGCGTTACGGCCCCTCCAGCTATCGGACGCAGTGCGCCCTCCTGCTCACTTCGTTCGCAGAGCTGGAGCCTCTATGTCGGCCGCAGGCCGACGCCTCGGATGGTGCTCAGCCCTAGGTCGGAGGCGTTACGGCCCCTCCAGCTATCGGACGCGGTGCGCCCTCCTGCTCACTTCGTTCGCAGAGCTGGAGCCTCTATGTCGGCCGCAGGCCGACGTCTCGGATGGTGCTCAGCCCTAGGTTTGGAGGCGTTAGGGCTCCCCCAGCTATTGGACGCGGGCGTCCTGATGAGACCCTTCGACGAACCGGGTTACGGCGTCGTCGCCATCTGCCGGAAGGCCGAGTAGGAATTCGGCGATGGGACCGACGCCAGGCCCACCACCCGGAAGGCCCCCTGCTGTTGGCCGGGGGCCTGCATCCTCCGCAGGCCCGCGCCTGGGTTCAACCGGGAGAACATCATCGCCGAGGCCTTTTCGGTTGAGGCCGCGCCGACCTCCCCCCCGTTGATGGATCCGAACTGCCCATGGTCCACGTTCACGGGCCTGCCCGCGCGGAAGCCCCAGCGGTCATCCCACCCCGCGAAGCCCGTGAAATCGGGGACCTGCACCGCATGGGCGCCCGCCCCCAGCCAGCCTTCGCTGAACAGCAGGTACCAGTAGACCTGCTCCTGGTTCCCGTTCTGGATCAAGGCGAACTGTTCCAGCCGCGGCAATGGATTGACCGAAGCCCAGCTCAATCCCGGACGCAGGTAAGGGCCTGGAAGCCAATCCACCTGGAAGGGCTGCACGGGTGTGGGGAAGTTGATGGCCAGGGGCCCCGGCAAGGCCTGGCTGCCCCCGTAGACGGCCTCCCAATGGCCGGTGCCGAAGGCGCCGAATCCATAGGCGTAGCTGTCTCCGGGCAGGCCGTAGGCGGCTGGGAAGGCTGCATAGGACGGCAGGGCCGTTCCGTCCCCCAGCCCGAAATACTGCCCTCCCGACGTGAAATAACGGACGCTGCCCTGGATGGTTTCATCAGCCGCCACGGGCCCATAGGTGATGGCTTGCGCGGGCCCAGGAGCGAACCCATCGACGGCGAAGTCCACGTCCCGGGCCGCGTTCCCCTGCGCGTCGCGTCCCCGGTCCAGGAACAGCCGCGTGGGCGCATGGGTAGCGGGATCGGAATAGAGCCAGCCCGCCAGGTCCCCCTTGCCCTTCAACACCTGGGTCAGATAGGAATCAGCGCCGCCCTCGAACAGCAGCGCGGCCGCGCTGGTCACCAGGTAGCCCGATGAGGCTCCCTGGCCCAACAGGCGGCCCTGCAGCGAATAGAGGACCGGGTCGGGGCCGGGCGGCGGATCGCAGATGAAATAGACCCCCAGCGAATTCGATTCGGGCAGGGTCTGGAAAATGTAGTTCATCTGGAAGGCCTGGAAGGAGCCGATGGCGCAGTTGTACCCATAGGCCAGGCCATAGCGCCCCGCCGGATCCGTCACCGCGGCGAGGTAGGTACCCTGTTGTCCTTCCAGCAGCCGCCAGGAGGCATCGCCATCCTTGAAGGCCATGAAGGGGAGGTTGGCCTGGTCGTAGTTGACGTAGGTCGAGACCGGCAGCAGCCGGGCCGCCAGGACGCCCACCTTGAAAGCCGATTCCTGCGCTTCGAAATTCCCGCGGGCATGGAGCGTGAAGGCGCGATCCCCGGCGGTGGCGGACACAGGCACCCGCACGGTTATCTTGGCGGTCGCCGGGCCAGAGCCGAGGCTGAGGTTGGCTGGAGACACCGAAACCGCCAGCTCCGTCCCCTGGGGCGCCACCGCAAGTTCGACCGCGCCCGTGAAACCATCCAAGGGGCGGACGGTCACCGTGAAGACGCCCGCGGTGTCCGGCGCCACCGGCAGGGAGGCAGGGTCCAGGACCAGTTCCACGCCGGGAGCGCGGAGCGGCATGGACGGATTTTCCCCGGCGCAGCTCAGGCCCAGCGCCAACGCAAGGCCCGCCGCACATCCCTGGATCCGTTTCCGGACTTCGTCCACAGCTCACCTGCCCTCGAAACTTGGCCCAACGATTCCCGCGATGCGCTGCTTGCGCAAGAGCAAAGTGCGGAAGCGCTCCTGGGCCTCGAGCAGCGCCGAGCGGCGGCTCGGTTCATCGCCCATGGATTTGGGATCGCCCAGGCGGTCCACCTCTTTGCGGGCCAGCTCCAGGGCCGCGTTCACCCGCAGGACGCGCACTTCGCGCCGCCCTCCCTTCCCATCCTTCAGGTCCCTGGCATTGTTTTCAGTCCAGAGGGGTTCATAACTCACATTTCTAAGCTTCACCTGCTCGTGGCCGCTCAAATCCAATTCCTTCGTGAAGACCACGCGGAGGGCCGCGCTGTCCCGGTTGTCGCCGCCGGATACCGGAAAGAGGTCGGCGCGGTAGAAGCGGTCCTGGTTGGCGATGAAATTGCCCAGCGAAAAGGCCACGATGGCGGTCCGCCCCCCTGCCTCAAGCGGCTCGATGGGCTGGAGGACATGGGGATGGGAAGCGATGATCAGGTCGGCGCCGGCCTCGACCAGGCCCCGGGCGATCTCGCGCTGCCGCTGGGTCGGTTCATGCTGGTACTCGTTGCCCCAATGCAGGCTAACGACCACAGCGTCGGATCTGGAACGGACGGCCCTGATGGCTGCCTTGGCGGGTTCCAGGTCCAGGGGCCGCACCCAGGGTTCCGTGGCCTTCCGGTTGAGATCTATGTTGAATAGATCAGTAAAAGCCAAAAAAGCGAATCTAATTCCATTTTTTTCAATAATCACCGGCTGTTCGGCCTTGGCCTGGGTCTCGCCGGTGCCCACGGCCACGAGCCCGGCTTCCTTCAAACGGTCCAGGGTTTCGGTGATGCCCGAGGTGCCCTGGTCGAAGGCATGGTTGTTGGCGGTGGAAAGCACCGTGAACCCGCTGGTCCGGAGGGCCCTGGGGAGGCCTTCCGGGGCGTTGAATTGGAAGGGCACGCCGGGTTTTCCGGTGCGGGGCGCCACCGGCGTCTCCAGGTTGCCGAAGGCGATGTCCGCGCCCTTGAGGATCGGGAGCACGTCCGCCCACAGGCTCGGAAAGCCGGCCTCCGCCTGGTCGGGGGACTGCATGGCCGCCTTCTTCACGTCGGTGTGCATCATGATGTCGCCCACGGCCACGAGCTGCGCCTGGGCGACCACTTTCGGCAGCCGCGCCACATCGGGATCAGGCTTCGCCGGTCCCGGCTTCCGCCCGCAGGCCAACGCCAGCAGGAGGCAAAGGCTGGCTGTTCTCAGATCGATCAATGGGGATCCCCGGGCCCTTGGCCTTCCCCCGGACCGTAGAAGACTTCGACAGGGACTGCGGGAAGCGCAGCGCGCACCTGGCTGGCCAGCGCATCCAGTTCCGCGGCCCCCAGAGGCCTGGCCTCGGGCTCCGGCGTGGGACGCGCGACGGTATAGATCTGGATGGCCTGGAGCCGACCCCCCATGCCCTGGATCCCTCGCAGGATGCCGCAGTAGGCCTCGATTTCAGCCGGGGACGGACCCTTCCCTTTCCAACTCAGGAAAAGCGACTGGATGGTCAGCGGCCGCAACCGGGCCGTAACTTCAATATTTTCGAGGATGCGCCCGAAGGGGACGGAGGTCCGGTTGATCTCCTGGTAATAGGCCTCGGTGCCGGCATCGAGCTTGGCCCATATCTCACCGTTGTTGGCCATCAGGATGTCGAGGCCCTGCACCACCTCCCGGGCCTGGAGGCGGCTGGAATCGGTGATGAGCACGAGCTTCACGTCCTCCAAGCCCCGCGCCCACTTGAGATGGGCGATGCGCTCCACCACCTCGGCGAATTCCTTGGCCGTGGTGGGCTCGCCGTCGCCGCTGAAGGCGATGTCGTTGAGCCTCCGCTGGTCCGGCCGGGCCGAATCGAAGGGGGGGGACATGAACAGGCTGCCGTCCAGCGTAAGGTCCAGCAGGGCGGACATCTCCCGTTCCAGCAGGTCCAGGTCGATGTCGCTGCGCCTGCCGGGGGTCCTGCGGTCCACTTCGCAATAGACGCAATCGAAGTTGCACACCTTGTCGGGATTCAGGTTCACGCCCAGGGAAACGCCCTTCGACCGGCGCGAGATCACCGGATAGCAGTAGACGAAGTCCTCCCAGGCGCGGCGGTGGTCGAGGTGGGCTGGAATGAGTCCGGTCATGGGTTGGGCTTAAAGAAAAACACTACTCAGCTAAAGGCCCGAGCCGCAACCAAATTGAGCGACTCGGTCCCCCAAGCCTTTGCGCTTGTTAGGTTTCCATGGCCCAGGCACACTTAAGGATTAGGATCCGCGCCATAGGAACCTGCGCAGTCCAGGTTGTTTTGATACGGCCCTTTATGTCGGGGCGCCCTCGAACCGGCCAGTTTATTTTTCAGCAACGCCTTTGGGAGAAAACATGTCCTTCGAACGCACCTTCGCCATCGTCAAGCCGGATGCCGTGAAAGCCGGCCATGTGGGCGAAATCGTCAGCGCCATCGAGCGGAGCGGCCTCTCGGTCCGCAGCATGAAGCGCGTGCGGCTCAGCGCCGACATCTGCAAGGGCTTCTACCACGAGCATGTGGGCAAGGGTTTCTACCAGGAGCTGGAAGACTTCATGACCGAAGGCCCGGTCGTGATGATGTGCCTGGAGGGTGAGGGCGCGATCCTGAAATGGCGCGATCTCATGGGGGCCACCAATCCCGCCAACGCCGCGGATGGGACGCTCCGCAAGCGATTCGGCACCAACATCGGCCGCAATGCCACCCACGGCTCCGACAGCCCCGTGAGCGCGGCGTTTGAGGTGGGGTATTTCTTCAATGCGTTTGAGCTGAGCTGAGGGTCGAAAAGTTAAAAAGTTAAAAAGTTAAAAAGTTAAAAGAGCGCCTCTCGGCGCTCTTTGCTTTTGCAGGACTCTTCGACTCTTCAACTTTTCAACTCTTCGACTTTTTTGACTTCTCACCCCTCTTTCACCGCCCACAAGGCCGCCTGGCATAGCCGCTTCACGCCGCCCACGATATCCATGGTCTGGAGCGTGCTTTCGGTCAGCCAAACGCCGCCTTCGGGGGGCGTGGGGAGCTGGTCCTGGGAGGCCTTGCACCGCAGGAGGTGGGTGAGGTACAGGCGCTGCTGGCCTTCGAGTCCTTCCAGGCGCAGCAGCCAGGGCGTGGGGAGGCGCGAGGTCCGTTCGTCGAAGACCACCGGCAGCTTGCTGCTATCCGAGAAGCGGAAGGGGATCTTCCAGGTGGCGTCGATCAGGTTCTGGAGCAGCGCCGGGGGCAGGAATCCAGGCGCCCAGGGAACCTGGGGCGGCATGAGCAGTCCCCGGTGCGGGGAATGCACCGAAGGCACCAGAAGCACGGAAGGATTCGACGAACCATGCACCAGCACGCCTTCGATGAAGGTGGTCAGGTAGATGGGACCCTCGGCCATTCTCTATCTCCCTCCGGCGGACGACAGTTCCTTCATGATGCGGTTTTTAGCATTCTGCACCACCTCTAAGATTTGACCAGGGGAGACTTTCTCGACCGCCTTCGTGCGGCGGTCCCGCAGCTCGATCAGGCCCTCCTTCAGGCCGCGGGCGCCCACCATGATGCGCAATGGGAAGCCCAGCAGGTCCGCGTCCTTGAACTTGGCGCCGGGGCTCAGGCCCTCGCGCTCGTCGTGGAGCACTTCGAAACCGGCGGCTTCGAGGTCTTTTTCCACCTGGTCGGCCACGGCGCTGACTTCCGGATTCGCCGGGTCCAGGCTGAGCAGATGGATCTGGAAGGGCGCGATGGGCCAGGGCCAGATGATGCCGTCCGCATCGTAGTTCTGTTCGATGGCGGCGGCCACGGTCCGCGTGACGCCGATGCCGTAGCAACCCATGACCATGGGCTGCTCCTTGCCCTGCTCGTCCAGGAACGTGCAGTTCATGCTCTTGGAATACTTGACCCCGAGCTTGAAGACCTGGCCCACCTCGATGCCGCGGAAGGCCTGGTAACGACCGCCAGGTTTTCCAGTCTGGGCGCAGCGGGTGCAAGCATCGCCTTCCACCGCCATGCGGATGTCGGCGAAAGCGCAGCCCGGCAGGTCGCGCTCCGGCGACAGGCCGAAGTGGTGGTAGTCCGTTTTGTTCGCGCCGCAGGTGAGATTGACGGCGCCCTGCAGGCTGAGGTCCACGATGATCTGGACGTCTTTCAGCCCGACGGGCCCCATGAAGCCCGACTTGGCGCCGGTGAAGGCTTCGGCTTCTTCGATGGGAAACAATTCGATGTCCGTGGCGCCGGCGAAGTTCTTCACCTTCACCGGATTGACCTCGTGGTCGCCCCGGAGCACCGCGCCCACGAGCCGGGTGGTCTGGTCTCCGAACATCGCGCGGTACAGGAAGAACTTGCTGGTCTGCGGAACGGGCATTCCGCCGGGATGCTCCGCGTCGATCATGGCCGCGGCCTGCGGCTCCTGGCTCAGGATGCCTGGGGTGCAGAAATGATCCCGCTTCAGGGCGAAGGCCGCGCCGTTGTCCCGCAATCCTTCCTTTGGCGCCTCGGTCTTTTCGATGTTGGAGGTGTATTCACAGGCGTCGCAGCTCAGGATCCCGTCCTCGCCGCTGCCGGCAAGCACGTGGAACTCGTGGGTGAAGGAGCCGCCGATGGCCCCGCTGTCGGCCTCCACGGGCCTGAACTTCACGCCCAGCCGCGCGAAGATCCGCTTGTAGGCCTCGAACATGACCCAATACTCGCGGTCCGCGTCGGCATCATCCACGTGGAAGGAATAGCCGTCCTTCATGATGAATTCCCGGCCCCGCATGAGGCCGAAGCGCGGCCGGATCTCGTCGCGGAACTTGGTTTGGATCTGGAAGACGCTCATGGGCAGCTGCTTGTAGCTGCGCACGGTGCGGCGGACCATGTCCGTGACCACTTCCTCGTGGGTGGGCCCGAGGCAGAACCAGGTGTCCTTGCGGTCCCTGAAGCGCAGCAGCTCCTTGCCATAGAAGGTCCAGCGGCCGCTCTCCTCCCACAGCTCCGCGGGCTGGACCGTGGGCATCAGGATCTCCTGGCAGCCGTCCTTTTCGAGCTCTTCGCGCACGATCTGCTCGAACTTGCGGATGCTGCGCAGGGCCAGCGGAAAGTAGCTGTAGATGCCGGCCGCCTGTTTCTGGATCATCCCCGAGCGCATCATCAGCTGCTGGCTGACGACATCGGCGTCCTTGGGCGTCTCGCGGAGCGTCTGGATGAGGAGTTTCGATTGCTTCATGTGTGTCCCATTTTCAAAAGAGAAACTACGCGGAGGGTAGCGGAGGAGCGGAGGAGCGGAGGGGAGCGGAGAAAACAAGGGTTACAAAGGATTTTTTTTCTCCGCTACCCTCCGCTTCCTCAGCTACCCTCCGCGTGGTGTTTTTTCAGTTCAGCAGCGATCCGATGAGCTGGCTCGCGGCCTTGCCGTCGAAGGCGCCGCCTGCGGAAGCCTGGAGGGATTTCATCACGAGTCCCAAATCCTTTTTCGAGCTGGCCCCGGTCGATGCGATGGCCTGGCGGACTGCTTCTTCGAGCTGGGCTCCCTCCAGCATGGCCGGCAGGTAGGGCTTGAGGATGGCGATTTCGGATTGTTCGGCCGCGGCGCGGTCCGGGTGGCCGGCCTTCGCGTATTGCTCCACGCTGTCCTCGCGGCTCTTCACCAGCCTCTTGAAGACAGCGATGGAATCCGCCTCGCCGAGCCTCCCCTGGGGGCCCAGCCCCTTGGCGATGGCCTCGTTCTTGTAGGCCGCCAGGGCCATGCGCAGCACGCCCGTCCTGGCGCTGTCCTTCGCCAGCATGGATGCTTTGAGATCGGCCTGGAGGCGGTCGAGCATGGGAACCTCGTGGATGGCAACGGCCGGGTCTTCAACCCCGCCGGAGGATGTTGGTAAATGCGAAGAACGGCGCCAAAGCGCCGTCCCTCTTCAACCCATAGCTTACAGCCTGCTAGGCCTGCTCGTACTTGATGACTTCCACCGGGCAGCCAGCGGCGGCGGCGATGATGCTGTCGGCCAGTTCGGTCTGCACGTCGTCGTTCAGTTCGCTCATTTCCTCGCGGTTCTCGCTGTCGATGCCGTCCTTCCGCACGCCGCCCATGATGTTGCAGCTGGTGTCCGTCACGTGGAACACGTCGGGGGTCTCCGCCTCGCAGGCATTGCACACGATGCAGCCTTCTTCGATCCAAACCTTGGTGATTGCCATGGGGTTGTCTCCTCCGTCTCCACACTGGGCGAACCCTCCAAGATTATCAAAGGACCCGGGCATCTCCAAGCGCGGACCTTGTGGGAGAATCGAGGTCCGTGGCCTCCCGAGAGCTCGACATCCTGACCCGCATCCGGGCTTTGCTGCCCGGGGGCGAAGCGCTTGTGGACGATTGCGGCGCGGTTCCCTCCGCGCCGCCGGGCGAAGTGCTTCTGGTCACAACCGACCTGATGGAAGAGGGGATCCACTTCCATAGGGCGTGGCATCCGCCGGAACTCCTCGGTTCGAAGCTGTTGAATGTGAACCTCTCCGACCTGGATGCGTCCGGCGCCGCTTGCCTGGGATTCACTCTCACGCTGGCCCTGCCGCCGGACCTGGAGATGGCCTGGGTGGAATCGCTGCTGAAGGGACTGGCTGAGACCGCGCGCGGCTCAAACCTCCAGGTGATCGGGGGCGACACGGTGGGCAGGTCCCAAGGCATCGGCCTCGGCATCACCGCCTTTGGCTCCGCCAGGCGGTGGCTGCGGCGCGACGGGGCCGCCATGGGCGACCGCATCTACGTGGACCAACCCTTGGGCCGCAGCCTGAGGGGTTTGAAAAAACTCCAGGCCGGCGAAAGGTGGAATGCGGCCCGGCCGGACCCCGACATCGCCTGGCACCTGGATCCGGAACCCATGCTCGGACTGGGCCCGCGGCTCGGAGGCATCCCGGAAGTCCATGCGTGCATCGACCTTTCGGACGGGCTTTCGAAGGATCTCAGGATGCTGGCGAAAGCCAGCGGCGTGACGCTGGAATTGGAGCCGGGGCTCGCCGCTGACGAACTTTTCGGCGGCGAAGACTACGCCCGGTGCTTCGCTTCCTCCATGGAGCAACAAAAGCTGGAGGCCTGCCTGGGGATTCCGCTGAGGGCCGTGGCCGTGGCCGTGGAGCAGCGGGAATCGCCGCTTCTCGTCTATGATGGAGGTTCCTGGATTCCTTTGGATGACCGCAGCTTTGACCACTTCGAACGCTCAGACCGCCCCCCGGACCGCACCGGCCATTCATGAGTGATGCCCCCGGCCCACCCGGCCCACCGGCCTCGCCTGCCCAGGTAAAGCCCTCGAAGGGCCTGTACGCGAAGCTGAAGCTGCACATCCTCCATCCGGACCTGAGCGCCGAGAGCATCGCCTGGAGCTTCGCCCTCGGGCTGGCCGTGGCATTCAATCCCCTGCTCGGCATGCATACGGTCATGATCCTGCTGTTCTGCGCGCTGTTCCGCGGCCTGCACCGGCCGCTCATGTTCCTCGCGGCCTTCATCAACAATCCGTGGACCATGGTGCCCATCGCCACCGCCTCGGCCTACCTGGGCAATTTCCTCAGGGGGCGGGGCATGAACCTGGACCTGTCCACCATCCACTGGCGAGAGATCGGCTGGCGCAGCTTCGTCACCTGGCAGGGCTTCGAGGCCATGCACGACATGCTCAGGCCTGTGCTGAAATCGTACCTGTTCGGAGGCATGCTGCTGAGCCTCCTTGCCATCCCCGCCGGTTACTGGGCCATGCTGGTGCTAGCCCGCCGCATGCGGCGGATCCATTTCCACCATTCACACGGAGGCACCCATGGACATGCGATTCCTGATGAAGCAGGCCCAGGCCATGCAGGCGAAACTGGCGGAAGCCCAGAAGACCCTGCGCGCTGAAGGCACCGCCGGCGGCCAAATGGTGAAGGTCACGGTGAACGGCGCGAAGGAGGTCCAGCAAATCTCCATCGCCAAAGAGGCCATGGACCCCGAGGATCCTTCCATGCTCGAAGACCTTCTGCTGGCGGCCTTCAAGGATGCGGCGCTGAAGGCCGATGAGGCCATGGCCAAGGCCACCGGAGGCATGGGCGCCGGGTTGAACATCCCGGGGCTGAAGGCCTGATGGACTTCCCCGCTCCGCTCCAGTCGGTGGTCGACGCCCTGCAGAAGCTCCCGGGGGTGGGGGCGAAAAGCGCGCAGCGGATGGCCCTGCACCTTCTGAAAGAAGGGCCGCAGGCCATGGAGCACCTGGGCCATCTGCTGACGCAGGCCGCGCAGCGCGTGGGGTTTTGCGAACAGTGCGGCGCCTTCACGGACCAGCCGGCCTGTTCCATCTGCCGGGATCCGAAACGCGATCCCGCCTCGCTGGCGGTGGTGGCGGAGGCTTCCAATGTCCTGAGCTTCGAACGCAACGGCCAGTTCCGCGGGCGCTACTTCGTGCTGGGCGGGCTGATCTCCCCGCTTCGCGGCATAGGCCCCGACCAGCTCAAGATCCGCGAGCTGCTCAAGCGCCTGGAGGATCACAAGGTCCAGGAGATCATCCTCGCCCTGAATCCCACCATGGATGGAGAGGCCACGGCCGCATGGCTGGCGCGGACCCTGGAACCGCTGCGGCTGAAGGTCACGCGGATCGGCATGGGCCTTCCCGTCGGCAGCGACCTGGAATACGCCGACGACCTGACGCTCAGCCGGGCCATGGAAGGGCGGCGGCCCGTCAATAGCTGATACGAGTTTCATTCGAAAAGATAAAAATTCACCACAAAGACACGAAGACACTAAGAAAGCACCAAGCTCCAACATGGCTGATTTCGGCTCAAAATCGCTTCGCGAGGCGCGTAGCGCCTGCGGGCTGAAGGCCCGCAAATTCAGGTGGCCCGGCGCGGATCACACCTAAGCGTGAGTCCGCCGCCGGGCCACCTGAATTTCATCTGCGAAGCTCGCACATGATGGGTCTCTTTGTGTCCTTTGTGTCCTTTGTGTCCTTTGTGTCCTTTGTGTCCTTTGTGTCCTTTGTGTCCTTTGTGTCCTTTGTGTCCTTTGTGTCCTTTGTGTCCTTTGTGCCTTGGTGGTCCTATTTCGTTGAATTCAACTTGGGCTGAATCCCGGAGCGGCTCCAACCGGCCTGGCGGCGGCGGTCCGGCCCGCTGGCTTCAACCTTCGGGCGGCTCCGGCCATGGGCTCGGTTCCCCGATGCCCCACCGGCGCTGGTACCACACCTGGTCCATGTAGAGGCCCAGGGCGGGGGCTGAAATGCCGGATCCGCGGCGGTCCCGCCCGGCGAGAATGCCCGGGATAGAATCCGGCGCTTTTCGGCCGCGGCCGATGTCCACCAGCGTCCCGGTCATGATCCGAACCTGGTGCATCAGGAACCGGGTGCCTTCGAAGACCAAGTCCAGGGCGGGTCCTCGGTCCACCAGTTCCACCTTGAACAGGACGCGCACTGCGGATGTGGCCGAACATTCCGCCGCGCGGAAGCTGGAGAAATCATGCTCGCCCACGAGGTGCGCGGCTGCCTGGGCCATGGCTTTCCGGTCCAAGGGCGCTTTTCCGAACTGATGCCAGGCCCGGTCCAGCAGGAAGGGATCCGCCGAAGGCCCCTCCTGGAGTTTGTAGACGTACCGCTTGGCCACAGCATGGTGGCGGGGGAAAAAGCCGGCAGGCGCGGGCTCGGCGGTCATGACCCGGACCTCCCCCGGCAGATGGGCGTTGAGCGCCGCCATCAGGCGGTAGGGGTCCCAATCCCTCGTTGCGAGCACCAGGACCCCCTGGGCCCGGGCATGCACCCCCGCGTCCGTGCGGCCGGTTCCCTGGGGCATAGGCGCCCCGGAATCGATGGCTTGAAGCGCCTTCCAGAATTCCCCCTGGACGCTCCGCAAAGTGGTCTGGATTTGCCACCCGAAGAAGTTCGTGCCGACGTAGGCCAGGCGCAGGAAGAAGGGAAAGGACATGGCCTCATTGTAGGCTTGGGGGGCTTTTCCGCGGCCAAGATTCCGTGGAACGTTGCGATTGCTTTGCTGTGGAACAATGCTGCTTCCGGAAGGCCCACCATCAGTGCATCTGCTTATTTTCTAGAAGTTAGGACAGAGTATTTATGGGTCTTCAGCCATCCATCGACCACCTAGATCTCCTGTCCATGCCTGATTACGAAAAAAATTATTTGAAAACCCTTGACATCACTACATCCTGACCGTACCTTCGTTGGAGTTTAGCAAAAACCTAGGAACCGTAAGGGTTTCCAGCTCCTTCCTAATTGAAAAGCCAGTGGAACCGGGACATCTCATGGTGGGGTGATTCCGATTTCCTTTACCCGGGGACCGATGTCCCCATTTTCGGAGGTATTACATGAATAAAGCCGAACTGGTCACCGCCATTTCGGACAAGGCCGGAATCACCAAGGCCCAGGCTGCTGCAGCCCTGGACCAGATGATTTCCAGCGTGTCCGGCGCCCTGCGCACAGGCGACAAAGTCACCCTCGTGGGCTTTGGAACCTTCTCGACGGTGAGCCGCGGACCCCGCACGGGCCGCAATCCACGGGACAACAAGCCCATCAAGATCGCCGCGAAGAAGGTCGCGAAGTTCAAGCCGGGCAAAAAGCTTGCTGACGACGTGAACGGCAAGGGCGGTAAAAAGAAAAAGTAATACCCGAAATCGCAGTTATCTCCTGAAACTTGGTGATGTTGTTCAGCCCACTTCAGTGGGCTGAATTTTTTATCTATTACTGTTTTTCACCCATTATTTTTTGTTCCACACCAAGAAAATCAAAAATCGGCTCTGCCTACGCTTCGTTCCAACGGGTCCGCCTTAAATACCGCCATGGTTGGATCGAGCGGAGGAGTAATCCGGGAAAAGCCCTGCCTTCCCCGGCCTGGGGTCCAGGTCCTCCTGTGAAGGCCCATGGATGCACGATTCCTCTGGCCCCGGCCTCCAGCGATGTCATTCTTAAGGGTTCGCATGACCAGCCCCCAGCCCCTGAATCCGACGCCTCCGATCGCCCTCTGCCTGGGCGGCCTGGATCCGTCCGCCGGGGCGGGCCTGCTGCGGGACGTGATGACGCTTCAAGCCCTCGGTGTCCATCCCATGGCCGTCAGCACAGCCGAAACCATGCAGAACGGCCTCGCCTGCCTGCGCGTCGAAGCACCCTCCATGGACCCGGTGAAACGCATCGAGGCCCTTGGGCCGCACCTCGCCGGGCGGTGGGGCGTGAAGCTGGGCATGGCGGCCTTGGATGAATCCACTTTCCTGCGCCTTGCAGCCACCCTGAAGGCCCTGGATCCACCCATCCGGATCTGGGACCCCATCCTGGCCCCCTCGGCGGGCGTGGGGCTCCATGACGGGGCGGATCTGCGCCGCATGGCGGATGTCCTGCTCAAAACAAGCGGCTGGGTGGTGAGTCCCAATCGGGGAGAATCCGCCGCGGCCGCCGGCCTGCCTCCGGACCAGATCCAGACCGCCGAGGCTGGCCACCTGGCCCGCCCCTGGCTGGAGCGGGGCGCCAAGGCCGTGTGGCTCAAGGGCGGCCATGCTCCGGGTCCCGGGGTCCAAGATCTCTGGATCACGGAGGACGGCATCACGCCCCTGCCCGCTTCTCCCCGTCTCCCGGGGCAGCGGCGGGGCACCGGCTGCACCCTGGCCGCCGCCTGGCTGGGGCTGAGATTGTTGGGGCGCTCGGAACTGGCCGCCGCGGGAGAATCGGCGGAGCGCCTGCGGAATCGCTGGAGCCAGGCCTTCGCGCCCGGCGGAGCGGGCCGCCCGCTCTTCGCGCCAGAGGCGCTGGCCGGCCCGCCGGAGGCCCCGTGCGATTGACGGAAGGCAAAGGCTATTTCATCCGCTGCGCCGCCGACACGCCCTTCGCGGGATGGACGGGCACCCGGGTTCTGGAGGGCGTCGCCCCCACGGCACCGCTATCTCCCTGGATGGCCCTGCGGGCCCTCAACGAGATGGCCTCCCTCCTGCCCGGCGGCCTGGCGCTGGTGTGGGACGCGGAGCCCTCCTGGCTCCATGCGCTGAGCGGCGATTCCCGCACGGGATTCTTCCAGGCCCTGAGCACCCTGCCCGGCCTATCCCTGCATCTGCGCGAGGCCGCGGCCGGGCATTTCAGCCATGGCATTTTCCGGGGCTGGATCCATGGTCCCGGCATGCCCACCGGCGCCGCCGGAGAGCTTTGGCGCCATGGGGCGCTCGGCTGGGTGCCCGATGCCGGCAAGGCCTGGTCCCTGCCGGATTTCGGCCATGTGCCCCACGGTGAAACCGCCCTCCTCGGCGCCTCCGATGAGGTGGTGCCTGGTTTCCTGTGGGGCGAGCTGCTGTTCCCTCTGGGGGCCCTCTCCTCGCTGGATGCGGAGGGCATCGCGGCGGACCTAGAAGGCCTCCAGACCGAACTCGAACGCGCCTTCAGCCTGCGCCTGGCCGAAGGAGGCTGGCCCTCGGCCCTGCCCTTCCAGCGGAAGCGCTGCGGTTGGCGCCTGGGGGTCCTCGGGGGCTCCGAATTCCAGGGCGCCAGCGGGGATTGGAAGGCCGCGGCAGACGGCCTGGCCGGCCTCGTGCGCGTCCTTGAAGCGCGCCTCAAATCCTCCATCCAGGCCGGTCCCTGCCATGATGCCGGGGTGGCCCACCAGTTGGGGCTCCAGGCCATGCGCGAGGGCCTCCCCTGGCGCAACAGCCTGCCCCTTCCGCCCGCGCCCCCGAGCTTCACCACGGGCCTTGGCGCCGACGCCCGCGTTCCTTCTCCCCTGGAATCCCGCGCCGCCTTCCCGCTTCCGCTGCGGGAACTGCTGCAGCATCCGCCCATCGCGCTCCTGCGGGTGCCGGCCGTGCCCAGCGAGGGCGCCGCCGAGGCCCTGCTGGCCCGCTTCAGCGCCACGCCTGCGCTGCGCTGGCTTCCGCCCGACATGCCTCTGCCGGGGCCCTTCCTCCCCGAGCAGCCCTGGGCTCCGGCGGGCGATTTCCCCTTTCCCTCGGACCCAAGCGCGGGCGTGCAACTGGGCTTGTTCGGAGAATGGGAATGAACGGGATACTGAAGCAATTCCCTCGAAGCTGGGGCCGCCTCCCGGAGCCGTCATGACCAACCCGCTCATCATCGCCAAAGGATCCCAGGACCTGGAGATCCTCCCCCGCATGGCCAACCGCCACGGGCTCATCGCCGGGGCTACGGGCACCGGCAAGACCGTGAGCCTGCGCGTGATGGCCGAGCGGTTCAGCGCCATCGGCGTGCCGGTCTTCATGGCAGACGTGAAGGGCGATATTTCGGGCATGGCCAAGGCTGGGTCCGAAAATCCGAAGATTTCCGAGCGCCTGCAGACCCTGGGTTCCCCGGACTTCGCCTTCCAGGACTGTCCCGTCACCTTCTGGGATCTCTTCGGCCAGGCCGGGCATCCCGTGCGCACCACCATCAGCGACATGGGGCCCCTGCTGCTGTCGCGGATGCTGAATCTGAACGACACCCAGGAAGGCGTGCTGTCCATGGCCTTCAGGATCGCCGACGACAATGGGCTGCTGCTGCTGGACCTCAAGGACCTGCGCTCGATGCTGCAATATGTCGGGGACCACGCCGCGGATTTCAGAACCCAGTACGGAAATGTCAGCGCCGCCAGCATCGGCGCCATCCAGCGGGGCCTGCTGGAACTTGAGAACCAAGGCGGGGCGCACTTCTTCGGCGAACCGGCGCTGGACCTGGACGACCTGATGCAGACCGGCCCCAACGGCCGCGGCATGGTGAACATCCTTGTGGCGGACAAGCTCATCACATCGCCGAAACTCTATGCCACGTTCCTGCTCTGGATGCTGTCGGAACTCTTCGAACGCATGCCGGAAGTGGGCGATCCCGAAAAACCGAAGCTCGTCTTCTTCTTCGACGAAGCGCATTTGCTTTTTGAAGATGCGCCGGACGCGCTGCTCGCCAAGATCGAACAGGTGGTGCGCCTTATCCGCTCCAAGGGCGTGGGCGTCTACTTCTGCAGCCAGAATCCCCTCGACATCCCCGACAAGGTGCTGGGGCAGTTGGGGCACCGGGTGCAACATGCGCTGCGCGCCTTTACGCCGCGCGACCAGAAAGCCGTGAAGGCCGCCGCCACGACCTTCCGCACCAATCCGGACGTGGACGTTGAAACGGCCATCACGCAGCTGGGCGTGGGTGAGGCTTTGGTGAGTTTCCTGGATGAAAAAGGCACCCCTGGCATCGTGCAGCGGGCGTTGATTTATCCGCCCCAAAGCCAATTGCCGCCCC
This sequence comes from Holophagaceae bacterium, assembly GCA_016720465.1. Taxonomy (NCBI): domain Bacteria; kingdom Pseudomonadati; phylum Acidobacteriota; class Holophagae; order Holophagales; family Holophagaceae; species Holophagaceae bacterium. The sequence continues at coordinate 690,690 of JADKKO010000001.1, forward strand.
TCGACGACAGCGAGCGCAAGGGTGTCATCGCCCAAAGCTTGGTGGCGGGGCATTACGAGAAGGAAGTGGACCGCGCAAGCGCCTTCGAGATGCTGAAGGCCCGCGCCGAACAGCAGGCCCAAGCGGAACAGCAGGCACAGAAGCAGGCCGCCGAGGCCAAGGCTGAATCCGCGGGAAGCAGCCGCATGGGCTTCGCCGAATCCTTCGGCAAAAGCGTTGTCCGCGCCGCCGGCAGCCAGATCGGCCGCTCGCTGATCCGCGGCGTCATGGGTTCCCTTTTTGGCGGCGGCGGCAGCCGGAAGAAGAGCCTCTGGTGATGTCTGCGCTTCAGAAACAATGAATTACGCGGAGGCTAGCGGAGAAACACCAGAGGGAAGCTAGCCTCTGGAATAGCCTTTCTACCCCGTCACGCCGCCTGCATGTGTTTCAACGCTTCCAGATCCGCGAGCAGTTCTTCGGGGTCGCTGCACTGGTTCAGTTTCTGGCGGAAGGCCACGCCGCCGGGGATGCCTTTGGTGAACCAGGAGCCGATCTTCTTGATCTTGTGCAGGGCTTCGCGGGGCTCGAGCAGTTCAAGAAGGATGCGGAAGAAGCGCAGCGTGGCGTCCACGCGCATCTCTGTGGTGACCTTGTATTCCGGGTCGAGCACTTCGCGGAAGATGAAGGGGTTATAGAGCGCGCCGCGGCCGATCATCACGGCGGCGCAGCCGGTTTCGCGGTCCATGCGGAAGGCGTCCTGGGGCGTGATCACATCGCCATTGCCGATGATGGGATAGCGCACGCCCGCATCCACGGCCCTGGCGATGATGCTCCAGTCTGCGTGGCCTTCGTATTGCTGGGCCCGGGTGCGGGGATGGATGGCCAGGGCCTCGATGCCCGCCGCTTCGAACATGTGTAGGAAATCCAGGAATTCCCCGCGCTCTTTCTGGGAAGCATCCCAGCCCGCGCGCATCTTCACCGTGACGGGGATCTTCACAGCCTTCACCATGGCCGATACACAGGACTCGGCGAGCCTGACATCCCGCAGCAAGGCCGAGCCCGCGCCGCCTTTCGTCACGTTGCTGGCGGGGCAGCCCATGTTGAGATCCACCAGGTCGGCGCCGGCCTCCTCGCAGAGGCGCGCGGTCTCGGCCAGCACCGAGGGCGTGCCGCCGGAAAGCTGCATGGAGTAGGGATGTTCGCCCGTGTTGGCCATCATCTTCTCGGCCTTGCGGGCGGACCGGACGAGCGCCTCGCTGGAGATCATCTCGCTCACCACCAGCCCCACGCCGCCGATCTCCTTGATGAATTTGCGGAAGGGCTGGTCGGTGATTTCGTGCAGCGGCGCCATGACCAGCCGGGGACTGATCTCCAGATCGCGGATGAAGAATGAGCCGTGGGGAAAGGACAAGGCGGTGGTCGCTCCAACGCTACAGAATACGAGCTATCCGCGGGAATCCCAGCCCAAGTTCCAGGCTCACCCCTTCTTCCGCTTGAAGAGGTTGCTGAAGAACTTCTTCACCTTGCCCGGTTCCTCGGCCTTGCCTTTGGGAGTCGTCCGGGCCGCGCTGGGTTTCTGGAGGCGGATGGGATCGGGCAGGGGAACATCACTACGGAGTTGGGCCGTCCATGGAACGAACCCGGTTTTCTCGACCTTGAGGGCATGGGTCCCGCCGCCAGGAATTTCAAGGTTTTCCAAGGGTGTCTGGCCTTTGAGATGGCCATCCAGGAAGACCTGGGCGCCAGGCGGCTCAGTGCGGACCCGGACATGGTAGGGCGCGGCCTCCAGCTTCAGGACCAAAGCCTTTTCGGCCGGCCCCAATTCATGGTCCAAGGCCACATGGCCCTTCTTTTCCAGGCGCAGCCTTCGGGTCCCCGCGGCGATGCGCAGGTTGCGGAGCGGCGTCTCTCCGTACGCCTTGCCATCCACCAGCACCAGGGCGCCGGGCGGATCGGACTCCACGCTGATGATCCTTGGGGCCCGGGCCAGCCAGGCCCATGCGCCGGCCACAAGCAGAACCGCGGCCGCCGCCCCCAGCCCGACCCAGCGGCGGCGCGCCAGGCGGTCCTCCTCCGCTTCGATGACCGGCAATGGCAGCTGCGAGGAGGCCATGGGCGCCGCGGGTTGCAGCCTGGCCCGCGTCCTGGTTTCTTCGTCCACGGGAAGCGCCTCGACGAGGTCGGCCATGAAGGCCGCCAGGTCCGGGTGGCGGTTCAGCGGCTCCTTGTCGAAGGCCCGCTGGAACACGCTCTTCAAACCCGGCGCCATGCCCTCCGGATACCGCGGCGCTTCGTGAGCGATGAGGAACAGGGTGGCGCTGATGGTATCGCCCGCGAAGGGGGCGGCTCCCACGATGCATTCAAAGGCGGTGACGGCGAAGGCCCATCGGTCCGTGGCCGCGGAGGCGCGCTGCCCCGCCAGCAGCTCCGGCGCCGCGTAGGCCGGCGTTCCGAGGTAGACCGCGGTGGCCGTGACGCTGGGATCGTCGTCCCGCGCGATGCCGAAATCCATGAGCTTGAGCCTTCCGTCGGGCGTGATGATCAGGTTGTCCGGTTTCACGTCGCGGTGCACGATGTCGGCGCGGTGGGCGGCCTCCAGCGCGCTGCGGAGCTGCCCGAGGATCGGAATGGCCTCCTCGGGCGCCAGGGGCCCGCGCTGCAGCCGTTCTCGGAGGCTTTCGCCCTCCACGCGCTCCATGGCGATGAAGGGGCCGATGCCCGGCTCGTCGCCCACATCGAACACCGTGACGATGTTCGGATGGTTCAGCCGGGCCGAGATCTCCGCTTCCCGCTGGAAACGCCGCAGGCCATCCCGGCGGGAAAGGGCCGCACCCTGGACGACCTTGATGGCGACTCCCCGTTTCAAGCGCGGATCTTCCGCAAGGTAGACCACGCCCATGGCGCCTTCACCGAGGGTGCCCAGCACCCGGTAGCGGCCGATCGTCGTGGGATCCAGGCTCATGGGCGCGCCCTGCCCGGCGAAGGCCTGGACCGGATCCTCAAGGCATCAGACCTTCAGCCGATTCACACGGCGGGCGGATTCTAGGACGGAAAGCCTCAGGAGTATTTTCAGCCGCTGCCGGAGGTCCGCGGCGTCGGGATTCTTGCCCAGGAATTCCGAAGCGCCGCATGGGGCCTCGTTCAACTCGGCTTTCAGATCCGCATCGGAGACGAGCATGAGGATGGGCACATGCGCAGTGGCTTCGGCGCTGCGGATCCGCCGGGAGACTTCCACCGCGTCGCCGTCATTCGGATCATGTTCCAGGATGAGAAGATCCGGCAGGAGATCCGATTCGAGGGCTTCTGAAAGCGGCGCCAGGCCTTCGAAACCTTTGGGCATGAAGCCTTCCCGCTCGAGCTGGGTGGTGATCCGCAGGCGCAGGGATTGATTGGTGGCGGCCACCAGCACCAACGGCTTGAACGAGGAATCCTTGCTCAAGGGCACATCGGCCGGGGCGGCGCCGCCCAGTTCCCTTTCGAGGCTCCGGATCAGCAACAGGGTGGAGAGCCTCGCCTGCAGTTCGATGACCGAGGGCGGTTTGCGCAGGAACCCCGTGGCCCCCGCGGCATAGCTGCGTTCCTTCGCATCGCGTCCCAGGGCCGTGAGGAGCACCACCGGCACTCCCTTCATTTCCGCAAGCCTGTTCATCCAGATGCAGGCTTCGAACCCGTCCATGCCTGGCATCACCACATCCATGAGCACCAGGTCGGGCTTCTGGTCCGGGATCATTTTCACGGCTTCTTCGCCATTCTTGGCGGTCACTACATCGCAGCCCAGGGTCCGCACCTGGGCTTCGAAGAGCCGGCGCATGAACGAATCGTCATCCACCAACAGCACCTTGCATGATGCAAGATCATGTCCAAAGCCGAGGATGATCCCCATGGGCTGAGCCCCTTCCAGATCGTGAATTGTCATTTTAACGCGGTCCTAGGCGCCAGCGACCACGATGCGGTTCCTGCCCTGGAATTTGGCCTCCAGCAGGGCCTGGTCCGTCAACTGGAGCAGGGCGTCAGGATCCGCGCCAACATTGGTCTTGCCCGGAAAACCGGAAAGACCGCCGCTGAAGGAGACCATCAGGGGCTCGTTTTCCGAAATGGCCTCCAAGCCCCGGTAGTGGTGCGATGAGAACAATTCGCGGATGGCGTCCAGGCGTTCCATGGCCGAATGCTCATCCGTGTCCAGCAGGATCGCGCCGAACTCGTCGCCGCCCAGGCGGCCCAGGATGTCCGTTTCCCGGAGCTGCTGCTGCAGGTGGCGGGTCAGGCTCCGGATGATCCGGTCGCCCACGGGATGCCCGTAGGTGTCATTGACGGATTTGAACTCATCGATATCGATGATGGCGAGGGCGAGTTTTCCCTGGCGCCTCGCGGCGCGCGAGAGTTCCAGTTTGAGCTGGTACTTGAAATTTCCATGGTTCAGAAGCCCGGTGAGGCTATCCCGGTTCATGTTGGCCCGGAGCAGCCGCGCGCGGGTCACCCTCGCCGCCAGCGAAGCTACCAGATGCTCCGCGGAGATCGGCTTCTCCAGGAAGTCGTCGCCGCCCATGGAGAGCCCGTTCATCTGCCGGTCGAGATCGGTTTCCGAGGAGAGGAAGACGATGGGAATGCCCATGAAGGCATCCTGCTGGCGGATGACCGTGGCCAGTTCGAGCCCCGAGCAGCCAGGCATGTAGAGGTCCATGAGGACAAGGTCCGGCCGTTCCGTGAGCAAGGGCTCCATGACCTGCAGCGGGTTGCCGACCACGGTGACCTGCATGCCGGCCCGGCGCAGGATGCGGGCGTAGTGGGTGGACTCCGTCGCGGAATCCTCGATCATGAGGATGCGGTAGGCCTCGGGCCCCCGATAGCCCACCAGCACTTCCAGGCGGGCGATGAGCAGCGGCATCTCCAAGGGCTTGGTGAAATACCCGAGTCCTCCGGCCCGGACGGCCTCCAGCCGCGCGCTCAGGTCGTCCCGGACGGATATGAACAGGGTCGGCGGCAGCGCCATGCCCTTGGCGATGAGGCCCGCAAGGAAGGCCGGGCCCGCGAGTTCCCCTTCCGGATGGATGATGTCCATGACCAGCGCGGCCGGCATCTCCTGTTCCAGGGAGGCGGGCACATCGGACAGGCACCGGCAGAGTTTCACCCGGTAGCCGAAGCCTTCGAGCTGCAGCAGCAACTCCCCCGAAAAGAATTCATCGTCGTCCACCAGCAGCACCAGGGGGCCCTGGCCGGAGGCGCCGGCGGCATCAAGGGTCGGAAAGTCCAGGTATTCCGGCCGCGGCGGGAAGACCTGCAAGGCCCGCGAGGCCGCTTCCCTGAGGTTCTCCACCGCGCCTTGCAATTTGCCCACCGGGGCCTTGTCAGCGAGGGCCTCCTCAAGCGTCCGGGCGCACTCCGATAGATCCTTGAACCCGAAAGTGCCGGAATTCCCCACGAGGCTATGGGCGATGCGGTGCAGCACCTGGAAATCCGCTTCACCCGATCCGCCGCGGCCGCCCCCGCCCTCCTGGACCTTGGCCCAGGTGGATTCGATCTCCGCCATTTTTTCCGGAATGGCCTTGGCGAACCCATCCCTCAAGCGATGGAGTTGGACTTGAAGATCGCGGTGAGCATCTTCTTTCACGTGGTCCTCGTGTTTTGGGCCTGTATTGTTCCCTTGGATCATACGCGGTGACGGAGCAGCCTGCCACCGGAGGGAGGCATTAATCCGAGAAGCATCCGGAGATTCCATGAAATTTAGATGCGGGGATCCACATCGCCCGTACCCGAGCCCTGTTCGCAAAGCCCAGGATCCAGGCGCATGGCGCCGCAACAGAAGCCCTTGGCCAAGGTATTTTTTGCCCGATACGGAAGCAGGAAAGTCGGCCTGTTTGTGACAATCATCAACACCAGGAATCCGGCTGATTCAACGCGGAAGAATCCTTGGGATCCGGTCGTGGATGTCCATGAACTCCGGCGGCGAGGGCTCCGTGACCACGTAGAGCGGTGTCGCCGGGGCCTTCCGCAACTTCAAGCATGCGATGCCCTGGCCTGATTCCAGGTCGAACCAGTGGCTCTTCCCCCTGTGGTCCTTCTCCATCCATCGGACCGGGAAGACCAACAGCGGTTCCGGATCCCAACGGGTCCAGTACGTTTTGGCAAGGCTCTCCGCCCTGGCCCATCCACCTTCCGGCCAGTCGCCCGATTCCTCCTTGCGCCTTCCCCACGGCAGCCAGAGATCCATTTCCTCGTCCACCTGCAACGCGGCCTTGGGGTTGGGAAAGGTGACACGAATGAATTCAGGCTCGGATGGAAACAATCCGTGCGCGGCGGCGTTGCCCTTGCGGGTCCTGAATTCAAGCCCGCCGCACATGACGATCTCCTTTCCGGCCCTTACCCTTCCTTCAGCCAGCGGGCGGCCTGCCGGGCGAAGTAGGTGAAGATCATGTCGGCGCCCGCCCTCCGGATCCCCAGCAGGCTCTCCAGCACCGTGCGGCGCTCGTCCAGCCAGCCGTTGAGGGCCGCCGCCTTGAGCATCGCGTACTCGCCGCTCACCTGGTACGCCGCGACCGGAAGCGCAGTGGATTCCCGCACCACCCGCAGCACGTCCAGGAAGGGCAAGGCCGGTTTCACCATGACGATGTCGGCGCCCTCGTCTTCGTCCAAAGCCAGCTCCCGCAAGGCTTCGCGGACATTGGCGGGATCCATCTGGTAGGTCTTCTTGTCGCCGAATTTCGGCGAGGAACCAACGCGTCGCGGAAGGGATTGTAGAAGCTGGACGCGTACTTCACGCAGTAGGAAAGGATGCTCACATCCGTGAAGCCCTTGGAATCGAGGCCGCCCCGGATGGCGCCGATACGGCCGTCCATCATGTCGCTGGGGCTGATGACATCGGCTCCGGCTTCGGCGTGGCAGAGGGCCTGCATGATGAGGATCTCCACAGTCTCGTCGTTGAGGATCTTGCCGTCCTTCACCAGGCCGTCGTGGCCATCGCTGTTGTAGGGATCCAGGGCCACGTCGGTGATGACCAGGGCTTCGGGGAATTCCTGCTTGATGGAGCGGACGACCCGGGGCACCAGGCCCGATGGGTTGTAGGCCTCGCGCCCGTCGGAGGTCTTCTGGGCCTCGGGAATGGCCGGGAACAGATCGAATCCCGTGACGCCTTCCTTCAACGCGCCTTCCACTTCGCGGAGCACCCCGTCGGGGCTGAGGCGGAAGCAGCCGGGCATGGAGCCGATGGCCTGGTTTTCCGCTCCCTCGTGAAGGAACAGCGGCAGCACGAAATGTTCGGGGCCGAGATGGGTCTCCCGCGCGAAACCGCGGATGGCGGCGCTCTTGCGGTTGCGGCGTGGACGCTGGGGAAGATTCAAGGACATGGAGGACTCCGAACAAAGGCCATAGTCTGTTGGCTGTGGGCTGTGGGCCAAAGCAGCTCTTGCCTACAGCCTACCGCCTACAGCCCACAGCCCACAGCCTACAGCCGCATGTCACACTGGTTCCATGGACGGGAAACGCTTCACTGTGGCCATCACCGGCGCATCGGGCGCGGCCTTCGGCGTCGCGGTGCTGCGCCGCCTGGCCGCCAACGTAAATGTGACCGAAGTCGCACTGCTCCTGTCCCCGACGGGCCGGCGCTGCCTGGCGGACGAGACCGGGCTTGCGGTGAAGGACCTCTGCGCCCTCAGCCCCAAAATCACCCATCACGATGAGCGGAACCTCGGCGCTGCGATCTCCTCGGGCAGCTACCGCCAGGATGGAATGGCCCTTGTCCCCTGCAGCGCCGGAGCCCTGGGGCGCATCGCTTCGGGCATCAGCGAGAGCCTCGTGAGCCGCGCGGCGGACGTCTGCTTGAAGGAGCGGAATCCACTGGTGCTCTGCCTGCGGGAGACTCCGCTGAACCGGATCCATCTGGAGAACATGCTGAGGGCCCACGATGCCGGCGCCATCGTCATGCCCATCATGCCCGGCTACTATACGAAGCCTTCGGGGCTGGAGGACCTCTTCGACGCCTTCGCCACCCGCGTCCTGGACCAGCTCGGGTTGCCGGAGCCGGATTCCCGGCGATGGACAGGGTGACCGCTCCTTGACCAGCCCGCCGATCACAGCGCCGCTGCCCTGCGTGGCCCCCTGGTGGGCGCGGAGCGCGCATGCCCAGACCATCCTGGGCGACCAGTTGCCGTCGCCCGTCCCCCGGACGCCTGGCGAACCCATCCGGGTGGGACTTGAGGACGGCGATGCATTGGCAGGCCGGACCTGGGCTGGGGCCACCGACACGGTGGTGCTGCTCTTCCATGGCCTCGGCGGCTCCCATGACGCCACCTACATGAACCGGGCGGTGGTTCTCTCGCAAGCGCGGGGGCATTCCATCTGGGCCATGAACCACCGGGGCTGCGGCGAGGGCCGGAGCCTGGCCAAGGGCACCTACCACAGCGGCCGGGCCGATGACATCGGCGCCGTCGTCAAGGCGGCCCGGCAGGCCCATCCGGGAAAGCGCATCGCCGCCATCGGGTTTTCGCTGAGCGGGAACGCGCTGCTCCTGAATCTCGGTGAGGGCATCGGCGTTTTCGAAAAGCCCGATGTGGCCATCGCGGTGAACCCGCCCATCGACCTCGCCCGCTGCGCCGTGAGGCTCAAGACGGGCTTCAACCGGATCTACGACCTCCGCTTCGTGATCCGCTGCCGCCGCTCCGTGCGGGAAAGGGTCGAAGATGGGCTCATCCAGGACATCTACCGCATCCCGCGCTTCTGCACGCTCACGGATTTCGATGAATTCTACACGGCTCCGGCCAGCGGCTTCCGGAACCGGGAACACTATTACGAGCGCTGCTCGGCGGGACCGCACCTCGCCAATATCCGGAAGCCCACGGTGATCCTCATGGCCGAGGACGACCCTTTCGTGGCGGTGGAATCCTTCCAGGAATTCGAGCTGTCCGGCTCAGTCCATCTCCACATCGAAACCACGGGCGGGCACATGGGCTACCTCTCGAAGGGCGATCCCTCCAAACGCTGGCTGGATATGGCTCTCGGCCACTACCTGGATGCGCTGCTCGAACGGGTGGCTGAGGTACCTGTTTGAAGCTCAAGTTGAAAGAGTCGAGAGTCAAGAGTTGAGAGTTGAGAGCGGAACCACTCATCGCCTAACTCTTGACTCTAAACTCTTGACTCTCGACTCTTGACCCCTGACTCACGCCCTCCCAGTGGTGGCAATCATCCAATGGCGCCACACTACAAACCATGAGCGCCTTCGGCTTCGACACGCCCCGCCCCGCCCAGCTCCGGCGCTTCGGCTTCGTTTTCTACACCGCGGGTCTTAGGATGCAGAAGGCTCTAGCGGAATACGTGGCCGACCCCGGGAATCCCGACCAACTGGTGATGCTTTCACACAATCCGGTGTTCACCCTGGGCCGGAACGCATCGGCGGCGGACATCCACGTCAGCGCGGAATTCTGCGCGCAGCAGGGCGTGGAGATCCAGCAGACGGACCGCGGGGCGAGGTCACCTACCACGGTCCTGGCCAGATCGTGGTCTATCCCATCTGCAATCTTTCCGGAGGACGCCAGGATGTGGGCCGCCTGGTCCGGGGCCTGGAAGAAGCCATGATACGCACCGCGGCCGATTTCGGCGTGGCGGCGGACCGGCTGAAAGGCGCGCCGGGCATCTGGGTGGACACCTCCAGATTCCGGAAAGGCGGCGGCCTTGAAAAGCTCGGCGCCGTGGGCCTCCACCTGCGCCGCTGGATCGCCACCCATGGCATCGCCTTCAACGTGGAGCCGGACCTCGGGCACTTCAGTTGGATCACGCCCTGCGGCTTCACCGATAAAGGCGTCTGTTCGCTCCGTACTTTGCTGGGACCTGCCGCGCCGGATGCCGAAACCGCCGCCGACCACCTCCAAAAGCACCTATGCGAATGCCTGGGCCTGGCCATCCAGCCTTCCAACCCTTCCAGCCAGAGTGTCAGCGCCCTCACCTGGAGGCGCGGCCCCGGCGGCCCTGAGATCCTGATGATGCTGCGGGTGCCTTCCCACGGACTTTGGTGGCAGAGCGTCACCGGCATGATGGAACCCGGCGAGACCTGCGAGGAAACCGCCCACCGGGAGCTGAAAGAGGAGACCGGGCTCACTGGGACCCTGGCTCCGCTGCCCCTGAAGCACAGTTTCTGGGTGGATTCGAGCATCATCCACTTCCCGGATCCCGAGCCCCGCTTCAATACCGAGACCTGCTTCCACATGGAAGTGCCATACAGCTCGCCCGTCCTGCTAGCGCCCGATGAGCACAGTGAGTTCAAATGGTGCGGGATCAGCGAGGCCCAAGGCTTGATGAGGTGGGAGGGTTCCAAAGCCGCGCTGCGGCTGCTGGAAAAGGAATTGAACGGACGATGAGACCGGGCCGGCGCTGTTGCGTCGCTTCGAGCCTTGAATCGTGACCCTCGTGGCGGCTCCCGCCCATCGGTCCCGGTGGAACAGGAGGTTTTGCCTGCATCTCGATTTACCCTGAGATTGTAGCGAGGAGCCGCCATGTTTCCCATCTTCACCGAAGACCAGCTCGCCATCCGGGACGCCGCGCGGGAGTTCGCGCTCCACGAGATCGAGCCCGGCGCCATGGCCCGGGACCACGCTTCGGAATTCCCGGCCGCCATCATCAAGCAATTGGGCGAGATGGGCTTCATGGGCATGAGCATCCCCGAAGCCTACGGCGGCGCGGGCGTGGATTACTTGAGCTACATCCTGGCCCTGGAGGAGATCGCCCGCGTGGACGCATCGGTGGCCGTCACCATGAGCGTGAACAATTCCGTGGCCTGCGCGCCCATCCTGAATTTCGGCACCGAGGCGCAGAAACAGAAGTATCTGAAACCGCTCGCGTCCGGTGAAGTCCTCGGTGGCTTCATGCTCACCGAGCCCAACGCGGGCAGCGACGCGGCAGCCCTGAGGACCAAAGGCACGAAGGTGGAGGGCGGCTGGAAGCTGAACGGCGCCAAGGCCTGGATCACCAATGGCAGCGTCGGGAAATATTTCATCGCCATGGCCATCACCCATCCGGAAAAAGGGAAGAAAGGCATCAGCGCCTTCGTGCTCGATGCAGAGCAGCCGGGCGTCTTCATGGCCAAACCCGAAGAAAAGATGGGCCTGCGTTCCTCGAAGACCGTGATGGTGGCGCTGGAAGATGCGTTCGTCGCAGACAGCGATCTGCTGGGGGAATACGGCGAGGGACTGAAAGTCGCGTTGAACGGCCTCGACGGCGGACGCATCGGCATCGCGGCCCAAGCCCTGGGCATCGCCCAGCGGGCCCTGGACGAGTCCATCGCCTATGCGAAGACCCGCTACACCTTCGGCAAGCCCATCGGCGAGCACCAGGCCATCCAGACCTACCTGGCCGAGATGGAGGCCCGCGTCCAGGCTTCGCGGTTGCTGGTCTACAAGGCCGCGTCCCTGAAGAACGATGGCCTGCCCTGCACGCTGGAGGCCGCCACCGCCAAGCTCTTCGCCACCGAAAACGCTACTTGGGTCTGCGACCGGGCGGTGCAGATCTTCGGCGGCTACGGCTACAGCCGCGAGTATGTGGTCGAGCGCCTGTACCGCGATGTCCGCGTGACCACCATCTATGAAGGCACCTCCGAGATCCAGCGCATGGTGGTGGCCAGGCAGCTGCTGAAGTAACTCCCCAAGGCAGAATGACCCCAGCGCCCCTCGGTGCAAGGGAGGGTGCCCGGGCCGGAGGCCCATCTTGCCGCCTGGAGGAGGTCAAGCGGGTTGAAACAAAAAATATTTTTAAATCATGGTTGACAAAGTAAACAATGTTTACAAAATGAACCTTGTTGAACTTGGAGGCCCCATGGGACCCATCGACCGCCGGGAACGGGAAAAGGAAAAACTGAAAAAGGAGATCCTCGACGCGGCGCGCTACCTGTTCGCCCGGGACGGCTACGATTCCGTCACCATGCGGGCCATCGCCGAGCGCATCGAGTACAGCCCCCGCACCATCTACCTGCATTTCAAGGACAAGGAAGACCTTGTTCGGGAGCTTTGCCAGCACGACTACAGCGAGTTCGGGAAGGGCTTCGCCAAATTGGCCGCCGAGAAGGATCCCGTCCAGCGCCTGAAGGGGCTGGGCCTGGCCTACGCGCGGTTCGCCGAGGATTTCCCCAACCACTACCGCCTCATGTTCATGTCCGATTCGCCCGACTACGAAGGCAAGGGCGAGGAGGAGTGGAAGGGCAATCCCGAGATGGACGCCTACGCCTTCCTGCTCGGGACCGCGGCGGAGGCCATCGCCACGGGCCGCCTCCGTCCGGTTTACAAGGATGCGGAACTGCTGGCCCAGACCGTGTGGGCGGGCATCCATGGCGTGCTCGCCCTCCACTTCTCCAAGTGCAACGACCCCTGGGTGAAGTGGCGCCCCTTGAAGAAGCGGGTGAGGACCATGGTGGACCTGCAGGTGGACGGCCTGCTCGCGGAGCCGGCCGCGGCCAGGAGCCGCGCCGCCAAAAAGAGGTCCTGACATGGTGGACCTGGCCCTGAAGATCCTCCTGCACGACAAGCTGCGCTTCACCATCACCGTGGCCGGCGTCGCCTTCGCCGTGGCCCTGGTGTTGTCCCAGGTGGGCCTTTTCTTCGGCCTGCTGAGCAATGCCACGCTCACCATCCGCAACGCCAGCGCGGACTTGTGGGTGACCTCCCGCAACACGCCCAACGTGGATTTCGCCCACGAGTTCCCGGAGACCTACGTGAACCGCGTTCGGTCGGTTCCCGGTGTCGCCAGGGCCGACAACCTTATCGTCACCTTCATGAACATCTCGCTGCCCAACGGCGCCGAGGAGGGCGGCATCTTCTACGCGCTGGAAGACTTCGGCGCCTGGAACTTGCCCTGGAGCCTGAAAGAAGGCGATATCCAGGACCTCCGCCGCGGGGAATTCATCTTCATGGACGAAAGCTCCAAGCGCCGGCTGGGCGACTTCGCCACCGGCGACTTCCGGGAGGTGCAGCACCGCCGGCTCCGCATCGCGGGCCAGTCCCGGGATGCGAAATCCTTCACCACCACCCCGGTCTCTTTCATCGATTTCAGGCGGGCCCAGGAGATGAATCCCGATCTGCTGAAGGGCAACACCAGCTACATCCTGGTGAAGCTGGCGCCCGGGGCCGATGTGGCGGCGGTGAAGACCGAGATCCGGCGGCGCCTGCCCTTCAACGACGTGTACACCTCCAATGAATGGGCCTCCAAATCCGAGGCCTACTGGATCAAGAACACGGGCATCGGCCTCAACGCCTTCCTGGCTGTGTTCTTGGGCGTCCTGGTGGGCGTGGTGGTGGTGGCCCAGACGCTCTACACCTCCACCATGGAACACATCAAGGAATTCGGCACCGTGAAGGCCATCGGCGGCAGCAACGCCGACATCTACCGCATCCTGGCCCGCCAGGCCACCATCGCCGCGGTGCTGGGCTTTGTCCTCGGCCTCGGACTGGCTTTCGCCCAGAAGCCCGGCATCGAAGCCATGGCGCTGAAACTCATCATGCCTGCCTCCACCATCGCCATCGTGGCAGTCGGCACCCTCCTGCTCTGCCTCGCCTCCGCCATGGTCAGCTTCCGCAAGGTGGCCAACGTGGACCCAGGCCTTGTCTTCCGGAGTTGAGGAAGACGGCCGCGTTCTCCGGCCCCTCCTCCCTTGCCCCGGCTCCCCCTTCCCCATCTGGATTTCCGATGATCTCCGCCCTGTTGGCGCTCTTCTTCCTGTCCGCCTCTGCGATCCACGTCTACTGGGCCGCCGGGGGGCGCTCCGGCACCGGGGCGGTGCTCCCAGAAGTGGACGGGAAACCGCTGCGCACGCCTTCCGCCGGCACCACTGGCCTGGTCGCCTTCCTGTTCGCGGCCGTGGCGGCGCTGGTCCTGGGCCACGCTGGACTATTCCCCCTTCCCCTTCCACCACCCTGGCCCGGCCGCCTGCTCAAAGGGATCGCCGCCATATTCGCTCTCCGGGCGGTGGGGGAATTCAACTACCTGGGATTCTTCAAGCGGGTCCGCGGCTCCCGCTTCGCCAGGCTCGACACCCTGCTCTATTCGCCGCTCTGCGCGGCGGTCGCCTGCGGTCTGTGGGCGATCTCCCGTTCCTGAACCCGAAGGAGGCAAGCCATGACAGTCTTAAAAGGAACCGATCTCGCCAAGACCTTCCACGATGGCAGCGTGGAAACGCAGGTGCTTCGGGGGGTGTCCCTCGAACTCCAGGCGGGCGAGGTGGTCTCCCTGGAGGGGCCTTCCGGATCCGGAAAGACGACCCTGCTTCAGATCCTGGGCTGCATCCTTTCACCCAGCGCCGGAACCCTCCACATCCACCAGCACCAAGTGGACGCCGATTCGAAGCGGCTGGCGGCTGTGCGGCGCCGCAACATCGGCTTCGTATTCCAGCAGTACAACCTGTTCCCCGCCCTGAGCGCGCTGGAGAATGTGCAGTACGCCATCAATCTGAAAGGCGTGAAAGGTCCCGCTGCGAAACACGAGGCCGCCGCGCTGCTTGATTCGGTGGGCCTGTCGGACCGCGCCGGGTATCTCCCCCGCGACCTTTCGGGCGGCCAGAAGCAGCGCGTGGCCATCGCCCGGGCCATGGCCTGCAAGCCCAGCGTGCTCCTGGCGGATGAGCCCACCGCCAACCTCGACAGCGCCGTGGGCGCCCAGATCCTCGACCTGTTCAGGGACCTGGCCAAACGCGAGAACCGCGCCCTCCTCATCGTCACCCACGATCCCAAGGTCCGCGACATCGCGGACCGCGTGCTCCAGATCCACGACGGCCTCCTGCATCCCTGAAAGGAAACATCATGAAGACCAGCACCGCTCTTAAAATCATCCTCCCCCTCACCGCCGCTGCGGCCCTCACCGCGATGGTGCTCATCCAGCGGGAACCGGGCCGCAGGGAAGCCGCCGCGCCCGCCCAGGGCGCCGCCTCCGGGAACAGTCCGGTGCGCTGCGAAGGCCGCGTGGCCGCCTATCCAGGTTTCGACGTGGTCGTCGGCACGGATCTGGGGGGAACCCTGGAATCCATGGCGGTCCACGAAAAGGATGCCGTGCGGAAAGGCCAGGTGCTCGCGCGCATCGATGACCGCGAACAGCGCGCCTCCCTGGAGGCCGCGGAGGCCCGGTCCGCGAACAGGGCGCCGAAATCGCCTTCCAGGAGCGTGAAGTCGCGCGTCGGCGGCAGCTTTCAGCCAGGGGGCCCTGGACCGGCGCAGCCTCGATGATTCCGAGAACCAGCTCCGCCTCGCCCAGGCCCGCCGGGATGCCGCGAAAGCCTCCATGGACCAGTTCAGGGTCCAGATTTCCAAACGGCAGATCCAGGCACCCATCGACGGCGTGGTGCTGGAGCGCTTCGCCAACGCGGGAGAGACCCTGGCTCCGGGCGCCCGCATCCTGCGCCTCACGAACCTGGGGCGCACACGGATCGAGGCCGAGGTGGACGATCCGATGTGTCGCGCCTGAAAGTCGGCAATGCCGTGGAGGTCCGGGCCGAGGGCACCCCGGAGACCTGGCGCGGAAAAATCGAGGAACTGCCGGATGGCGTCGGTCCCCGGCGCCTCAAGCCCCAGGATGCCGCCCGCCCCACGGATATCCGGATGCTGCTCGTGAAGATTGCCTTGGACGAGGCTGCCCCCCTCAAGCTCGGGCAGAAAGTGGAGCTGCGGATCAGCCAGACGAAGTGATGTCTGGGAGCCCGCAGAACCATCCGGGGCGGACCAGCCCCGACCTTTTTCAACAGGTGATGAATCTCTCCCTTGCCCTCGGCCCACGAGGAAGGCATTCTGCTGGTTCGCCGCCGTCTCTGCTGATCCGTAGCTGGCACGGCGAGCCCGGCCCAGCCACCAGAAAAGCCCTGGTTATCCTAAACCTCACCCATTCGCGGCCCGTAGGCCCCGAGAGCCTTCCCTGGCGCCGGTCTTGATGACAGTTGTTTGATGTTTTCCGATTTTGCCGATCAAGGAGTGACGATGCCCCGAACCACCACGGCCGCTTTCAAGGCCTTCCCCGCCCTCTTCATCGCGTTCGGTCTGGTGGCCCAGGACACTGCGGCAGGCGCCCCGGCCGTCCAGCGCATCACCTTGCAGGATGCGGTCCAGACTGCGCTCAAGAACAACCTCCAGGTCGGCATCGCCGAACAGGTCCGGGATGCGGCCAAAGCCGGCGTCCTCATCAACCAGGGCGCCTTCGACTGGTCCCTCCAGAGCGGCCTCAGCTTCGGCCATACCAAGACGGCGAGGATCAGCGTCCAGCCGTTGGGCGGGACCATCATCACGTCGGACTACGAATTCACGACCACCACCCGGAACATCAATGCCACGGTGACCAAGCCTTTTGAATGGGGAGGAAACCTCTCCATCGCTTTCGGTTCCCAATCCCCGCTGTATTCCTCGACGGATTCGTCCGGCACCAGCACCTCGGTCACTTCCACCGGCCAGGTGAACGGGCCGACGCCGCTCCCCACGACCAATCTGAGCCCCTTCCCCTACAGCAGCAGCCTCTCCGCGACCTACACCCAGAGCCTGCTGCGCAATGCGGCCGCTACGCGTCCAGCGTGAACCCCATCGTGGCCAAGAAAGGCTCCATACAGGCGGACTACGTCTTCCAGCAGTCCATCATCGCCCTCGTGGCCGATACGGAATCCAAGTACTGGGATTTGGTCTTCGCCAAGCGCAACCTGGAAAACAAGCGGCAATCGCTGGCCCTGGCCCAGAAGCAGTTGAACGAGAACCAGATCCGGGTCCAGGTGGGGACCCTGGCCCCATCGAAGTGACCAGCGCCGAGGCTTCCGTCGCCCAGCGCGAGCAGGACATCATCGCCGCCGAGGCGCAGCTTGAGAACGCGAAGGATGCCCTGGCCAGGGCCCTGTTCCCGGATGCGGCCAAATCCGCGAATCTCGACGCCTCGGACGCGCCCAGCATCGAACCCTTCCGGTTCGACGAAAGCACCGCCGAAAAGACCGCGCTGGACAGGCGGCTGGAACTGAAGGTCTCCAAACTGGACCTCGAATCCAAGCAGGCCCTGGAAACCTCCGCCAACAGCAAGCTCAAACCTCAATTGGACCTGAACCTCGGCTATGTGGGCGCTTCCAACGCCCACGACAGTTTCAGCGGCGTGAACACCGATCTGACGGGCTTCAAATACCCCGGTTACAACGTCGGACTGACGTTCTCCATCCCCTTCGCGAACCGCACCGCCAAGGGCGGCCAGTCCCAGGCCCGGGCCAACCGCCGCCAAAGTGAGCTGAGCCTGAGGGACCAGGAGCTCGGAATCGTCCTCCAGGTCCGAACGGCCTACCGCAACCTCGAAGCCGCCGCCAAGGGCGTCGCCGCCGCTGAAAAGACCCGGATCTTCCGCGAGAAGAACCTCGACGCCGAGAAGAAGAAATTCGACAACGGCATGAGCACCAACTTCTTCGTGCTTCAAAGGGCCGATGAGCTGGACACCGCCCGCTCCGCCGAACTCCAGGCGCGAATCACCTACGCGAAGAACGTCACCACGCTTGAGCAGTCGTTGGGCACGTTGCTGGAAGCCCGTAAGCTCGAAGTGAAGTAGTCCCAAGTCTCAAGTCTCAAGTAATACCATCTAGCAATCAATAGTTAATGACCTATATTTATCCCAGCCCTATAAGGAGCCGGGATGAAGAACTTGATCACACCAGACAGAGAAACCATCGATGCGCTTGCTGAGCGTCTGAAGAAAGCCGAGGGCAAACCTGAATTCCAACGGATTCAGTGCATCCTGCTTCGCGCTACGCTCGGGGCATCCGCCAAGGACATCGCCCAGGTGGTGGGCTGGACAACGGGTACAGTCCGCGTGATGCACTCGCATTATGCAAAGGAGGGCGATGCCTTCTTCGAGATCGTCCATCGGGGCGGACGCCATCGGCAGAACATGACAGTGGAAGAAGAGGCCACGTTTCTCGCGCCCTTCTTTGAACAGGCCAAGGTTGGAGGCATTTTGACGGCTTCCGAGATCAAGGCTGCCTACGAGGCCCAATTGGGACGGGAGGTCGCCGAAAGTACTGTCTACCGTCTGCTGGCACGGCATGGCTGGCGGAAGATTGCGCCGCGTCCGAGTCATCCGAAAGCTGACCCGGCGGCGCAGGCCGCCTTTAAAAAAACTCGGCGTGGAAATCGCTGAAGAAACAGCACGCCAAGCCGCGGCCGGGCGCCCTGTCCGTCTCATGTTCCAAGACGAAGGCCGCTTCGGCCGGTTGAGCCGCCCCGCAAAGTGCTGGGCGCCCAGGGGTGTCCGCCCCATCGTGAAAAACCGCCTCGTCCGTGAATACACCTACGCCTTCGCGGCCATCAGCCCGAAGGATGGCGTCATGGACAGCCTGATCCTCCTGCCGTCAACGCCGAAACCATGAGCCTGACACCGCGAACCGTCGCAGACCGCCACCGGATGATTTCATCCTCATGGTACTGACGGGGCCGGGTGGCATAAAGCCGGAGGCCTAGTCGTGCCGCAGAACAGGCGGCTTCATGTCCTTCCGCCCTACAGCCCGGAATTGAACCCGGTCGAACATCTCTGGGACCACCTAAGGGAGAAGCACTTCGCCAACAAGCTGTTCTCATCCATGAAAGCCGTGACTGACCAGCTTTCCTCCTCCCTGAGAAAGGCCGAATTCGACGCGAACATGATCCAAAGCCTCTCCGGATTTGGATATGATGAATTTAACTAATGATCGCTAGTTGGTATAAAACGGCCCCTTTGGGGCCGTTCTCTTATTTTCTTGGGACTTGAGACTTGGGACTTGAGACTTGGGACTTGGGACTTGGGACCCATCGTTAGCTCTCGCTAGCGATAAGCGGGAATGCCAGTCACTTCCTGCCCGATCACCAGTGTGTGCATGTCGTGGGTCCCTTCGTAGGTGTAGACGCTTTCCAGGTTCGCCATGTGGCGCATGACGGGATATTCGTCCAGGATGCCGTTGGCGCCGAGGATCGTGCGGGCCTTGCGGCAGATTTCGAGGGCGGCGTTCACGTTGTTCATCTTGGCCATGCTCACCTGGGCGGGCGTGTACTTCTTGGCGTCTTTCAGCCGCCCCACCTGCAGCGCCAGGAATTGGCCCTTGGTGAGTTCCGTCACCATCCATGCAAGCTTCTCCTGCTGGAGCTGGAAGCTGGCGATGGGCCGGTCGAACTGGATGCGGTGCTTCGCGTAGTCCAGGGCGCACTGGTAGCATGCGTCCGCCGCGCCCAGGGCGCCCCAGGCGATGCCGAACCGCGCCTGGGTCAGGCAGCCGAGCGGGCCCTTCAATCCTTTGACGTGCGGAAGCAGGGATTTTTCTTCCTCCACGATGACGTCCTCCAGCACCAGCTCCGAGGTGGTGGAGGCGCGCAGGGACCATTTGCCCTTCATTTCAGGCGCGCTGAAGCCCGGCGTTCCCTTTTCCACCAGGAAGCCACGGATGCCGTCTTCGGTCTGCGCCCACACCACCGCCACGTCCGCGATGGTGCCGTTGGTGATCCACATCTTGGTGCCGTTGATGCGCCACTTGCCGCCGGGTTCGCGCACGGCCTTGGTCAGCATGCCGCCGGGGTTGGAGCCGAAGTCGGGCTCGGTCAGGCCGAAGCAGCCGATCTTTTCGCCCTTGGCCATCTTGGGCAGCCAGTACTGTTTCTGTTCCTCGCTGCCATAGGCGTAGATGGGCCACATCACGAGGCTGCCCTGGACGGAGGCGAAGGAGCGCAGGCCCGAATCGCCCCGTTCCAGTTCGTACATCAACAATCCGTAGGCAACGCTTGAGAGTCCCGCGCAGCCATATTCCTCGGGCAGCGAGGGGCCGTAGAAACCCAGCTCGCCCATCTTGGGGATGAGATGCTTGGGGAAGGTCTGCGCCTGGGCGTGCTTCTCGATGATGGGCAGCACTTCCCATTCACGAAATCCCGGGCGGTCTCGCGCACCATGCGCTCTTCGTCCGTAAGCAGGCCCTGGAAGCCCATGTAATCCGTCATGTGGGTGAAGGTGGCGTAGGCGCCGGCCATGAAAAACTCCTGTGCCCTGAAGCCTCGGGCTTTGTCCCGCCGGATCGGTGGCGGGGGGTTGGA
Organism: Holophagaceae bacterium; assembly: GCA_016720465.1. Lineage (NCBI taxonomy): Bacteria > Pseudomonadati > Acidobacteriota > Holophagae > Holophagales > Holophagaceae > Holophagaceae bacterium. The sequence goes on from JADKKO010000001.1 coordinate 710,684, forward strand.
AATCGGAGCACTGCAGCAGCGCGCTCCCGGGACAGGAACAAGCGTCCAGGCCCAACCTTGGAGTTTAACGCCAAGGGCCAGGATGCCGAAGGCAGAAAGGAGTAGCGGCCGTGGGCAGTGAGCTTTGAGCTTTGAGCTATGAGCTTTGAGCTTTGAGCTTTGAGCTTTGAGCTATGAGCTTTGAGCTTTGAGCTTTGAGCTTTGAGCTTAAAATCGACCGCGCCAAAGGCGCGACCTGAAAAGCTCATGGCTCATGGCTCATAGCTCATACCCTTCTTCACCCCTCGGCCAGCTTGGGCGGGAATGGCATGGAGGCTTCTGCAGGATCCTGGATCAGGGCCTTGGAGGTCGATGCGGGCTTTTCGTAGCAGTGGCGGCAGCGGGCCTCGTAGGCCTCCGAGGCGCCCACCAGGACCTGTCCTCCGCTGCGGATGGTGCGTTGGCTCCGGCTGGCCACGGCCCCGCAGACCACGCAGATGGCCTGGAGCTTGGAGACGAACTCCGCCTTGGCGAGAAGGACCGGCATGATTCCGAAAGGCGCCGCGGCGAAGTCCTGGTCGAGGCCCGCCACGATGACCCGCACGCCGCGGTCCGCGAGTTCCTCCGCCAGGTCCACGGCGCCTTCATCCAGGAACTGGGCCTCGTCCAAGGCCACCACTTCGACCAGGGGGTCGAGCAGGTCGCGGATCTCGCGGGAGTGGCGGATGGGTATGGCATCCATTTTCTGCTGGCTGTGGCTGGCCACCGCCGCCCTGTCATAGCGGTCATCGATGGCCGGCTTGAAGACCTGCACCTTCTGCCGGGCGATCACCGCCCGTTTCACCCGGCGAATCAGTTCCTCGGACTTGCCGCTGAACATGGGACCGCAGATGATCTCGATGGAGCCGTTGCGCTGATGGACGTACATCTAGCTACTTGCCCTTGGCTTGAGGGGTAGCCGCCGGTTTGGCGGGCTCGGAGCCCGTTGTTTCCGCCGCGGGGGCTTGAGCTTTGGGATAGGGCGCGAAAAGCGGATCCGGATATTTGGTAAGGTCCGCGACGGGATTGGAGGCGTCCTGCAGCGGGCGGCCCAATGATTTGGCCAGGGGGATGCCGCCGTCGGCGGGGGAAGCCATGCGCAAGGCCCAGGCCTGGCGTATGCGCGTGACCACGTCCGGCGTATCCCGCAGATCCGCCGGTTGGAGGCTGGCGAGCCCTTGGTTCAAGGAGGTCCGCCCCTTGGGGACGTAGGTGAGCAGCGGGAAGAGCACGAGCGCCGCGACCCAGGGCCAGAAGACCTTCGAGGGGCCTTCGGGCTCATCGGACTTGCCCAGGTCGGGATCATCGGCGGTCCACGGCCTCGAAGGCCGGTTCACATCGGCGCGGATCGGCTCGATGAGGCCCTGCTCAAGCAGGTCGGCGATGGTCTTGCAGGTGTCCAGCTCCTCGTAGCGGCTCACCAACAGGACATCCTGCACACTCTGGGACTGCTCGAAGTAGGTGAGCACGGTTTCCAGCTCGTGGCTCAATCCCGAACTGCCCTGGGTGCTGGTTCCGCTCTGGCCGTCCAGGATCGTGGACAGCTCGCGGTCGATGTCCAGCTTGAGCGCGTTTCCTTTGGCGGTCTTGGCCAGGGGCGTGGAAAGGTCCGGAAGGCGTTTTTGGACCTCGGGCCACTCGTCCTGGATGCGGGCGGCTTCCATGAGCACCGTATCCACGGGGATCGGCGGGAAATGCTCCCGGTCCAGATCCAGGGGCAGCATGGAATCGAAGCGGTAGTCCCCCTCCTTCCAACGGAAGGTGCGGTAGATGATGGCCATGGCCTGGTTGAACAGCGCGTCCTGCAGATCCTGGGCGGTGACCTTGCCGCTCTCCAAGAGCAGCGTGCCCATGAGTTTCAGGGTCTGGCGCTGGAGCTGCACGATCTGCATCAACTCCTCGCCGCTGAGCCTTCCCAGCCGGACCAGCATGGTGCCGACCCGGTCCTCCAGGCGCACCTGGTTCGAGTCGCAGCCAACGATTTCGCCCAGGTCGAAAAACACTTTGACGAATTCCTGGCCCCGGGACAGCACCAGGGTGCCGCTCTTGCCCTGGATCTTGATCATGTTGAACAGGGAGAAAAGATCGAAATCCCGCAGCGAGCCTTCGAGTGCCATGGGGAAAACCTTTCAGCGAAAGACCCTAAGATTTCCTGGGGAGGAGCTTGATCCAGGAACGCAGGAACAGGATAGCCATCAACAGGGCGCCTACCGGGAACCAGACGCTCACGGGGTCCGGCAGGATCTCGCCCGGATAGCGCACGGTCTGGCCCATGGTCAAGGTGAGCCCGAAGGCGAGGCAGAAGAAGAGCAGCTCCAAGAAGCCTTCGCGGGTCTCGCCGATGAAGGCCTGGTCCGCGCCCGGCAGCAGGACGATCAGGGCCCGGTGGATGCGACGCTGGGAGGTCTGGAACTCGGCAACTTCGTCGAGCTTGCGCTTCCGGCTTTCCGCATGCAGGCCGTCTTTCAGGGTGAACAGGTGGTGGCACTTGGAACACACCTGCGGATCGTCGCTGTCGGTGGTCCTGAACGGCTCCCCACAGCGGGTGCATTGGCTCGCATGGGCCTGCTGGATGCTCTGCCTCAGCCTCACCAGGAACAGCGCCACGGCCAGGATGGGCAGAATGAAGTTCAGGGCGACGCCCTTGTCCTTGATGTGCTCTGTCCATTCCGTCGGAATCGGAGAGTTGTAGGCGTCCATCAGGGCCCTGATCCGCACATCCGTGTCGGGCAGCGGGGAGGCGAAGGTGCGCTGGTCCTTCCTGGACTGGTTCACCGCCTCCAGCCGCTCGTAGGCCAGGGCATTCACCTGCCTCGCCTCGTCCTGCTTTCCGATGCCCAGCACGGTGTCCAGGTGCTCGAAAGCCAGCACGCTCTGGTTCACCAGGATTTCGATGCTCCTGGGATTCACCTTGAAGGCGTTGTCGAATTCCTTGGAGGCATCCTCGTGCTTGTTCTGCTGGTACAGGAGACGCCTAGATTGTTGAGCACCTCGGCCTGGTCCGGATGATGGCCCAGAAGGCCGCGGAAGGTGCCCTCGGCGGCGACCCAGTCCTGCCTTTGCAGCTGCTGCCAACCCCTCAGGAATTCGCGGTCCTGCTCCGGAAGGAACCTCAGGACCTGGGCATCCGCCACGCGCACCTGGGGCTGCAATTGGAGCGCCACGATGCTGGGGCGGTTCGTGCGAGGCCTGGGGCTCGAAGACCGCAAGCACCGGATGCACCAACTGGAGCACCAACAGCGCCACGACGGTTTTGACTTCCTTGCTGTTCAGGAATGGCGCGAGCATCCACAACCAGAACATGGCCATGACGCTGGGGTCCAAGCCCGCAACCAGCGGCAGCGTAATGGCGAGCCCGCCCAGCAGGGCCAGCACCAGCGGACTGATGCTGCGGCGGAGATGCCCTTCCTCCCAGAGATGCCGGAACACCTGGCGGTAGCGCATCGTGAGGCAAAGGGTCCACCCCACAGCAGCGTGGCCGCCATGACCCTCAGCCACCCCGCATGGTGGACGATCCAAAGCCACCGGTTGGTGGCGTGGAACATCCGGAGCTGGTTGAGCTTGATCACGTCCGGCAGGCTCCAGATGTAGCCGCGGATGCCCTGCTGCCTCATGAGGGTGATCCGGGTTCCCAGGAGCGATGGATGGCCGGGTCCAGCGCTCCACGGTCTGGATCACCTGCAGCCCCAGGTCAGGATTGCCCTTCTTTCCCAGTCTCTGGCCCAGAGCCCCATCGCATCCACCAGCGGCATCACGTCGATGGTGGCGTAGCCGCGCCTCAGCAACTCCACTTCCTGGACCGCCACCTGGACAGCCTGGGGATCGCCGCTTTCAAAGGCCTTTTGAAGCCGCTTGGCCCGATGGCTCAGCGCAATGGCGGGAATGAGCTCCGGAGCCGGCAGCGCCTGGGCGGGTGGGATCTGCGGAATCCCCAGGCTAGGCGCGCCTGCGATCCCCACAGGGGGCCCGGGATTCGTGGCTGGCGGAGGCGCTGCCCAAAGCGACACCGACATCAGCATGCAACTCAACGCGTTCAGAGTCCGGCTGGATCGCATAGGAGTTCCCTAAGAGCGTGGTTCACTGGGGTTGTCGATGGCGGCTGCGGGTTGTAGATCAAGGATCCGGAGTCGAAGCTGGTACAGCACTTCTCTCAGCTCGCTGGATTCGGCTTCCGTCAGATTACCTTGGACTTTCGATTGGAGAATGTCGATCAGGTCCACATAAAACCTGGCCACGCCCGGGTTCGCCGGCGGCTGATCCCGCATCTCGGGATGGGGCACGCCCATCGCCATGAGAGCCTGTTCGGCCAGCAAATGAACCAATCTGGAAAAGGACGGTTCAGGAACCGATGCCTTCATTTAGGACCCCGGGATTTTCCAGAAGCCTACCACACCCTGGTGCACATAGCCGAATCAGCAGCGGTCCTTTGGATTGTGCTAACCATCACTTGTCCGCACCCTTGCCGCGATGGGAGCATGTACTTATTAGATTCGGGAGGATCCCATGCGCAGCTTTTTTCCTTTGATCCTGACCTCGGCCATTTGCGTGACCCTGGCCGCCGATACGACCGGCGGCATCTCAGGCAAAATCACGACCAAAGGCGGTCAGCCCATTCCCAGCGCAGTCGTGACCCTGAAGCGGCTGGACATCACCTATGTCAAAGAGCTCAAGGCCGATGCCAAGGGCAAATACATCCAGGTGGGCCTGAATCCCGTGGAGTATGACGTCCTGGTCCATGCGGATGGATTCGTGGACACCAGGGACCACTTCAAGATCCCCTTGGGCGAATTGATGAAGAAGGACTTCACCCTTCTCACCCCCGAGGAGGCCAGGGCCGCCGGCCCGGGAACCACAACGACCGCGGTCCCGTTGGACCCTGCCGCCAAGTTGGAGGACGCCGGCTACGCAGCGTTCAATGAAGCCACAAGCCACTACAACGCCAGAGAGTGGAAGCAGGCCGAGCCGTTGTTCGAGAAGGCCTTCAGTTCCTTGACGGAGTCCCTTGAACAGACCAAGGACGAAGCCGCCAAAACGGCCATGCAGGAAAAATTCAAGACCGTCTCCCGGGTCTACGGCCTGGTGCTCTACGAAGTGGGCAAGGAGGATAAATCCGTCGCCAAATTCGATAAGGCGAAGCCGTTGCTCGAACAGGCCTATGAACTGAACAACAAGGATTTGCGCCTCGTCGAAGCGCTGCTGACCATCGCCAAGGAGAAGGGCGATAAGGAGGCCATGGCCAAGTACCAGGATGCCACTGATTTAATCGTTGGCCCCCGTCCGGAGAATGCCTACAACGATGGCGTCGTGGCTTACAACGCCAATCGGTTCAAGGTGGCCAAGGAGTTCATCCTCAAAGCCATCCAGATCGATCCGAAGTTCGCGGACTCCTACTACATGCTGGGCCTCATCGAGACCAACAACAACAGCCTGAGGGCCGCGAAGGAGGCTTTCAAGAAGTGCCTCGAGCTGGCCCCCACCGGCAAACATGCGGGCGAGTGCAAGGAGTTCATCAAGGCGCTTTAGGCCTGGCGGGCCGCGGGCTCTTAGCCTGAGGCCGGAAATCAGTCCTTCAATTCCAGGCTGATGGGGCAATGGTCACTGCCCATCGCATCCGCGTGGATGGAGGCGCCGTTCACCCGCGGCATGAGCGAATCGCTCACCAGGAATAGATCGATCCGCCACCCGACATTCTTGGCCCGCGCGCCGCCCCGGGCGGTCCACCAGGTGTAGAGGCCCGGCACGCCCGGGTTCCGCTCTCGGAGCACGTCCACCATGCCCGCCTTGAGGTAGCCCTTGAATCCCTCCCGCTCTTCGGGCGTGAAGCCCGGGTTCTTCACGTTGTCCTTGGGACGTGCCAGATCGATTTCTTCGGGCGCGACGTTCATGTCGCCGGTAAGGATGATTTTTTCACCCTTCTTGTGCCGGGATTTCAGGATGCCCGCTAGATCGGCCGCGAATTTCTGTTTGAAAGGCAGCCGCACCAAGCCGGCGGAAGCGTTGGGAAAGTAGCCGGCGATGAAGGTCAGTTCCCCCAGCGTGCTGACGATGATGCGCCCTTCGGCGTCCACTTCCGCCAGGCCCAGCCCCTTCGTGTGCTTCCACCCCGAGCCCTTCCGTGTGAGCGTGGCCGAGCCCGCGTAGCCCTTCTTGGCCTGGGAGGGGAACCAGCAGACATCGAAACCGGCCTCCAGCTGCCGACGGACATCCAGGTCGATCTCTTCCCATTCGCAACGGATTTCCTGGAGGCTCAGCACGTCCGGATCGGCTGCCTCCAGCCACTCCATGAAGCCTTTCTTAAGCGCGCTGCGGAAGCCGTTGACATTCCAGCTCATGAATTTCATGGGGACTCCAAACACGGGAATTCAGTTCGCGATGTCTTCATAGGCTGCGGGATCGAAGCCGATGATGGCGCCCCGCGGATGCACCAGGATAGGCCTTTTCAGGAGATTGTTGTCCTGGACCATCAGTGCGATGGCCTCCGCTTTCGAGATCCGCCGGTCCTTGAGTCCCAGCTCCTTGTACTTCGGACTTCTGGTGCCCAGCATGGGCGCGGGATCCTCCGGTAGCAGCGCCTCCAGTTCAGCGGCATTCAGAGGTGTCTTGAAGTAGTCCCGCACCATGGCCTCGATGCCCAGCTCAGCGAGCTTCGCCTTGGCGTTGCGGCAGGTGGTGCAGGAGGATTTCATCCAGAGCACGGCTTTCATAAGGCCTCCACGAAGCGTTCCCAGAGGCGCGTGGATTTGATGCGCCAGTAGGCCATGAGCAGCAGGACCGGGAATCCTTTGAATTTCCCTTGATGCAGCAGGACCACGCGATCGCCCTTGCGTTCGATGAGGTAGCGGGACCACTCCTCGACTCCGGGGAAGGGCCGCTCCTGGTGTTGGATCTCCGCCCTGGCCTCATCCCGCATCAGAAGCTGGGGAAGGGCATGCCGATGGCGGGGATGCCATTCGCCGTAGCGGCCGCCATCCAGCAGCCGTTCCACCACGCGCTCGAAGGGGGCGTCGGTGTCCCTGAGCAATTCGAAGGACCAGACCGGGAGTTTCATCGCGCTCCTCGGCTCAATGCGCCGTCGAAAACGCTGAACCGCGAAACACGCCAAAGGGCGCGAAAGGGGCTGCACCTGATCCTTTTTCGCGTCTTTTCGCGATTTTTGCGGTTCGGCTCTTACGCATCCAAATCCTACTTCACGATGAATCCCGGCTTGGCGTCGGCCGGCGGCGCCACCAGGTATGGCTTGCTGGAATTGTCGCTGGCGGCCAACAGCATCCCATGGCTTTCGATCCCCATGAGCGCGCGGGGGGCCAGGTTCGCCACCACCACCACCATGCGGCCCACCAGTTCTTCGGGGCTGTAGCCCGTGGCGATGCCGCCCAGGATCGTGCGCTGCTCAAAGCCCAGATCCACGGTCATCTTGATGAGCTTCTTGCTCTTGGGCACGGCCTCGGCGGTGAGGATCCGGCCCACGCGCAGATCCGTCTGGGCGAAGGTGTCGTAATCGATGACGGGCCGGAGCTCCGGCACGTCGAGAGGTGTTGCCTCCGCCTCGGCGGGTGCGGCGACGGTTTCTTCCACGGCTTTCATTTCCACTTCCTTGTCGATGCGGTTGAAAAGGGGCGCGATGGTGCCGATGGTCTCCGGCATTTCGATGGCCCAGAATTCGGTCGCATTCAGGCGTCCAGGTTCGCTCACTTCCCCCTTCAGGCCCAATTGTCCCCAAAGGGACTGCGCGATTTCAGGCATGACCGGCGCGATGAGGACCGCGGAGACTGCGAGTGAACGCCATAGGACGCAAAGAGCATAGTCCATCCGCAGCTTCGCATACGAATCGTCGGCTTCGATTTTGGCGATGTTCCAAGGCTGGACATCGACGATGAAGGCATCCCTATCCCGGAGCGCCGACCAAAGGAGATCCAGCGCTCCATGAAAGTCGTTGGCGGCCGCATGGGCGCGGAATTTCGCCGGAATGGCCATCCAATCAGCATGCAAGGAAAAGTGGGGTTCCAAGGTGGCTTGCCAGTCCTCCCCTGCATCGACTGGCATCTCCTCGCGGAGCATCTCCGGCCCCAGCCTGCGGAGATCGGCGAGGCTCCCGCCTCGATATTTCTGAATCATGCTCAATGTCCGGGAAGAAAGATTTCCCAGGCCATTGGCCAAATCCGCATTGAGCCGGTCCATGAACCCTCGAAGGAAAAACCGCGGTCGTGGCCGATCTGCATGTCGCGCAAGAAGTAGAAGCGCAAGGCATCGTTGCCGAATTTCAGCAGGGTGTCGGGCCGCACCACATTGCCCTTGCTCTTGCTCATTTTGTCCTCGCCCATGAGCCACCAGCCGTGGGCGAGGATCGTCTTCGGCAGTTCGAGGCCCATGGCCATGAGGAAGGCCGGCCAATAGACCGCATGAAAGCGCAGGATGTCCTTGCCGACGAGCTGCAGGTCCGGCGGCCAGGCGCCATCCGGCGCGCCGGTGAGGTAGTTCAGCAGCGCGTCGAACCAAACGTAGACCACGTGCTTCCCGTCGCCTGGCACGGGAATGCCCCATTGGATGCTGGTGCGGCTGATGCTCAGGTCCTGCAATCCGCCTTCCACGAAGCGCTTCACCTCGTTGAAGCGGAAATCCGGCTGCACGAATTCCGGATGCGCCGCGAAGTATTCCAGCAGGGGCTTTTCATACTTTGACAGTTTGAAGTTGTAGGTCTCCTCCTCCAGCTCCACCAGCTGGTGGGCGAGCCCCTGGGCCTGCAGCTCCTTGGCCTGCATTTCTGTGACAAAGGCCTCGTCGCTGACGGAATAAAGCCCTTTGTAGGTGGACTTGTAGATGTCTCCGCTATCGAGCAGCTGCTGAAAGCGTTCCTGCACGACCTTGCGGTGGTCAGCGTCAGTGGTGCGGATGAAGCGGAAGTGCGTCATGTCCATGCGCTTCCAGAGCTCGGTGTAGTTGGCGACCACTTCATCCGCCAGAGCCTTGGGGGTGATACCACGGGCCGCCGCGGCCTTTTCCACCTTCTGGCCGTGCTCGTCGGTGCCCGTGAGGAAGGCCACGTCTTCGCCCATCATCCGGTGGAACCGGGCGATGACATCCGCCAGCACCGTCGTGTAGGTGTGGCCGATGTGGGGAATGTCATTGACGTAGTAGATGGGCGTGGTGAGGTAGAAGGGCTTGGACACTGAATGACTCCGGAACTTCCAGTCTACCGGGAGCGGTGGGCGGTGGGCTGTGGGCTTGTACGTTGGCATCAACCCCTGAACTTGGCTTTGCTGAAGTCCCAGGGGCCTGGGGGGCGTGGGCCTGCTCTGAGCTTGGGTTGAGGCCCGTCTGATAGATATTGCCACGTCCCCCAATCTGCTGAACCTCCGCCGAACAGCCATCATGGTCGAGAACCGAGTCGCAAGCATGTGCGCGAATGGGGTCCAGCAAGGCCTGAAGGGGAAAAGGAGGCTTTCATGCCTGACGTTCACAACCCCACTCGCTGGCTTGGCGTGGATGTCGCCAAAGCCACTTTCCACGCGGCTTTGGCCCGCGCCGATCTGGACGCCCGGCCTCCCACTAGGGAGTTCGCGCGCTCTCCGGACGGCGCCCGCGAGTGCCTGGCGTGGGCCGCGAGCTTGGCACCCGGCACACCACTGGCCGCGGTGATGGAGGCGACAGGGGGCTACTCCGAACCCCTCGCGGCCTGGCTGCGCGGCCTGCGCCCGGAGCTTCCCGTCGCCATCGTGAATCCGCGCTGGGTCAAGCACTATGGCCTGAGCCTCGGTGTGCGCGACAAAACCGATCGCGTGGACGCCATCGTGCTGGCAACCTTTGGGCAGGAGCGCCATCCATCTGCGCACGTTCCCATGTCCGAGACCTACTCCGTTCTCCACGCGATGGTCCGTGAGCGCGAAGCGCTCCTGAAAGCCGCTCTGGCCACGGAGAACCGGGACGAACTGCCAAGCAGATCTGCGGTAGCCCAGGAAGTCCGGGGAGCCATCATTCGCGAGATGAAGGCTGGGATCCAGCGCCTCGACGCGGCGATCTTGGCCCACATCAAGGCGGACGAAAACCTCCATGCGGACTACCGGATCCTCGTGAGCATCGCGGGCATCGGCCCGGTGGTCGCATCGGGCATCATGGGCGAACTCGGCGATCTCCGAAGGTTCGAGGACGCACGCAAACTCAGCTCCTTCGTAGGGCTCGCGCCCAAACACCGCCGCAGCGGAACCTCGGTGAACGCGCCGCCCAGGATGTCCAAGCAAGGAAATCCAAGAATCCGGCGCCTGCTCTACATGAGCGCCCTGACCGTGATCCGCGGGGACAATGACCTGGCCGTCATCTACCGGAGCGACATCACGCGGGGCAAACCTCCGAAAGTGGCCCTCGTCGGAATCATGCGCAGGCTCATGGTGCTGATGCGTGCCCTCCTCGTTGAGAATCGCCCCTTCGAACGCCACCACACCAAGGCCTGGCCCGAAGAAGTTCAAGCAGATTGAGGTTGAGATCCTGCCATTCCTTTCACAGCGGAGCCCATCCCAGCCCGCGGGCGGCGCGGTCAAAGCGAAGCGGGAGCGCAAAGGCCGTGACGCGGCCTTTGACTCAGGCGCAAGCCTGCCTCCGCGCACCGCGGCATGCGCCTTTGCGTCCTTGACCGCGCCGGCCGCGGGCGGACACTCGACCGCAGAAAGGAGTGGCTGCCCCTTGACAGGGAACACACCATCTATCAGCTATCAGCTATCAGCTATCAGCTATCAGCTATCAGCAAATTCGATGCGCCCTCGGCGCGCCACTAATATCGTCGCGGACTCCGGCCACATCCGAATGAAGCTCATAGCTCATGGCTCATGGCTCATAGCTCAAGGCTCACAGCTGACGGCTCATTCCTCGACCACCGTCACCTTGAGGATGCGGTCGTCGGCGCGGATGGCCTGCACCACAGCGATGTCGGCGGGTCCGACGGCCTTGCCGAATACGGTGTGGACACCATCCAGGTGGCTGGGATTGCCGCCATTGACGATGAAGAACTGGCTGCCGCCGGTGTCCTTGCCCGCATGGGCCATGGAGAGCGCGCCCAGCACATGCTTGTTCGGGTTTCCGGCCGTTTCGCACTTGATCTTGTAGCCAGGGCCGCCGGTGCCTGGAATCCCCCCGGCGCCCTCGCGGGTGTTCGGGCAGCCGCCCTGGATGACGAAGTTCGGGATGACGCGATGGAAGGCCAGGCCGTCATAGAAGCCGGCGGTGATCAGCTTCTTGAAATTCGCCACGGTGCCCGGGGCATCCTGGTCGAACAGTTCGATGTTGATGTCGCCTTTGGCGGTCTGCATCAGCACACGGCTCATGGTCACTCCTTTAAGCAATCTCCCAGCATAAGCCGTTGCGGGGAAAAAACTCGTTCGTTTTGATTCTGGGCCGGCATAAGGCGCCGTAACGCACTGGCCAGAAAAACGCTGGCCACTACGTAACGGCGCCTAAGATGGATGGCGGAGGCAGGCATCATGAATTCAAGGTGGGCATCCCTTCTGGTTCTTCCCGCCCTCGGGTCCCCGGCCCCGCCACCGGACGCGCCGCGCGCGAACAAGGTCGAACTTGGCGGAACCTCCTACCAGTTCCAACCGCTCAAATTGATCCTTTCCACACCCAGCGTCCAGATGAAAGGGAAGCGGATGTTCCGCCTTTCGGGGCGCCTGGTCCCTGCCGCCGGCGAGGCTGTGGCCATGGAACTCACCGCCTCGGAGACAGGTTCGATCTACCTTCTCAAGCTGACCCGCCCGCGCGGGAGCGGGCAGGACGTCTGGGCCGCCACCCTGAAGACCAAAGTGCAAGTGCAGGAACTCCAGGCCAAGGCCGGAGGCGCGCTCCGCCTGGAGCTGTCCGGCCCTTTGGCCGCGACCCTTGAAAAGGGCGGAGGCTTCACCCATTGGAACGGCGGAATCCTGGCCCGCTTCAATGGGGTTTCTGAGTGAGAACTTTTAAGCCACACTGGAGGCTGGAGATCGAACATGAAGCAAGCCCAACGATCGGCATTCGTGGCAGGAATCGCGCTATTGGCAGCGCTCGGATGCAACCGTCCCAAGGCGATCCATTCAGTGGCCAAAACCGCCCCGGTGAGCGTTCCGGGCGGGACACTCACCCTGGCCTTCACCCGGAAGGTCCTAGGGCCGTTGGAATTCAGCCTCGACGGCGTCCGCATCCCCGTCAAACAGAGCTCCAAGGGCGGGAAAACGCTGCTGGTCACGGGCATCTCGGAGGGCCGCCACCGCTACTTCCTGGAAAGCAACCGCGATGCCTTCGGCCCAGACCAGGGCGAACTCGAAATGGGCGCCTCGCAGGGCGTCTATTATGTGGTGTTCGCCCAGCGCTTCGAGGCGGTCCTCTACGGCAAGAACGCGCCGGCGCCCCCCGCGGAAGGCCTTCCTGGGGTAAGCGCCATCTTGAAATGACCATCCTGGCCCAAACACGCCTCCACCAGCGCGTGCTGAGCGGCCATGGAACCTTGATGGGGCAGTGCCTGGAAGCCGGCCTTCCCGTGGCCTCGAGCTGCTCGGGGCGGGGTGCCTGCGGGAAATGCGCGGTCACGGTGCTGGAGGGCATGGAAGCCCTTTCCCGGCCCGGCACGCATGAGCTGCTGGTGCTGACCCGGAATGCCTACCCCGACTGCGTGAGGCTCAGCTGCCAATGCCGTGTGCTGAACCGCTCCGCGAAAGTCCTTATCACCACGGGCTATTGGTGAGGCGCCGGGCCTGGATCGCGGGACTGGCCATGGCGGCCGCCACCGGTTGGGCGGGCTTCACGGCCTACAAAACCAGGGCAGTGGCGGCGGAACTGGTGGATCCCCCTTTCTACCGTCCGCAACCGATTCCGGTTGTGGATCAGACCTATGCGGAACTGGCCAAAGGGGAAAGTTCCGACCCCGGCGGAACCTGGAGCTCCGAACAGGTGGACGGGCTCCAGCTTTGGACCCTGCGAAGGGCCCAGCCGGCCAAAGGCATCGTCTTGCTGCTCCATGGCTTCGGCGATGACCGTTGGGGAACCAGCCCGGCGCTCAAGTGGTTCCCCGGACTGGATGCGGCGATCTTCACCTACCGCCGCCGGGACGACGCCCTGCGAACCGGCGGCCCTGTTCCGCCGGTGACCTTCGGCGCCCGGGAATCCGAAGAGGTGGTCCGATTGGTCCGACACTTGGAGGTCCGAGGTTGGCGCAGGAACCAGATCCTGCTCATGGGCCGCAGCCTGGGGGCTTCGGTGGGGCTCCTGGCCTTGGTCCGACTGGAGTCCGATAGCCGGGGCCCCCTGGCCGGCATCATCTGGGAGGGGGCCCCGGCCAGCTCCCGCAGCTTCGGCGAAGCGCTGGTCCGGGGGCCGGCAAACCGGCTCTGGCACCCCTTCGTGGCGCCCCTGGCGGGGAAATTCGGCAGCGCCCTCGCCGCCAGACGCGGGGGCTACGAGGTTCGTGAAACCGATGTGCTGGAACGCATGGGAGGCCGCACCTACCTCACCCCAGCTCTGTGTTTCCTGGCCACCGAGGACCGCCTGGCCTCGCCCCAGGCCCAACGGAAAATGGCGGACCGCTTCAACACGGTCCGCCTGCTGGAAATCCCCACCTGGCACCTCAACTGTTCGGCAGTGCTGGGTCCGCACTATGCGAAGGCCATCCAGGCTTTCACCGAGGATGTGCTGAAGGGAGAGGGTTCAGAGCATTAGCTCCCGTTCCGTGGGAAACAACACGGCCGCAAGGCCGATAAAAAAGGGCCTCGAAAGAGGCCCTTCGGCAACTTGGAAACGCCGTCTACTGGTCGTTCATGATCTTGCTGACGAGCTTGGGCGACATGCTCTTGATGATGGGTTCGAAGACCTGATTCACCATGCTCTGGTCGTACTGGATCTCGCTGCCGGTGCCCGCGACCTTCACGCCCACGTTGCTGACTTTGCTGTCATCCCCCACGGCGCCGATGATCTCGCCGGTCTCCACGTCGATGACGCGGGCGTCCAGGCGGCCGGAGAATTCAGCCTTGCCGACGTTCACGCTGCCGGCCACGGCGCCGGCGGTCGCATCGCCGGTGAGTCTGGCGACCCCAAGGCCAGTGAGCCACCCGGTCTTGAATCCGCTTTTCTTGAAGGCGAAGCGGGTGATCTTGCCGGTGATCATGTATTTCACGCCGAGGAGTTTGCCCATCTTGACGGCGGTCTCAGGGTCCACTTCGCCGCTCTGGCCGAAGGCCTGTTCGCCGCGGATCTTTTCCAGCGCCGCGCGGTCGATCAAGCGGATCTTGCCCGATCCGGCCTCGGAGAGCTCGGTGACGAAGAGATCCTGGATGACGCTGGCCATGCGGGATTCGCTGTTGTGGTTGTCGCCATACCAGGACCAACCCTCGTAGGCGTTCTTGGCCACGGGGAATTCAAGGATGGCCACGCGCGGCCGCTTCGATTTTTCAACCTGGGCGTTGAGGGCCTGTCCAGGCAATGCGAATCCCAGCAGGACGGCTGAGGCGATGAAGAAGTTGCGGAAACGCATGATGGAGCTCCTTTCAATGGATGGTTACTTGGAATCGTCGTCGATGAGCTTGCTGCGCAGTTCTTTGCCGAGCTTGAAATACACGACGCGCTTGGGCGGTACTTTAATGCTGTCGCCGCTGCGGGGGTTCCTGCCGATGCGGGCCTTGCGGTCCCGCAGCCGGAAGCTGCCGAAGCCCCGCAATTCCACACCATCCCCGGTGCGCAGGGCGCCGACGATGCTATCCAGGAAAACATTGACCAGCAGGTCAGCGTCTTTCTTTCCCAGGTCCAGTCGCTCCATCAGGTGCTTGGACAGATCAGCTTTCGTGAGGGTTTCCATCGGATCCATGGGATCTCCAGGTTTACTTTGGGGGTGACACCCATCATCACCGAGTCTCGGCTTGGGTCAAGTACCCCTGTTCTCAAAAAAAAAGGGGGACGAGGCCCCTTTAGGTTAAAAACCGCGCGGTTTCAGTTCAAGATCCAATCCAGCAGGAAGCGCGGGCCCTCTCCAGAAGCCCCCTGGGAGCGGAAATCCCGCTCCTTGGTCGACCACCCGCCGCTCAGGTCCACATGGGCCCAGGAGGGGTGGTCCACGAATTCCGAGAGGAACAGCCCCGCGGTGATGGAGCCGCCCCACCGGATGCCGGTGATGTTCTTGATGTCCGCCAGGGAGCTGCGGAGCAGTTCCCGGTATTCCTCCACCAGGGGAAGCTGCCAGAGGTGCTCGCCCGTGGCATTGCCGCCGTCCAGCAGGCGCTCCACCAGTTTCTGGTCGGTGCCCATGACCGCGTTGACCCCGTCGCCCATGGCGATGAGGGCGGCGCCGGTCAGTGTCGCCAAATCCACGATGTGGTCAGGCTTCATCTCCGAGGCCCAATGCAGCAGGTCAGCGAGCACCAGCCGGCCCTCCGCGTCGGTGTTGAGGACTTCGATGGTCTTGCCCTTGCGGCTGCGGAGCACATCGCCGGGCTTGTAGGCGCTGCCGCCGGTCATGTTCTCCACCAGGCCCATGAGTCCCGTCACCTTCACCGGAACTTCGAGCTGGGCGCAGGCCACCAGGGTGGCCAGGACGATGGCCGCGCCGGTCATGTCGTCCTTCATGGTCTCCATGCTCGAGGCATCCTTGATGGACAGGCCGCCGGAATCGAAGCAGACGCCCTTGCCCACGAGCACGATGTGCTTCTTGGGTTTTCCTTCGGGGTGTAGTCCAGCTTCACCACCCTCGGCGGACGGGCCGAGCCCTTGCCGACGCCGAGCACACAGTTGAAATTGCCTTTTTCCAGCGCTGGGACATCCAGCACCTCGCAGTGGAGCTTATGGTGCTTGGCGAGTTTGACCGCTTCGGCGGCGAAGCTTTCGGGGTACATCTCTGCGGCGGGCGTGTTGGCCATGTCGCGGACGCGGTGGCAGGCCTCGACGCCGGCCTCGATCTGGGACTGGCGGCGGCGCGCCTTGCGGGTGTCGTCGCCGTTCGTGAAGATCTCGACGCTCTTGAACCGCTTAGCTTCGGCCTTGTCGCCCTTGAACGCCACCTGGTCGTAGTCCGCGAGCAGGATGCCCTCCAGCACCGACTCCTGCACCTCGTCGTGGCCCAGCGCCGAGGTGGCCGGCGCCACCACGCCGACGGAGGCCCAGTGCTTCTTGACGGCATGGCGGCCCGCGGTTCCGACCGCTTTGCGGATTTTGTTGAGGGTTAGGGCTTCTTCTTCGCCCAGACCGACCAAAAGCATCCAACGGCTGTCCTTCACGCCATTGGGGTGGTGGAGGGGCACCATCTCCATGAAATCCGCCTTGAAATCCCCTTCGTCCATCACCTGGCGCACCACCTTGCTGATGGCCAAAGGCAGGCGGTGGCGCTCGCGGCCCGAGAACACTGGAACGATGAGCACATCGCCGGAGAAATCCTTTCCGGGCTGGGAGCTGATTTCAATCGTGGGCATGGGGCCTCCTGGGACCTTCGAGGCTATCCTCAACTTTCATCTCCAGAAAGTGATTTTTTTTGCCATTAACCAGGCAATCGCCCTCAAGGAGGAATAATTCCCGCGGTCGGCCGGGGACCGGCCCGAGGGGCTGCAACGATCCGGCCAGGGTCGCGGCGGCCAGCAAGCGTGGCTCCAGGACCTTTTTAAGGTGGGCCAGGTTGACGCAGGGCAAGATGGAGCATGGCCCTCGCCGAGCGTCTCAGCCCCACCCACAGGCAGCCCATGGCCCTGCCCCGGCCCTGGCCCGGCTGCGCCCAGGGCCTGCTGCGGCGCGGGGCATCCTGGCTCCATGGCGAGGGCTGGGGCGGCGACCTGCTCGGCCTGCCCGCCGGCCCGCGACTGGAAAGCCGGTGGAATGGGCATGATTGGATCACCACCCTGGACGGCCGCCCGGAGAAAGGCCGCCCCTTCGACCTCCTGGAGCAGGCCGCGGAGGCTGGCCATCCATGGATCGGAGCGCTTTCCTACGAACTGGCTTGCTGGGAAGCGGGGCTCCCGCACCAGGTTCCCTCCCTGGGAGCCTTGGGGCAAGCCTGGCAAGGCCTGAGCCATGCGCTTCATGTCGATGGCGGAACCGCCGAAATCTGGCGCTGGGGAGACCCGCCCGTGGCGGATATCCAAGGCTTTCTGGCCGAAGCTGAAGTCCCGGCCCGGCCCCAGCTCGGCGCCCTCAAGCCCAGGTGGAGCCAATCCACCCACCGGGAAGCGGTGGAAACCATCCGCGCGCGGATCCTCGACGGCGGATTCTATGTGGCGAATTTGTGCGTGCCCTTCGACGCCGCCTGGACCGGCGACAGGGCGGCCCTGGCGCTTTCCTGTTTTCAGCGCGCCGAGCCTCCCCGTGGAGCCTTCCTGCCCTTGGGTCAAGATGGCCTGGCTCTGCTCTGTCTCAGCATGGAGCGGGTGCTCGGCAAGTCCGGCTCCACCCTCGTCTCGGAGCCCATCAAGGGCAGCGTTTCCCGCACTGGCGATGCCGCAGCGGACGAAGCCGCGGGCAGATCTCTGCTCACGGATCCGAAGGAACAAGCCGAACACACCATGATCGTGGATCTAGTGCGCAACGACCTTGGCCGGGTCGCGGAAGCGGGCTCCGTGCGGGTCCCGGAGCTCATGGCCCTGCGCGCCTATCCCACCGTGCAACACCTTGTGAGCCGTGTGGAGGCCGAGGCCAGGCCCAATGCAGGGCTCGCGGAAATTCTCCGCGCCATGCTGCCCGGCGGCAGCGTCACGGGTGCTCCGAAACATGCGGTCTGCACCCATATCGCCGGTGTTGAGGCCGCCCCCCGAGGATTTTATTGCGGTGCCCTGGGCTGGATCCGCGGAGGCGAATTCGACTTGGCCCTGCCCATCCGGACCGCGCAGCTTGTTGACGACCATCTGATCTACTGGGCTGGCGGCGGCATCACCCTGCGCAGCGACGCCGCCAAAGAGTGGCGGGAATTGCACCTGAAGACGCAAGTGATGAGGCAGCCCTAAGCCACCAGATTTGAGCCATGCTCATGGCTCAAAGCTCATAGCTCCGTATTTACGCCGCCGAAGCTTCCTTGATGATCTCCTCGAAGCGCTCGAAGAGGTGCGCCCTCGGCCCCTTGGGAACCTTTTTCAGGATCATGCCCGCCTGTTCGGGCGTCCGCCCGCCCTTCTTCTGGTTGCAGGCCAGGCAGCAGGCCACGAGATTCTGCCAGGTGGTCTGGCCGCCCTGGCAGACCGGAACCACATGGTCCACGGTGGTGGCCTTGTGGGAGCAGCCCTGGTACATGCAGGTGTGGTGGTCCCGCTTCATGACGCGCCGCTCCAGGCGCCCCATGAGCAGCTTGGACTCCGAACAGGCCGACGCATGGGGGAAAATCACCAGCATGAAGGGGCTCCGGAATTCCAGGTTCCGCTCGAAGGTGGCCGGCAGAAGCACGAAGGCCCTGCCCCCGGCCACGGCCCGGATGGCCTTGCGGCGGGTCATCTCCTGCATCGGGACATAGTTCTGGTCCACGGCGATCACGTCGCCCGCCCATGAACGTTCCCTGCGGATGGACATCTTGATTTCCAGAATGAATGAAGCAATTAAGTCATTCTGGGACCATTTTCGCCTATTGCCCGTGTTTTTAACGAAAGAATTTCAGATATTCCTTGTTCAGGCTTCCTCATCCAGGTATCCCAGGGCCGCTTGGGCTTCTGCCTCCGGCAGCGCCTCCACCTTGGTGAGCCTGTTGCCCATGATCCGGTTGCGGTCGCTCACGGTCCCGAGTTTGGTCTTGGCCTCGTCCAGTTTCTTGTCCAGGGCCTCCAGGGCCTCTCCGAATTTGCCGAACTCGGTCTTGATGGCGCCCAGCACCTTCCAAACTTCGGAGCTCTGCTTGGTGAGGGCGAGGGTCTTGAATCCCACCTGCAACGCATTGAGAAAAGCCGTCAGCGTCGTCGGGCCGACGATGGTGACCTTGCAGTCCTTCTGCAGTTTTTCCAGGAGCCCCGGCCGGCGGAGAGCCTCGGCATAGAGCCCTTCGAAAGGCAGGAAGAGCAGGGCGAAGTCCGTGGTGTCCGGGGGGGCCACATACTTGTCCCGGATGTCGCGGGCCTGGCCCAGCAGGCGGTTTTCCAGAGCGCGGGCCGAGATCTCGACGGTGGCCAGATCCCCGATTTCATAGGCCTCCATCAAGCGCTGGTAGTCCTCGATGGGGAATTTGGCGTCGATGGGAAGCCATACGGTCCTCCCCTCTTCGGGGCCCGGGAGCTTCACGGCGTATTCCACGATCTCGTTGGACCGGGGACGGACCTTCACATTGGACGCATATTGCGAAGGCGCCAGGAATTGTTCCAGCAGCGCGCCAAGTTGCGCCTCTCCCAGCACCCCGCGGGTCTTCACGTTGGTGAGCGCGCGTTTGAGCCCGCCCACATCGCTGGCGAGATTCTGCATGGCGCCGAGGCCTAGCTGGACCTGCTCCAGCCTTTCGGAAACCAGCTTGAAGCTTTCCCAGCCGCTGCTTCCAACGTGGCGTGGAGCTTCTCGTCCACGGTGTGGCGCATCTGCTCCAGTTTGGCCTCGTTGCTTTTCTGGATGCTGTCCAGCTTGTTCTGACCTGGTCCTGGACCTCTGAAGCTGGTCGTTCTGTTCCTGGCGTCCATCCTTCAACGCAGCCTGGAGGGTCCTGTTGAGGGCTTCGAACCGTTCCGCGAGCTGCCTGGACTGTTCCGCGAGGGCGTTGCCCCGGCCTTCCGCCATATCGTTCGAGGAAAGCCTCCCAAGGGCCTCCGCCAGGGGCTTGAGCTGGGAGGCCAATTCTGACTGGAAGTACCTGCCCTGCTTCTCGATCTCCTCGTCCAGGTGCCGATGCAGGGATTCCACCTGGCGCCCCTCATCGGGCCTCGCGCGCAGGGCGGCCCAAACCGCTGCCAGGGCCGCAAGAAAGGCGAGGACGGAGAACAAGGTGGCCAGATCCATCATTCCATCATGACCGCTGGGAGGCTTCGGGCACTGTCCATGTGGCCTGCCGCCCGTTCCCTGGATCTCCAGCTTCAGCGCCGCCACCCATCCCGTGGGCCAGGGGCCCTTGCTGCCGGCCCATTCCACCACCAGGAAATCCTCGGCAGTCACCTGTTCCTCGAGGCCCAGGGTCCAGGCGCCGGTCTCCCCCAGGCGGTAGAGGTCGAGATGGAACACCTTCCCACGCGGCGAGTCATAGCGGTGCAGCACCGCGTAGGTCGGCGAGGCCACATCGTCGCCGTTGCCTCCCAGCCCCGCCACGAAGCCCCGCGCCCAGGTGGTCTTGCCCGCCCCGAGTTCTCCCCGCAGCAGCCAGGTCCCGCCCTTCGGTGTGAGCCCCGCGAGTTCTTCGCCAAGCTGTTCCGTGGCGAGGTCGTCGCCCAGATACCGGGTCGTCACGCAGGCCGTCCTGCATACAAGTCCCGGAGCAGCTTCGGCAGCTCTTCCGCCAGATCCCTGGGCAGCAAAGGACCTGGCCCAAGCCGGTCCGCGGACTTGCCATGGAGCCAGGTGGCGTTGATGGCCGCCGCGCGCGGGGCTGAGGACCTGGGCCCGGAGGCCGGCCACCATGCCGGCGAGGAAATCGCCCGTGCCGCCGGTGGCGAGGCCCCAGTGTCCGCTGTCGTTGATGTAGAGATAGCCGTCCTCCGCGGTGATGCTTTGGGCTCCCTTGAGCAGCAGGACCCCAGGTCCCTTCGCCACGGCCGAGGATTGGTTCAGCCGCGCCCGGGTTGTTTCGGCCTTGGGAAGGCGGAACAGGCGGGAGAATTCGCCCTGATGGGGCGTGATGATCGTGTCGGGCCGGGCCATCCACATGGACCCTTCACCGTCCTTCAGGGCCGAGGCGTCCAACACCAGCGGGCCCTTCCACTCTGGAATTTCCGCCGGGGCCGACCAACAGCACATCTGTGTTTTCGGGCACCTCGCCATCCCAAGTGCGCACCATCGCCTCGGGCACCTGGCAGGCGATTTCAGCGCGCACATCTGCATCCGTGAGCACCGTCACCAGGCCCGCGCCTGCCCGCAGCGCACCGAGGGCCGCCAACACTGCGGCGCCGCTCATGCCTACGCTTCCCGGCGCGGATCGCCACATGGCCCTTGTCGCCCTTTGTGGGCATTCCAGGGATGGGCACCCGGCTGGATCTTGTTCACCAGCCAATGCCGCGGAACGATGCCGGGCTTCTTGGGCGCCGGGTTGAAATAGATGATGCCCAGGTCCACCACCGTGATCTCCCCGCAGGCGCCGGGCCGGCATCAGCGTGGCAGAGCTTCCGGTAGCCAAAGCAGGCGGTGCGGGTGGCATAGCTCCCAGGCAGTCCGGGTCGTCCGGGTGGAGTCCGGAAGGCTGGTCCAGGGCCAGGATTTCGCAGCGGCCCCTCCGGTAGTTCCAGTGGTCGGCCCAGGCTTTGGCGACTCCCGTCAAGGGGCGGTTCGCGCTCAGTCCGAACATGCCGTCCACGAACCAGGCGGTATCGCGCAAGCGGGGTTCCGCCGAGGGGTCGTCCGTGAAGCCGATCTCGCCCCCCGCCGCGAGCCATTGCTGGTGCTGGATCTCCGCGTCCCCGGTCCAGGTGGCGTCGGGCGAGAGGGCCCACACCCGCACATCCTGCCAGCGCTCGCTCAGCAACCGCGCCACGGCCAGCGCGTCGCCTCCGTTGTTCCCGGGGCCCGCCACCACATCCACGCGCACGCCTTCGGGAATCAGCGCCACCGCCCCCTTCGCGGACAGTTCCTGGAGCTCCAGCGAGGTCACACGTCCCGACTCGATGGCCAGGCGTTCCAGCGTTCGCATTTCTTCGGCGGTCAGGATCGGGATCATGGGGAAGAGTCTAAGCCGTTAATAACCCAAACCCAATGCTGGATTTATTCGTATTCGATGGTCGCGGGCGGCTTGCTGGTGATGTCGAAGACCACGCGGTTGATGCCCTTCACTTCGCGGACGATGCGCTGGGCGATGCGGTCCAGCAATTCGTGGGGAAGCCGCGCCCAATCGGCGGTCATGAAGTCTTCGCTGGTCACGGCCCGGAGCGCGCACATGAACTCGAAGGTGCGCTCGTCGCCCATGATGCCCACGGTCTGCACCGGCAACAGCACTGCGAAAGCCTGGCTGGTCTTGGCATACCAGCCGCTGGTTTTCAATTCATCGAGGAAGATGGCGTCGGCTTCCTGGAGGATCCGCACGCGCTCCCGGGTGATGCCGCCCGGCAGCCGCACCGCGAGTCCCGGACCAGGGAAGGGATGGCGCTGGTTCATCTCTTCGGGGAGACCTAGCGCCAGACCTGTTTTTCTGACTTCATCCTTGAACAATTCCCGCAGAGGCTCCACCAGTTTCAGCTTCATGCGTTCGGGCAATCCGCCCACGTTGTGGTGGCTTTTCACCAGCACCGCGCCGCCGATGCCGCTGCTTTCGATGACGTCGGGATAGGTCGTGCCCTGCCCCAGGAAATCCGCCGCGATTTTTTTCGCCTCGCGGTCGAAAACATCGATGAAGGTCGAGCCGATGATCTTGCGCTTGGTTTCAGGATCCGTGACACCCGCCAGCTTGCCGAGGAATTCATCGCTGGCATCCACCCAGACGACGCTCAGGTCGAAGGGCGCGAAAAAGGCCTGCACCTGCTTCATCTCATCCTTGCGCATGAGTCCGTGGTCGACGAACACGCAGGTGAGCTGCTTGCCGATGGCCCGGTGCAGCAGCAGCGCCGCGACGCTGGAATCCACGCCGCCGCTGAGCCCCAGGACCACACGGCCACCGCCTACCTGGCCGCGGATCTGCGCGACTTTTTCTTCGATGAATTGCCCTGCGTTCCAATCGAGTCTCATGCCGCAGTGTTCAAGGAAATTCAAGAGCAGGGCGCTGCCGTTGACGCTGTGGGTGACTTCCGGATGGAACTGGATGCCGTAGCGCCGCAGGGCCTGGTCCTCCATGGCAGCCACGGGCACGGTGGACGTGGCGGCGGTGACGGCATAGCCGGGCGGCGCCTTTTCCACGTGGTCGCCATGGCTCATCCAGACCACCTGTTCGCCGGTCATTCCGGCGAACAGGATGCTGTCCTGGCCCTGGCAGCGGATGGAGGCCTTGCCGTACTCCCGCTGAGCGGAACGATGCAGCTCGCCGCCGAAATCCCGCGCCATGAGCTGCAGCCCATAGCAGATGCCCAGCACCGGAACGCCGAGTCTGAAAATTTTCGGATCGATGCCTGGCGCGCCTTCCTCCAGCACGGAATTCGGGCCTCCGCTCAGAATGACGCCCCGCAAATCCTCGCCGGCGATTTCCTCAGCGGCGGCGCTCGGCGGATACACCAGTCCGAACGCCCCCAATTCCCTCAAGCGCCGCGTGATGAGCCGCGTGTACTGGCTGCCGTAATCTAGGATGGCGATGCGCTCGTGATGCATTCAGGCCTCGTGGTTCTGGATCAGATCGCTGGTTTGAAGCTCAAGGCGTCGTCAACGAAACGCTTTAAAGCGCTCCGGTCCTTCCGTTGCTGCTTCACGCCCTCTTCCCGCTGGCTGAAGGGGAAATCCACCGATGGGCGCTCCTGATGGAAGGCCATGTGGACCTTGTTGCCCTCCTGGCGGGCCTTCCAGGTCGTCTTCCGGAATGGCGTCTCCAGGACCTGTTCGGGCGAGACTGGAGCCAAGGGGTTGGCAAAGGTCAGGACCGCTTCGAAAGTCCGGGAGCTTGAAGCGTCCAGGTGGACCGGGAATTGGCGAGGAATCCCCAACTTCTGGATGGGCTCAGGAGTGTTCGGCAGGCAGATGTTCCGGAGCACCAGGTCGCCCCCTTCGCGAAGCAGGACTTCCGGCACATCCAGGGATAGCTGCACCTCCAGCGGCCGGCCAAGATCCAGCGGGTCGCCCAGAGGGCCCAGCACCGTTTTGGCATTGCTGGGTAGGTCCAGGAGGTTCAATAGGAATTTCTCTAAATCCTTCCGGGTTCCGTGAAGCCCTGCGGAACGAAGCCCCCACGCATCTCCAACCTCCCTGAAGGTGAGGGTGCCTGTCATCCGGCCGCTGGCATCCACGCTGGCTTCCAGCCGCTGGGTCATGCTCGATGGCTCTACGGCCAAGTCGGGAATCTGGGCCCATGCGGCTCCGTCTTCGGTGCAGATCAGGACTCTCCCGCGCCGATGGGCCGGGGGGAGCCACCCTAGCTGGGTCAGGCGGGAAGTCGGGTCCACGAGCAGGAATCGGCCTTTGGTTGTTTCCACCTCCGCCGGCAGTCCAAGGCTCTTGTCCAGCCGGATGGCGCTGATGACGTGGTTGAACAGGTACGGGTTGAGGGCTTCGGATTCCTCGATCCGCCCTTCCATGATCCGTGCCAGCACGGGGTAGGCTTTGAACCCGAGCTGCGAGGCGGCTCCGCTTAGGCAGGAAGTCAAATCCTTGCAGTCGCCATACCGTTTGCGGACCACCTCTCCGCTTTCTTCAGGGATCCACCCACGGTCTGGCGTGAGGTAGACCTGCTTGTAGGTCAACTCTCGGCTCATCCACCTCGACGCTGCCCGAAGCCCATCCAATCCCATCCCAGCGACGCCCGGAATGGCGGTGGCCTTGTTTTTCGCCTTGTACTTGCTGGCGACCCAGCGCGCGAAACCTTCCCAATTATTGAGGTCAGGCAGACCCTCGGCGTCGTCCACGCATACCACTTCCACCCGCGGCAGGACGTTATGCCAGTTCGGAAGGGCCGATTCATGCTTGGGAATGGCGGGAACGTTCTCCAGGCGGATTGACTGGTAGGCCTTGAACACGGGTTCCTGGAGCCAGGGGGCGAAGTGGTAGCCCGTCACACGCAGTTCCTTTGGCGTGGTCACGCCCGAGAACCATCCCCCCTCCTTGGCGAATTCCACTTCCCACCGCCGCACGGGGTGGGTTTCCATGGGCATGGCATAGGCCACCGCCCCCATGGGCATCCGTTCCATTTCCTGGCTTTCGAAAGCCACGAAGCTCCCCTTCACCACGCCCTCCAGGGCGGCCATGGACACATGGGTGGTGCTGACCTTGCCGCCGGAATCGGAATCGAAAAGCACCAGATCATCCCTGTCCACCCTGGTCACGGTATCGTCCGGCCGCAGGTTCCAACCCCTAAGCTTCTTGATGCGGCTGGAGGAGCCGCCCAACCCGTGCCTTGAGTAAACGCCTTCGCCTGTCGCCTTTTCCCCTAGGACTTGGACCAGCCGGAAATGACGGCGGCGGATTTCGCCGTTGCCCACGTAGGCGAATTCGGTGCGGTCCAGCAGCACCCAGGCATCGGCATCCTCGGGCGGTTTTTCCGTAGTGGCGGCCAAGGCATAGGCCTGGGCCCAATCCGGGAGCTTCCCGATCTTCCAGCCTCCGAAAAGCTCCGCAGCGCTCAAGGCCAGCAAACATGCCGCGCGTTTCATTTCACCCTCTCTGCGACCAACTGCCGCCGGCAGGCTTCCTCGATCCAAGAGATGAACGTCTTGAGCTTGGGATACATCGCCGCGGGCCCGAGGGACTCGGCCACCTCCACCCGCAAGACCACCTGAATCTCGTCGCCGCCAGGTGTTGACTGCTTCTCCGCCGACCAGGACACCCGTCCGAACTCATTGGAATGGTTGATCTCGCTCGCTCCCGACCAGGCATATCCCTTCGGCAGCTTGATGCGGCTGTTGGCCAGATGGATCTTCTGGTAGGGGAGCACGATGAAATCCTGGCGGGTCTCCGGCCACTTGCTGGGCACATACAACGGCCATTGCATGAAGGGAAAGGGTTCAATCTCCAAGCGGCGCCCGGTCTCCCGCTCCCTGGCGCCCTCCACCTCCCAGCGGAGGTCCTCGCGGGAATTGGTGGCGTTGGCCACCTCGGCCTTGGTGATGGTCACGGACTTGGAGATCTGCTCCAGGCTTTCTTTCAAGGTCTTCGACTGCTCCTTGGGTTCCAGCCTCATGAAACGGGAACGCTCCACGTATTCGGGATAGCCCGAAAAGCCGACCTTGAGTTTCACGGCATCCTGGTCCTCGCCGATATCCAGCTGGTAGGTATAGCGGATCTGATTGAAATTCGCGGACTGGGTCCCCATCCCATCGAATTTGCCTGTCCAATCGGCGGTATTCACCACGAAGGCGGAGGTGCCTTGGTAGTCCGGGTTCAGCAATCCCGTCGCGGCGTAGCGAAGGGCAGGGTCCATCCAGACCGTCCCATTCGCTCCATCATCCACGCCGAGGATGACGTCCGTGAATTGATTCGGGTTCCTGACCCTGGGCGCGATCCGCCTCCGGTCCCGGTCTGCGACGAAGGCGATCTTGGGCTTGATCCCGGCATCCTTCATCACAGAAAAGGCCAGGAAGAACATCCCCCAGCCATCCGTGGCGCTCTTCTTCGCGCTCTGGTTCAGGTCGGCGGAATCGACCTCCCAGTCCGCCTTGCCCCCCTTCAAGGCCGCTTTTTCCGCGTAGGTCAGCGCAGACAGGTTGATGATCTGGGTGTTCAGACGGGAAAGAATCTCGCCCGCCTGCTTGGCTGGGCTACCGTTCAAATTCTTTCGGAGGATTTCGGAGAGGTCGCGGTAGGTCGAACCTCGGGATGGTTTGTCCACGAAATAGGGTTTGTAGATTTTCGTCACCACATCCTGCCAGAAGCCCGCATCGTCCTTGCTGTAGGAACGCGATAGGTAGGGGTGGTCCGGGAACACCTCGATCCGCGGGGCGGTGAACCCGGCACCCACTGCGAACGGGATCGATTCGACAGGGGCGAGGTTTTCCATCGTGAAGGTCTTAGAATCGGAAGTCTCTGAGACCGTCGGCGTCCCTTTCGTGTTGCCCTGGCGAAATCCCCAATTCCACGCCAAGCGTTTCGAGACATCCACCTCCAGTTTTTGTGTGGGGTACCCAGGGGTCCAGGTCCAAGTGTCCATCTGCCCAAGGCCGAACCGCGCGAGCTCAAGGTAGTAGCATTTCTCCTTCCACTTGATATCCACCACGCAGTTCGCGGAAAGGCCCGGCGGCACCAGTACCTTCTTTTCGATTCCGCCGGTGTTGGTCGCCAGGGCCGTCTTGGTCTGGAGGTCCTTCTTTGAATCGAAAAGCACCACCTTGCCGTCCGGATAGACCGTGCGGCCCACTAGGTCGTAGGCTTCTTCGGGAAGGTCGGGAAGGTCCGCCACGGACTTTCCTTGTTCGCTTAAAATCCGAAAGCGGTAGATCCGCTCGATGTAGCTGTTCTCGATGTGGAACCTGTCCCTGATCACCACCGCGCCCTTGCCCGCCGCGTCCTTCATCGCCCAGACCTCAGGTGCGATGGGTTCCCATTCGGGTTTCCCGGCCGCGGACAGCGCGAGGGGGAAAAGCAGGAGAGAAGGAGAGAGTCGTCTCATCTGGAATGCTCCAAGATTGGTGGAGTTAGCGAGCAGCAAACTTTGGTACAGAAAATATTTTGTTCCACCCTCGACAGAAGCCTGATGACTGTTTCCATAAGAACTGCCTGCATGCGTTAACAGGTTTGATGTCCGCCCTGCCCGGTGAAGACAAGCATGCCACGCGCATCAGTTCACTTTTTCCACGATCAAGCGCCGTCGACAAGCCTCTTCCACCCAGAACACGAACTCCTTGAGTTTCGAGTACATTGTGGAGGGGCCCAGGGATTGGTTCAACTCCACACGGAGCACAACCTTGATCTCCTCCGCGCCAAGCGTGGACTTCTTCTCGGCCATCCACACGACTCTGCCGAACTCATTGGAGTGCACGATCTCCTTGATGCCTTTCCAGACGTAATCCTTCGGCAGTTCGATGGTGCTGACAGCCAAGTGGATTTTATTATGGGGAAGGACGATGAATTCCTCCCGGGTATCCGGCCATTTATCCGGCACAAAGAGCGGCCATTGCATAAGCGGGAATGGTTCAATCTCCAGGCGGCGCCCTGCCTCCCTCTCCCTGGCGCCCTCCACCTCCCAACGCAGATCTTCCCGGGGATTGGTAGCATTGGCAACTTCGGCTTTGGTGATGGTCACGGACTTGGAAATCCGCTCCAGGCTCTCTTTCAAGGTCTTTGACTGTTCTTTGGGTTCCAAACTCATGAAGCGGAAACGCTCCGCATATTCTGGATAACCTGAAAAACCAACTTTCAATTTCACCGCATCCTGGTCTCCGCCGATATTCAAGTGGTAGGTATACCTGGTCTGGTTGAACCCTGCGGACTGGGTTCCCAGCCCTTCGAATTTGCCCGTCCAGTCGGCGGTATTCACTACGAAGGCCAAGGTGCCCTGATAGTCCGGGTTCAGCATCCCTGGCGCGGCAAAACGGAGAGCGGGGTCCATCCAAAAAATCCCATCCCCTGCCTGGTCCACACCCAAAATGAGGTTCGTAAATTGATTGGGATTTCTTGTTTTAGCCACGATCCGCCTTACGTCCCGATTCGCGACAAATGCAATCTTGAGCTTGATCCCGGCATCCTTCATCACGGAATAGGCCAAAATGAACATTCCCAAGGCATCGGTGGCTCTTTCACTCGCGCTTTGGTTCATATCGAAAGGATGCAAATTCCAATCCGGTTTGCCTCCGGCCATGAGTGCTTTTTCCGCATAGGTCAAAGAAGATAGGTTTTTTATCTTGGTATTCAGGCGGGAGAGAATATCCCCGGCTTGCTTGGCTGGACTACCATCCAAATCCTTTCGTATTTCTTTTGACAAGGCTCTATAGGCGAATCCACCCGATGGTCTTTCATCGAAGAGAGGCTTGTAAATTCGGGCCACCACATCCTTCCAATAGGCCTCATATTCCTTGTCGTAAGAATCCGCGATGTTTCGAGGGATCGGAAAGATCTCTAGACGCGGTGCATCGAATCCCGGCCCCACCGTGAACGGCACCCATTCAGTGGGTGGGAGATCCGTCAATGTGAGTACCTTGGAATTTAATGTATCCGTGGAAATTAATTTCGATTTTCCATTCCCTGGGCGGAAATTCCAGTTCCAGGCCAGTTCCTTCGAAACTTCCACTTCCAACTTGTTGGTGGGAAAACGGGGTGTCCAAGTCCAAGTACGCATCCACCCGATACCGAAAGTTGGCATCCGACCCATGTCGCCCCGTTCCTTCCATCTGACATCTACTATGCAATCCGCAGAAATACCTGGCGGCACCAGCACCTTCTTTGTGCGATCGCCTCTTTTATCAGTCAGGATAACCTTGGCCAAGAGATCCTTTTTTGAATCGAAAATGACGACCTTGCCGTCCGGGTAGATAGTGCGACCAGCAAAGTCGTCCGCGCTTATCGGCAGGTCGGGAAGCTCGGCAATCACCTTCCCCTGTTCGCTGAAAATCCTGAAACGAAAGCTCCTCTCTACAAAGCTGTTCTCAACATGGAACCTTTCCTTGAGCACCACCCCGCCTTTGCCGGTTACGTCCTTCATCGTCCAGGCCTCCGGTGCTACCGGCTCCCAGGCTGGTTTGTCAGCCGCACAGGCCACAGCAGGAAGAAGAAGGAGGGCGATGGCGTTCCACATTGGATGTACCCCTGGAAATGATTGAACTCGGAAGCCAAAAGCGTAAAGCGAGGGATTAATTGTGGGAGGAACAAGGGATAACCACGATGCCCCTAAGCCTGATTAGATGGATTGCACCCTGGGTGATCCGTTGTTACTGATTGAAGCAACTTGGTGCTCCAAATTCATTGCCACTGGGAAAAGTCCGCCACGCGCAGGAAAGCCTGGCGCTGGCGGTGGAGCAACGAAAGTCTGGCGGCGCGCAGCGTGGCATCCTCGCACTTCACCATGACGGCGGTGAAGAAGGCTTCCAGAGGCTGGGAGAGTTCGGCGAGGGCAGCAAGGAGCGTCGCATGGTCCGGAGCGGATTCGAGCGATGCGAGATGCGCGGCAAGGGCCTTCTCCTCGATCTGCTGAAGGACCGCGACATCGAAGGCATCCGACGGGATTTCATCTTTCAAGATGTTGCCGATGCGCTTGGCGCTTTGGGCCAGGGATTCGAAGCGGGGATCATCAGCGAAGGCGGCGAGCGCTTCGCACCGGGCCTTGAGATCCACCAGATCGCTCCAGCCGGCGGGCAGCGCGGAACGCCGCACGGGGCCCGCGTATCCGGCCTGCTCCAATTGAAAGGCCACGCGGTCCCGGAAGAAGGATTCGAGAGCCGCCATGGTGTCCGCTTCGGGTTTGGTGGCCTTCGATCCCACGACACCAAGCGCGATGCGCGCCAGCTCCATGGCATCCACTGGCCAACCCTGTTCCCAGAGGATGCGCGTCACCCCCTGCCCCGCGCGACGGAGGGCCAGTGGATCCTTGGAGCCCGACGGGATGATGCCCACCGCGAAGCAGCCCGCCACCGTATCCAGTTTGTCGGCCAGTGAAAGCAGGCAGCCTTCGGTGGTGGACGGAATGCCATCCTCGGCTCCGACCGGTCGGTAGTGCTCCTTCACGGCCTGCCACACCGCCGCCGGAGCGCCTTCGCGCTTGAGGTACTCGCCGCCCATGATGCCCTGCAGCTCGGGGAATTCACCCACCATCAAGGTGCGTAAATCGGCCTTGGAGAGCCGCGCGGCTTCCTTAGCGTGTTCGGGATCCACGCCTACCTTGGGGGCAATCTCTGCTGCGATGCGCACGATGCGTTCGGTTTTCTCGAAGTAGGTGCCGAGATCCCGCTGGAAAGTGAGGTTCTTTAATTTATCGAGACGTGTTTCCAGCTTGGCTTTGCGGTCCTCCGCGAAGAAGAACCGCGCATCGTAAAGGCGGGCCTTCAACACCCATTCATTGCCAGATTTCACGAAGCCCGCCGGGTCATCCATGCGGTTGGCCGCGGCCAGGAAGAAGGGCAGCAGGTCGCCCTTGGCGTCTTCGATGCAAAAGGATTTCTGGTGCTCCTTCAAGGACGTCACCAGCACCTCCTTGGGCAGTTCCAGGAATTCCCTGGGGAATTCGCCGCGCACGATCATCGGGAATTCCACGATCTCCGCAAGCGTGTTCAGCAGCTCTTCATCCATCACCACGCGGCCATCCACGGCCTTTGCCAACTCGTGCAACTGCGCCTCCATGCGCTGGCGCCGCGCTTCGAAGGAAACCACCACGCCCGCTTTCTCCAGCGCGGCCTCGTAGTCCTCAGGCTGATCAATCACGATGGGGGCGGGGTTCTGCATGTGATGCAGCCGATGCCCCCAAGTGGTGTTGGAACTGCGGACGCCATCCACCGTGAAATCCACGACTTCGTCTCCGAACAGGCAAAGCACATTGCGGATGGGCCGCACGAATTCGAAGTCCGAATTGCCCCAGCGCATGGCCTTGGGGACGTGGAGTGATGCGATGAGCTTCGGCAGTGCCTCCGCTAAGAGTTCAATCGTGGGACGGCCATTCTTGGTGAGCGTGACCACCGCGCAGGGTTCCTTTTTCCCCGCAGGCTGCTCGAACCGCACCGCAGAAAAATCAACACCCCACTTCTCCGCGAACTTTAGCCCCGTCTGGGTGGCCTTGCCTTCGGCATCCACACACATTTTCTGGGGTGGGCCGACCTGGGTTTCTATTTGGTCGGGTTCCATTTCCCTAACTTTCTGAATGTGCACAGCGATCTTTCTCGGTGACACCAACAACCCTGGAGAAACCGGATATGCATCACCTTCCGCCGCAGGAAGCTCTTTAAGCAGCCCGCCAATCAAATCAAATTGCAACGGCTTTAAAAACCGCGCCGGAATCTCCTCGCAATGCAGTTCCAGTAAAAAGGTGCGCGTATCGCTCATTTCGCCACCCCCTGCTTTTCATTCGCGTTCTTCGCGGCATTCGCGGTTCCAGGTTCTTCATGCTCCAGGTACGCCCTAGCGCACCCCGATGCCAGATCCCGCACCCGCTTGATGACTCCGGGGCGCTCCGTGGTGCTCACAGCGCCGCGGGCGTCGAGGACGTTGAAGGTGTGGCTCATTTTGAGGGCCTGCTCGTAGGCGCTGCGGAAGTGGCCGAGGGCTTTCAGCAGGCGCCAGCCTTCTTTCTCGTAGGCGTCGAAGAGCGTGCGGTGCAGATCCAGGTCCGCATGCTCGAAGGAATAGGCGCTCAGCTCGAATTCCTCCCGCTGGCGCACCTGGCGGTAGGTGACGGGGAATACGCCGTCGTCGGTCTTCACCTCGCCCCACGTGAGGTCGAAGATATTGTCATAGCCGCCCAGGAACATGCAGATGCGCTCGATGCCGTAGGTCAGCTCGGCGCTCACGGGCCGGCAGTCGAGACCGCCCACCTGCTGGAAGTAGGTGAACTGGCTGATCTCCATGCCGTCCAGCACCACCTGCCAGCCCACGCCCCAGGCGCCGAGCGTCGGCGATTCCCAGTTGTCTTCCTCGAAGCGAAGGTCGTGCTTGGCGAGGTCGATGCCGAGGGCCGAGAGCGATTCGATGTAGAGATCCTGCACCTTCGCCGGGCTGGGTTTTAGGATCACCTGGAATTGCAAATGCTTGTAGACCCGAAAAGGATTTTCGCCGTAGCGGCCGTCCGCCGGTCGCCGGGATGGCTCCACGTAAGCCACGTTCCAGGGTTTCTTGCCGAGTGCCCCAAAGAAGGTGAGCGGATTCATGGTGCCCGCGCCCTTCTCGATGTCGTAGGGCTGCCCGATGAGGCAGCCGCGGTCGGCCCAAAAGCGCTGAAGGCGCAGAATCAGTTCCTGGATATGCATGGAAACCCGCGAAAAACCTTCATTCTAGCGGGCGGAACGGGATCTAGGAACCAATAAACCGCTGCGACGAGCTAACTTGATCATCCGGACCGGAGCGCACGGCAGGCGCTATCGCCAAATACACGGGAAACCGGTGGTTATTCCGCCCGAAATCCGATGCCGGGCGATGGTGCGATCCATGAGCGGCTGCCTGTGAGGTCAAGCATCGAGTTAATGCAAGACCTGGGCCCAAGACCGTTACGGGTCCATTCAATGGGTGGATTTGTGCCCAAAGGCACAACCCCTTCCAATCAGGAGTTTATTGCCCCAGCGCACTCTTGGCCGGAAGTGTCAAAAGGATTACATTGATGGCCCTGCGGGTTGGGACCCGGATCTGTGCTCCCTTTGCACAGGATCGATGGTACTGGCACGAAAGGTGAAAATTTCGATCCGGGATATGGCTTTTCGTTCCATCTGGGAGAGCGGAAATTTGAAGGAATGAACCATCGCAGGGGTGGATATGTGCACCGAGTGTACTCAGGATCGATATATCGAAACCTATTTTCGCAAGCCCTGGGGCCGGGAATTCTTCTCCTGCATGGGACCCGAGGCCCAGAAAGCCTTTGACGCTCTCAAGGAGCCCCGGAGCTTCCGGGCGGGCCAACAAGTGTATGCCCAAGGAGAGCCGGCCCAAGGCATCTTCATCCTGGTTTCGGGGAAGCTGAGCGTAAGACGGAAGTGCGCCCAGGGCCGCTTCCAGATCCTCCAGATCCTGCTCCCCGGCGACAGCGTCGGCGTCATTCCGGTCTTCGACGGGGAGCCGACCTCCTGCAGCGTGGTGGCTCATACAGAGGCGACCTGCTGGTTCCTGCCCGCGGAGCCGCTGCGGCGGCTGGCCTTCAAGCACGAGGAAGTTGGAGAAGCGATCCATCGCCACATCTGCGCCAAGTTCCGGAATCTCGTCGCGGTCCTGGAGGGCATGAGCCTGCACAGCGTCCCGGAGCGCGTCGCGAAGCTGCTTCTCGACCAGCACCGCCGCAACCCCGGCCGCTCCCTACTGGAATTCCCGGAAGGGGAAGAGGATCTGGCCCACTACATCGCCTGCAGCCGCTCCACCTTCAGCCGCGCGCTTCGGCAGTTGGACGACGAGGGCATGATCCGGAACACCTTCCCGGTGATCCGCCTCGTGGACCTGCCCAGGCTAGAGGCCTTCGCAAGCTGCGGGGCCATGGGTCTGGACCACCATCGCGCGAGATCCGAAAGCGCCCCCGTCCCGAGATGATGTGCCGGAGGGCACAGCTCAGTCCAAGGCCCGGGACACCTGCCTCGGCAGACCTCATTCTGGAGCAGCGGGATGGCCGATGCGCCTGAAGGTGGCCCATGCATCCACTGGACATGATTGCCCTCACTTCCTCCAGCCTGACGAAGAACCGGCTCCGGGGAGTGCTCACCACCCTCGGGATCGTCATCGGCGTCGCGGCCGTGATCGTCATGATCGGCATCGGCGAGGGCAGCAAAAAGGCGACCCAGGACATCATCCGGAGCATGGGCACCAACGTGATCATCGTGCATCCGAGTTCCCACTCCAGGGCAGTGGCCGGACCCCTGGGGCTTGGCGCGGTGCCGACCCTCACCTTTGAGGACGCGGAGGCCATCCAGCGGGAGTTGAAGGACACGGTGGCTGCGGCGACTCCAGTGGTGCGTTCGCCCCGGCCCGCGGTCTACCAGAACACCAACTGGCTGGTGGGAACTGTCCTCGGCGTGAATCCGATGTACCCGTCCATCAACCCCTGGAATCTCGAAAAAGGCCGCTATTTCAGCGATGAGGAGGTGCGGAACCAGGCGAAGGTGTGCGTCCTGGGGAAGACCGTCCAGGAGAATCTATTTCTCCAGGGCGAGGACCCCATCGGCAAGACCATCCGCATCGGCAAGCTCCCCTTTGAAGTGGTCGGCGTGCTGGAGCGCAAGGGCGGCGGTCCCCGGGGCGACCAGGACGACACGATCCACGCGCCCTACACCACCGTGATGCGCAAGGTCATGGGACGGGACCGGATCCAGCAGATCGCCATCTCCGTGGCCCGGGAGGATCTCATCGTCCAGGCCGAGGCGGAGATCACGACGCTGCTCCGGCAACGCCACCGCCTGAAGCTGGACGACGAGAATGATTTCAACATCCACCTCCAGCAGGACTGGCTGGATGCGGCGGCGGAACAGAGCGGAGTCATCACGATGCTGCTGGGCATCGCGGCCGCCATCAGTCTGGTGGTGGGAGGCGTCGGCATCTCGAACGTCATGCTGGTGGCCGTCACGGAGCGGACCCAGGAGATCGGCCTGCGCAGGTCCGTGGGCGCGACCCAGCGGAATGTGATGTTCCAGTTCTTCTTCGAGGCCCTGGCCCTGTCTGTTTCAGGCGGTGTCCTGGGAATCGGGCTGGCCTTCGCCAGCCTGTGGATTCTGCAGAAACTGGGGCTCCAGGCCCTGACCCAGGGCTGGGCGGTGGCGCTGGGGTTCGGATTTTCCTTCCTGGTGGGCACCGCGGCAGGTTTCTTCCCGGCGCTGAAAGCCGCCAAACTCAGTGTCATCGACGCCATCAGATCCGAGTGACCTGAGCGGAAGGATGGAGTGCGGGCCCACCTTCATCATTCCTCGGGCCCGCGGTCCGGGGAGTCCTGGGGCACCATGAGGAAGCGGCCCCGCCCCAGCCGCTTGGCCTGGTACATGGCGGCGTCCGCCTGGTCCACCGCGGCCTGCGCAGTGGTCCCGTCGGCGGGAAGCACGCCGCCGATGCAGCCGCTGATGGAGACCACGGCATCATTGAGCTTGAAGGGGCGTTCCAATAGTTCGATGACACGCCTGGCCACCATTCCGGCTTCCTGGACATCGTCCAGATCATCCAGAAGGAAAACGAATTCATCGCCGCCGAACCGCGCGAGGGTGTCCCCTGGGCGCAGGCAACCCTGCATCCTTTCGGCCACGGCCCGCAGCAGGACGTCGCCGGCCGCGTGCCCCAGCTCATCATTGACGGGCTTGAAATCATCCAGGTCGAGGAAGAGGACCGCCAGGATGAACGATTTGCGGCTCCGGGATTTCAGGGCCTGGTCCAGGCGGTCCATGAACAGGACCCGGTTGGGCAGTCCCGTCAGCGCATCGTGCAGGGCCTGGTAGGCATGGCGGCGCGACTCGGTCAGGTCCAGCAGGGCCATCACCGCCCCGCCCAGGGGCCCGTTCCCCACCCGGATGGGACTCGCGTTGGCGAGGATGGCGCGGGTGGTCCCGGCGGACGTCCGCAGTTCCAGCTCCAAGTTGTGCACGGTCTCCCCGCGCAGGGCCCGGTGGATCGGGTGTTGGTCCTTTCCCAGGTGGACGCCGCCCTGGCTTCGGAAAGGGGACTGCGACGGCGAAGGATTGACGAGCAGCTCCGGCGCCTCGGCCATGGCATGGGCAGCCCGGTTCACCACCGTTAGGCTGCCCTTCGCGTCGGTGGCGACGATGCCTTCCGAAAGGCTCTGGACCAGCGAGTGGATGAAGCTCCGCTCTTCTTCCAGCGCGAGGTAGGACTGCCGCAGGATCCGCAGCTCGCGGGAGACGAAAAAGTACACCAGGCACGCGGTGGCCAGGACGAAGAGCAGATCCTTGGCGAAGGCGAAATGGAAGCTGTAGGTGGGCGGAGCTAAGTTGATCACCCAGTCCGAAACCCCAATGCCGCAGGTGGCGATCAATGCGTAGGCCAGGCTGATGCGAAGGGGAGGTAGATGTCCGAAAGCTGCTTCAGGGTGGAGGGTCCGCTTCATGGTCGCTCCCCGTCAGGAATGCGGCTGCTTCAGCCGCATCCAGACCCGCAGCGCCTCGCTGGCGCTCCAGGCTTGGGCATCGCACCCCCTGGGCCGGTGGGGCGCATCGCCATCCAGGATTTCCGGGAGATGGCCCAGACAGCCTTCTCCCAGAAGGCGCCCTAGACCGCCGATCTGGGCCCGGGCTGCTGCGACGGCCGCAGCATCGAAATCCCAGGCCGCCGCCAGCGCTTCGCAGTAAATCGGGAGCCACCAGACCCAAGCGGTCCCATTGTGATAGGCCGGCTTGCGCCGGGTATCCTCGTCCCCTTGGTACTGGCCCCAGTAGGGATGGATCGGGTCGTTGAGCGGCCTTCCATCGGCGGCATGGAGGGGGCGGGGCGGCTCCGCAGGCAGGGGCGCCAGGCTCCGGAGCGCCCCGGGCACCAGGAGGTGGCGGGTGGCCGCATCCACCATGCGACGGGCTCTGCTGCCATCTATGCAGCCCAGCGTAACGGCCAGCAACTGATTGGGACGGAGTCGCGGGTCGGGCACGGCCTCCGATGCGGGCACGCCCTCGGGGGCCTCGAGCACATCCGCGCACCAGCCCGCGTCTTGGACCCAGAATCGCTCGAGGTTCGCTTGGGCCTTCATGGCCAATCGCGCCCACGGTTCGCGCGCCTTGGCTCCGTCCAATCGGGCGAGCTGGCGCAGGAAACGGATCCACAGGACTTGGATCTCGATGGGATAGCCTTCCCTCGGCGTGCAGGCCGGGTAGCCGGTGTCCATCCAGGTATGGCGGGCCGGACTGAAGATCAACGCGGATTCCGGATCCATGCGCACACCGGCCTCGGTGCCCGAAAGGTGATGGTGGCCCAGGGACAGGAGCACATCCCGAAGACGTCTGCCGTCCGGAAGCTTGGTTTCGTAGAATTCCTGTCCTGAGGCCGCGGCAGTCTCCTCGCAGGCCAGGGCGAACCAGAGGGGCGCATCGGAGGTCACCCGGTCCCCACCGGCGCCCAGGCGATTGGGCAGGCTGCCCCGGCGCTCCTCGGCGCCGAGGGTCAGCAGGACGCTCCTGGCTTCAGAAACCATGCCGCCGGCCACCAGGCCCCGCACCACCACCGCAGCGTCCCTGCCCCAATCCAGGAACCAGGGGAACCCTGCGATGACGGTCCGTCCCTCTCCCCGGACCGCGATGAAAGCCCTGGTCGCCTGCCGCAGTTGGTCTTCGAAGCTTTCCCGGAACGGGGGCACCCAGACCGGCGAGGGGGGATCCTCCGGTTCGGCGCAAACCGTCAGGATCGTGGACCCGCCGGTCTCCAGCGGTAGCTCGAACCAGCCAGGGCTCCAGGCATCGCCATGGTCCCGCTGGCCACGTTCCCCCTCCAGGGAATGCGCCAGGTGGGCCCACTCCGGCCCGGGATGGTAGAGGCCGCCGCTCACCCAGGCCCGGAGCAGCTGGTCGGGTGCGGGCTGGAAGGTGAAGCCTGGCCGGTCAGCCATCGCCTGGGTGGAGGCATTCCAGTGGCCATCCACCGCTTCGGAGGCCTCGGTTTCCTGGTGGTAAGAGCGGTCCTCCAGGTAGAGGCGCACGGTGAGGCTGATCTTGGCTTCCCGTGGAATCTCACCGGCGTTGGAGCGCCCGAAGCGGAGCTTCACCGCATTGCGATCCTGGACCATGTCCGCTTCCAGCCACAGGCGCAATTGGCGCCCGTCCCCCGCATGCACCTGGAAGGTCCAGGAGGCCGGAGGGCCCGGTTCCACGGACTCCAGGGAAACCGCGTCCAGGGCCGTGAGGAAGCCGTCGGCGTTCACCCACACCCGGGCCTGCTTCACCAGCACATGCCGATCGCAAGGCCCTGAAGGATCCAGGTTCGCGCCCAGTAGACAGTCGTACTTGGAACTCACCGGGCCCAGATCCGCCGGGATGCGGGCCATGCCTCCCCGGCCGTTGGTGAGGAGCACATGCCCTCCCCGCGCGCGCGGATGCGGGGTCGGGTCGGCTGAGAGGAACCGGATTCGACCCGGTTCCCGTTTGAAGGGTTCCGCCAGCCTGAGGAATTCCAAATCGAATTCATCCTCCCGGAGCCCGGGCCGCGGTGGATAGGCGGCGACGTGGCAGCCAGGCATCGGGATGGACTGGACATGCCACTCCACATCTCCGCTGCGCATCCGGAGCCTGAATGGCGCCGGGTCCCGGAAGAGCATCCAGTGGTCCGGCGGAACCGGCAGCACGCGTTGCAGGTCGGAGGCTTCCCAAAGCTGGGCCGAGAGATACTGCCCAGCCTCCATGGCGCGTTCCAGGGCACCCAGGAGGCCCGATTCCAAGCTTGCCGAATCGAGCCTTCCCATCGAGCCCAGGAAGGCCAAAGGATCCTTGGCGGCCAGGGCGCCCAGGGCGCGCCAGTCGCACGGCCCCAGGCATTCGGAAGGAAAGGCGACGGCCAGTTGCTGCAAAGCCCAGGCGGACTGGGCCCGGAGTTGCCGATAGGCCTCGCCCGCCAGGCCCCGGGGCTGCGGCGAGTCCGCCAGGCAGTAGGCCGCCGCCGGGTCCAGCTCCACCTGGTATCCATCCTCCACCGTGCGTTGGACCGGGATCGCCTGCCCCAGCAGGTCCGCCCTGCTGGCGCTGAGCAGCGCACCATCCGAACGGGACAGCACTAGCGATCCAGGATGCTCCTGATCCAGGTTCACCAGCACCAAGCATCGGTCCTCTCCATCTTCGGAGATGCGTTCCATCGCCAGGACCTGGGAGCCTTCCGGGCTCATGCGGCGGAGACGGGCTCCATCGAAGAAGCAAGGGTGTTCCGCCAGCAGGTCCGCCAGGCGGCCGAGCTCCGGGACGAGATTCGGCTCGCGGCCCCAATTCAGGTCGCTGCGCCGGTGGACATCGATCCGCTGCACCGCGAGCCACTCCACGCCGCAGGTGTACCCGAAAGTTCCGCATACGCTCGCAAGCGCGCACAGCCGGTTGCGCATCAGCGACCACCCGGCGCCTCTCGCAGCCAGGCGGGGATTGTCGTGGGTCTCGCTGTAGTGCACCAGCGAGCCCAGGCGTTCCGATTGCCGCACCACATGGTCCAGGTAGGCCGAAACCTGCTGCCCATCGTAGTTTTGGAACAGCTCGGAGTAGGCCCACTGCATTCCGCCTTCGCCAAGCAGGCTTTCGGTCAATTCCCAGGCGCCGCCGAGGCCTTCCAGCAGGAAGACCGTGTCCGGGAAGAGCTGCCGCACCCGCGCCTGGATGTACTGCCATGCGGCGAGCGGAACCATGTAGCCGGCGTCGCAGCGGAAACCGTCCACACCCCGCCGGCACCAGACCAGCAGCGCCTCCGCGAGGAGGTCCCACAAATGGGGATGGCTGTCCTCCAGTTCCACCAAGTCCCCCCACACCACGCCCCAGGCCCCGGGATTTCTGAAACGGCCGCCGGGTTCGCGCCGGAACCACCCGGGATGCTGCTCCATCAGCCGCGATCCCCATCCAGTGTGGTGCACGACCAAGTCCAGGAAGACCATTCCATTCCGGGCATGCACCGCATCCGCCAGCTCCTGGAACTGGTCCTCGGCGGTGGTGCGTCCGTCGAAGGAAACCAGCGCGGGGTCGATGGCGGTGAGATCGAGGGTCGCATAGGGGCTCCCGAACTGACCGAAACGCGCATAGGTCGTGGGCGTGGGGGCCAGCGGCAGGAGGTGCAGGATGCGGCAGCCCAGGGATCCGAAGATGTGGGGCACCTGGGCCGTGAGATCCCGCAGCTTCCCCGATGGGGGAATGGCGGTCCAAGCGTCCCGTTCCAGAAGTTCCGAAGCGCTGTCCGCCGCCGGACCAACCGGCGGAACCTCGCCGAAAAGCCGCGGAAAGGCGCAATAGACGACGTTGGCGCTGCGCAATTTGTCGGGGTTCACCGACAGGCCGAAATCGCTCCCCTCGGGCCAGTGCTGCCGTCCCTCCGGATCCACGCAGTAGGCCTTGGCCCGGAAATGGCCCACTTCCGTCAAGGGCAGATCCAACCGCCAATTTCCTTGCCTTCCGAGCAGGGGAATATCCCTCCAGGAAGCTCCCGCGAAGGTTCGCGGTTCTCTGGAAACGACGCCCGCCAGGGCGATCACCTCTTCCCGCGCGCAGGCGCCGCGGGTGAGGTTGGTGCGCAGGAAGGCCTGCCACCCCGGAGCCCCCGCCGCGGGGTGGTTGAGCAGCACCTGGAGCCGGTCTCCCACAAACCGCACCGCATGGGTTCCTGGAGCAGGTTCCATCTGGGGACGGAGCACGGAGACCTCGGAGAGCTTCGGACTGTGGACGGCGGACAATGACCACTGAGCATGGGCAGCTTAATTCCCCGGCGGCAAGGGGGCCGGGAGAAGTTGCCATTAGGCACGGATCGCAGGCCATGGGCCGGACCTATACTAATCTCACTTAGCTCCGACCATCGGATCGTCCATGCCGGAGACCTCATGGAATCCATGCGGGACAAGCTCCTGATCTTGGCCCAGAACCTTTGGTGGACCTGGAGGCCCGAGGTGCGGGCCATCTTCCACGAACTGGATGAGGATTTCTACACGCGGGTCCACCGCAGCCCCGTGGCGGTGCTCAAGGAGCTGGACGAGGCCCAGGTGGAGGAGCGCATCCGCGAAACGGACCTGCCCTCCCGCATCGACCGGGCGCGGCGGCAGCTCACGGAATACCTGAACCCGGTGACCACCTGGGGCCTCATCCGGGCGGGGGCCCTGCAGTCCAGGCCCGTGGCGTATTTCTCTGCGGAGTTCGGCCTGCACGAATGCATTCCGATCTACTCCGGAGGCCTGGGAATCCTGGCGGGGGACCATCTCAAAGGGGCTTCGGATCTCGGTGTTCCCCTGGTGGGCGTGGGCCTCCTCTACCGCGAAGGCTATGTCCACCAGGTGCTGGACAAGGAGTACTGGCAGCAGGACGTGGTGGAGCCTTTCTTCGTGAAGGATCTTCCCTTGGACATGGTCAAGGATGTGGATGGCAAACCCCTGCGGGTGGGGGTGGAACTCCCCGGCCGCATGGTGTTCCTGCGCATCCAGATGGCTGATGTGGGGCGTGTGAAACTCTTGCTCCTGGACACGAATGATCCCGACAACGACCAGCCCGACCAGCAGCTCGCCGCGCGGCTCTACGGCGGTGACCAGCGGATCCGCATCCAGCAGGAACTGCTCCTCGGCGTGGGCGGGATGCGGGCCTTGAGGAGCCTGGGCATCACGCCGGGAGCGCTGCACCTCAACGAGGGGCACAGCGCTTTCGCCATCCTCGAATGGGCGCGGCAGAAGAAGGAGGTCTGCGGCACGGATGCCTGGAAGGCGCTGCGGGAGGTGGCAGCCTCGACGGTGTTCACCACCCACACGCCCGTGGAGGCGGGCCACGACCGCTTCCCGCCGGACCTGGCGGAGGACCACCTGCGCTTCCTGTCCGAAGGCCTGGGCCTCCATCTGCAGGAGGTTCTCGGCCTGGGGCGGACCCATCCCCATGACCCCACCGAGCCGTTCATGCCCACCGCCATGGCGCTCCGCCACGCCCGGCGCGCCAACGGCGTCTCGGCCCTCCACGGAGCCGTGGCCCGGGAGATGTGGCGGGCGCTCTGGACCGACTGCCGCTGCGAAGACGTGCCCATCGGCCACGTGACCAACGGCGTGCATCTCTCCACCTGGCTGGCCCCGGAGATGAACAGCCTGTACACGACCCGCCTGAGCCCCGCCTGGAAGGAATCGCTGGCTCATCCTTCCACTTGGACCTCCATCGAATCCATCGACCCGGGGGAGATCTGGGAAGTGCGGCAGGTCATGAAAGCCCGGACCATCCGGTTCGTGCGGGCCCATGTGGCCCGGACGCGGGAACGCCTGGGCTTGCCGCCCCTGGATCCTCCGCCCCTGGAGCCGGAGGCCCTCACCATCGGGTTCGCCCGCCGGTTCGTGCCCTACAAGCGGCCGGACCTGCTCTTCACCGACCTGGACCGGCTGGCGGCGCTGCTCAACAATCCCAAGCGCCCGGTGAACCTGGTCTTCGCCGGCCGCGCCCACCCCGCGGACCGGGAGGGCAAGGCCCTGATCCAGCGGGTCGCGAAGTTCGCCGACGAAGCCAGGTTCAACCATCGGATCGTGTTCCTGGAAGGCCACAACATCCATGTGGGACGCCAGCTCTACCAGGGCATGGATGCCTGGCTCAACACGCCCCGGCGGCCCATGGAGGCCTGCGGAACCAGCGGCATGAAAGCGGTCCTCAACGGGGCGCTCCACATCTCCGTGCTGGATGGATGGTGGGCCGAAGCCTACGACGGCGAGAACGGCTTCGCGATTGGCAACGGCGAAGTGCACGTCGATCCGGCGATCCAGCACGGGCGGGATGCGGAGAGCCTCTTCCGGCTCCTGGAGGATGTGGTCGTTCCTCTCTACTACGACCGCGGCGAGGATGGGGTGCCGCGCAACTGGGTGCGCCATGTGAAACGCTCCATCCGGACCATGGCCTGGCGCTACAACGCGGACCGCATGGTCATGGACTATGTCCGGGAGCTCTACCTGCCCGCCGCCAGGGTCTCCTCCTGCCAGATGCCATCCCCTTGAACCGATCCTCCACGGAGCGCCAGGATGACGAACGGATCGATCTACCAGCACCAGGATGGACTCGCCTGCGTGAGCGGCGTCCAACCGCTGCGCGAACGCCTGAGGGAATTGCACAGGGTCATCCAGGTCCGGCTTCCCTTCGTGGCCAGGGTCGCCGTGGCCTTGGTGGATGAAGGCACCCACACCCTGAAGACCTATGTGCACAGCAGCGGGGATGACAATCCGCTCTCCAACTACGAGGCCTCCCTGGAAGAAGCGCCTTCCCTCAGGGAGACGATCCATATGCGGAGCCCGCGGGTGGTGAACGATCTGTCCCTGTTCCAGGATGGGGAACATGTCCACACCCGGCGGATCTGGGAGCAGGGGTACCGGGCGAGCTACGCCCTGCCCGTCTTCCAGGAATCCCGGCTGGCCGCCTTCGTGTTCTTCAATTCCCGGGAGAAGGAATGCTTCACACCGGCGGTGCTGGAGGACCTGGACCTCTTCGGCCACCTCATCGGCCAGATGGTCAACGAGGAGCAGGGCAAATACAAGATTCTCCTGGCGGCCCTTCGCACGGCCATCCAGATGATCCACCAGCGCGATCCGGAGCTGGGAGGCCATCTGGAGCGGATGGCCCACTTCTCCCGCATCATCGCGCGGCACCTCAACGGCCTCGGCCGCTACGACTTCAATGACCAATTGGTCGAGCACATCTTCCAGTTCGCACCGCTCCACGATGTGGGCAAGATCGGGATTCCGGACCGGGTGCTCATGAAGACCGGGAGGCTGGATCAAACGGAGAAGGCGCTGATGCGCACCCACACCTCCCTGGGGCGCCAGTTGGTGGACAACATCGCCAAAAGCTTCGGCATCGAGTCCATGGAACAGATCAGCCTCCTGAGATCCGTGACCGAGCTGCATCACGAAGCCATGGACGGCAGCGGCTATCCGAAGAGCCTGCGCGGGGAGGAGATCCCCATCGAGGCCAGGATCATCGCAGTGGCCGACGTGTTCGACGCGCTCACCAGCGAGCG
This sequence comes from Holophagaceae bacterium, assembly GCA_016720465.1. Taxonomy (NCBI): domain Bacteria; kingdom Pseudomonadati; phylum Acidobacteriota; class Holophagae; order Holophagales; family Holophagaceae; species Holophagaceae bacterium. The sequence continues at coordinate 754,577 of JADKKO010000001.1, forward strand.
CCCCTACAAGCAGGCATGGAGCAACGACGACGCCTTCGCCTACTTGATCAAGGAGGGGGAGACCACCCTGGACCGGGACTGCATCGAAGCCATGATCCTGAACCGCGAGGCCGTGGAACGCATCCAGACCCTCTTCAGGGACTGATCCGGATCAGCGCTCACACCCAGTTGCCGTTTGTAGGGTAGAAAAGACTCACCGCCAAGACACCAAGACCGCCAAGGGCACTCGTGATGGGCCAGCTTCGCGGATAGAATTCAGGCGGCCCGGCGATGGCCTCACGCACCAGTGTGATCCGCGCCGGGCCGTCTGAATTTGCGGGCTGTGAGCCCGCAGGCGCTATGCGCCCCCCGCGAAGCGATTTCGAGATCAAATCAAGGGCGGCGGAGTTTTGCTTTCTTGGCGGTGAATTCTTTCTTTTTGAATGCAACTCTGTATCAGGTGTCACCGCGCGCCCAGTTTCTCCATTTCCACGGTGGTGCCATCCGGGCGGGAGCTCAGCCCCAGCAGCGATTCGGTCCACCGCTTGCCTTCTTCCACCGCGGGCTGATCGAAGGGATCCACCCGGAGCGCGAGGCCCGTGAGGGCCACGATGAGCTGCCAGGCCATGAAGAGGCTGCCGAGATTCGATTCATTGGGAGTGCTGTCCAATTGCCACCAGACGATCGGCAGGTTCGCATCCGCCAGGGCGTGCTGGGTGCCCTCGGCCTCCGCTTCCAGGATCTGGGAAGGCTTCCACCGGCTGAGGCCCGGAAATGGGCACAGGCGCGGGGGAGCCAGGTACTCCTCTTCCGGGGGGCCGCCCATGGTGAGCAGGAAGACTCCCACGTCCTTGGGACCCGCGATCCAGCGCTGGAGCTGGGAATGCTGGTCCTGGGGCCCCAGGGCCTGGATGGGGGTGAGGCCCACCCGCGTTCCATCCTTCGCGATCTTGCCGAGGCTTTCCGCCACCAGTTGCACCCACCAGGCGCCCAGGCCACGGAGGCGGTTGCAGTAGGGCATCAGGACCCAGGTCTTGATGTTCCGGTGGTATCCCTCCAGGAGCTGGTCCACGGCCATCCAGACCCTCGAACCCCAGGGGCCGTGCCCATCCTGGGTCTCCTGGGCCACGCGCCGGGCCCCCTGCAGATAACTGAAGATGTCCTTTCCCATCCACGCCAGCGGCAGCGTCCCGGTGGGTGTGAAGGCCGAGTAGCGGCCGCCCACATCGCCTGGCAACTGCAGCAACTGCCATCCTTCGGCCCGGGCCATGCGGGCCAAGGGATTGCCGTCATCCTGCGTGAGCACCAGGGGCGCCTGCTTCCACCTTCCCCAATCGGGCTTCGAGCGGAGATGGGAGATCCAGGTCCAGGTTTCCAGCGTGCGCCCGCTCTTGGAGGCAAAGACCAACTGGTCGGTGTATCGCAATAGTCCGGCCTCCTGCTCCGGTCCCGCCAATGGAACCCAGTCTTGCCGCTGGCGCGTGTTTCCCAGGGCCTGGACGAGGGTGTTGGAGGGGCCCATTGAACCTCCGATGCCGCACCAGAGCAGCCTCGCATCCGGATCGAGCACTGGGAAGCGGGGCGGTGGATCCATGAGCCTCAACCATCCGGACATAGGATGGGATTCAAGTTCTGACCAAAGCCGGGCGTGGTCCATGAAACCTCCTGTTTCAGCCCAGGTTCCGCTGCAGGAGCTTGGGCGTGATCAAAGTGATGCCTACCGGGGTGACGTGGAACCGGCGGGCATCCTCATCGGGATCCTCGCCCACCACCAGGCCCCTTGGGATCCGGCACCCTCTTGCGAGAATGGCGCGGCGCAGGCGCGAGCCCTCCCCGATGTCCACATCGGGGAGGACCACGCTTTCCTCGACCCGGCTGTGGGGATGGATCTGGACCCGGTTGGAGAGAAGGGATCCCAGGATGCGCGCCCCTTCCAGCACGCAGCCAATGCCCACCACGCTCTCGTGGTTGGTGGCCGAAGTCTCCAGTTCGCTGCGGATGAATTTGGTCGGGGGCAGCTGCTCCATGTGGGTGAGCACGGGCCAGGCATCGTCGTAGATGTCCATGGGCGGCCGGGGACAGGTGAGGTCCATGTTGGCGTCCCAGAACGAATCCAGCGTGCCCACATCCCTCCAGTAGGGAATGCCCGGCGAGCTCTGGACGCAGCTCCGCTCGAAGCGGTGCGCCATCACCCGGGCTCCCTTCGCCACCACATACGGGATGAGGTCCCGGCCGAAATCATGGGACGACCCCAGCTCCCGGGCATCCCGTTTCAACTGGTCGTAGAGGAATCCGGCATTGAAGAAATAGATCCCCATGCTCGCCAGGGCCCGGTCCGGTTTGCCTGGTATGCAGGGCGGATCCTCCGGCTTTTCCACAAAGCCCACGATGCGGTCCTGCTCGTCCACCTGGACCACACCGTAATTTTTCGCCTCGGCGCGCGGCACCTCGGTGCAGGTGATGGTGAGATCGGCCTCCCGGGCCAGGTGGTCCTGCAGGAACGGCTTGTAGTCCATGAGGTACACGTGGTCCCCCGCCAGCACCAGGACGTTGCGCGGGCTGTGGGCCATGATGTTCTGGAGGTTCTGGAACACGGCGTCCGCCGTGCCCTGGTACCAGCTCTCGACCCCCGGGCGCTGTTCCGCGGGATAGGCATGCACGAACTCGTTCAACCGCCCGCTGAGGAAGCTCCAGCCCAGCTGCAGATGCTCCAGGAGCCGGTGCGCGTTGTACTGGGTGAGCACCATCACCCGCCGGAATCCGGAATTCACGCAGTTGGACAGCGTGAAATCGATGATCTTGAACTGCCCGCCGAAATCCAGGCCTGGCTTTGAGAACCGCTCTGTGAGCCCCTCCAGCCGTTTACCCCGCCCGCCTGCCAGGACCACCGTGATGGTCTGCCGCGGCGAGAGGGGCGGGGCCTGGAGGATCATGGCTTTCCTCACGAAAACGAGACCCCGGAAACAAGGTTCCCGAGGCGGTCGGTTCCAAGAACCCGCTGGCTCATCCCTACGGTCGAGTGCGGCCTGTTGGTCCAGAGAAGTTAAGTTCCGGCCAGCGCAGGGGGAAGGTCCCCTAGGGCAAATATGCGGAACGGCACATGTTTCCTGGGGCGCCCCGGTCCCCTGGACTGGAATGGTCCTCGCCTAGAGGCGTCCGCTCCGCTTGATCTCCAGATACCGGTTCACGAGGCCCGCCGCCAGGTTCTGGGGCAGCACATCCATACACAAAGCGCCGTGGGCGCGCAGGCGGTCGAAGGCTTCGCGGCGGGCGCCCAGGTAATCGTGCAGGGCGCCGGCCCGCAAGGCATCCCGGAAATCATGGATGCGATCCTGCAAGGCGGCGTCCAGGGCGGCTTCCCTCAAGGATACGAAGAGCACCAGATGCCGTTTCCGGAGCAGCGCGAGCGCGGGCTGCAGGTCCTCGCTGTCCTCGTCGCGCAGATTGGAGACAACCACCACCAGGGACCGCTTGGTGAGCCGCGTGGCGCAGTCCTTGGCGGCCGCCAGGAAATCCGAGGCGTGGGTCGTGGGTTCCAGGTCATAGAGGGCATTGAGGAACGCGTTGAGCGTTGGCATGGCCTTGCGGGGGTTCAGCACGCGGGCCGGGCCGCCGAAGGTCTGAAGGCCCACCGCATCGCCCTGGCGCAGCGCGACGTAGCCCAGCAGCAGCAAGGCGTTCAGGGCATGGTCAAAATGCGAAAGCTGTCCGCTGCTGGATTCTATTTCGGATTCCTTGGACCGCATGCGCCGCCCGCAATCCAGCAGGATGACCACCTGCTGGTCCCGCTCCTCCTGATATTCCTTGGAGATGAGCTTGCGCATGCGGCTGGTGGCCTTCCAATCGATCTGGCGCAGGGCATCGCCGCGGCGGTATTCCCTGAGCTGGTTGAATTCCATGCCCTCGCCGCGCCTGCGCTTGCGAAGGATGCCCAGGGAGGGCAGCCGCCGGTCCGTAGCCCTGAGCGCCGACCCAGCCACCATGGCGAAATTCGGATAGACCTTCACGGTTTCGCCCTGCCCTGCCTTCCCATTCCGCCGCCAGAAACCCCAGGGCGAATCCAGCAGCACCTGCACCGGCCCGAAAGCGTGGAGCCCTCGGCCCATAGGCCGGACCCGGTAGTGCACTTCGGCCCAGGCTCCGGGGCCCAGGTCCACCTCCTGCGGCAGGCCTCTCGTTTCGCAACGTTCGGGGTGGTGGTCATAGATGTTCAGCCGGAGGGCAGCGCCGCTGGCATTGCGGAGGCGGATGCCCACATCGCTCCAGGCGCCCAGGGGCAACGAGCCCGCCACCCGCCGGGCGGCCGCGGGCGGCTCCAGAAGGAAAGCCCGCAGCGCATCCAGGCTCAGCACGACGATGAGCATGGTGCCTGCGATGATCCAGATGCTGAGCAGCGCCGGCCGCCAAACCGCGGGCAGGGCCGTGGCCAAAAGAACGGCCATGGCCCAAACCGCCCGCCGGGTGGGAATCATCAGGATCACCGCCTCGGTGCCGCCACTTTTTCGAGGATGCCGTCCAGGATGCCATCCACGGTGTGGCCTTCCAGCTCCGATTCCGGGGCCAGGGCCAGGCGGTGGCGCAAGGCGGGCTTGGCGATGGCCTTCACGTCGTCGGGGGTGACGAAATCCCGGCCCGCCAGCAGGGCCGAAGCGCGTCCGGCGCGCACCAGGGCGATGGCGCCCCGGGGCCCGGCGCCCATGGACACGCCCGGCCAGCCACGGGTGGCCCGGGTGATGGCGATGGCGTAGGCGAGCACCGCATCGTCCACCCGCAGCGTGGAAACGATGGATTGCACTGCGAGGATGTCCTCGGGCGAAGCCAGCGCGCGCACATCCTCCACGCGGAGGGAATCCCCCACCTGGCCGTCGGTGACGCGGCGGACCAGATCCACTTCGGCGCTTTCGGCGGGATAGCCGATGTAGACCTTCATCAGGAAGCGGTCCAGCTGGGCCTCGGGCAACGGATAGGTGCCCTCCTGCTCGATGGGATTCTGGGTGGCGAGGGCCATGAAAGGCGCATCCACAGTCAGGCTCTGGCCATCGATGGTGACCTGCCTTTCCTGCATGACTTCCAGCAGCGCGCTCTGGGTCTTCGCCGGGGCGCGGTTGACCTCGTCCGCCAGCAGCAGGTGCGTGAAGACCGGCCCTTTGCGCAGGGTGAAGGTGCCGCTGGCCGGGTCGTACATGGAGTGTCCCATCACATCCGAGGGCATGAGATCCGGCGTGAACTGGATGCGGGCGTGCTGGCCCCGGAAAGTCCGGCAGAGCGCCCTCACCAACAGCGTCTTGCCCAGGCCCGGCACGCCTTCGAGCAGCACATGGCCGCCCGCGAAAAAGGCCGTCAGCACTTGGTCCACCACGGCTTCCTGGCCCACGAGGGCTTTGGCGATCTCGCCGCGCATGGCGGCGGCCAGGGCAGTGGCCGATTCTAGGTTCAGGTTCGCGCTCATAGCAGTTTCCTCAAGTGTTCGAGTGTGCGGATGGCAGCGGTGAATTCCGCCGGGGTCGCGTAATGGTCTTCGAATAGAGCGCGGAGCAATTGCTGGTCTGGCAGCTGCGAGAAGGCCGCGAGCTGGACCTGGAGCAGAGGCAGGGGCAGCCGCGCCCAGGCCGGATGGGTGCTTTCGATGCGCGCCATGAGCGCCGCACGCGTCACCTTCACCAGGCGGTCGCCGGCGCCTTCATGCCAGAGGAGCCGGCCGCTGGCGTCGACGTGCTCCAGCAGGCTGCGGCGTGCCGGGTCCGGCACCGGCATCAGGGGTCCGAACCGCGGCGCGGCCTTCCAGAACAGGACCGCCACGAGCGCCCCCAGGCTGAGCAGCGCCATCCACGCATGTCGGCCCAGCCAACCCATCAGCCCCTCCGAAGGATCGCCGCGCAGCAGCCAGATATGGCCCGTGGCCGGCCTATCCTTCACCAATTCCCAGAGCAGCTCCGCATGGTCGCGCTTGACGATGCGGTAGTTGGTGAACCCGTCCAGATCCGTGAAAACGAACACGCGGCCCTTGCCCAGCTCAAAGCGCAGGAAGTGCGCCGCGGCTTGGTCCTGCTGGATGCCCGCGGCTCGATCGCGGCGGCCGGCAAGGCGGATCCACGGATCGGTGTCCACGAGGAAAGGAGCCTCGCCATCGCGCAATCGGAGTTCCCCCGAGGCCCTGAAGTCGAGCAAGGGATTTCCGCTGCCGGACCCGGCGGATCCGTCCTCCGCCTCCGGGTCCGCCTTGGAGGGCGCCGGGGGCTTCACGCCGACGACCCGCACGCCCAGCCGCTCCATCAAGGGATCGCGCAGCGCGAAGGAGGAAACTGCGTTGGGCTGCTCCTCTTTTTCCTGGATCACGCGCTGGCGGGCAGCGCTGGCGGAGGCTTCATCGGCCTCGAGAATCAGCAGGCCGCCCTGTTCCACGAATGCGCCCAGCCGCCGCGCCTGCTGGGGGCTGAAGCCATGGCCGCGATCCAGCATCAGCAATGTTCCGGCCGGGTCCAAGTGCTCTGTATCGGCCGGCAGCCCCTCGTGGAAGCTCGCGGCGCGGCCGTTTTTTTCGAGCAATAGCTGCGCGGCGAGCATGGGGTTGCGGAGGGCTTCGGGTTCGAACCGGGTATGGATTTTTTCCGTGCGCCAAGTGGTGAAATGGAGCGCAGCCCAGATGCCTGCGCCCAGCAGCGCCAGCAGCAGCGCGATGGCAAGGCCGCGCTTCATGGTCCGCCCCGCTGGAAATGCTCCCGCCAATCAGCGCAGAGCCGCTGCGCCAGTCCATCCTCCGGCGGCGTGTGGCGGTAGGCGGTGAGCAGCCAGGCTTTCGTGAGGGCGCCGAAATAGGCCTGGCCGCCCTTGCCGAGCACATCGCCGGCCGCCCGCAGGCAGTCGCCCTCGGTGGAGCCGATTCCGAGCTCCACCAGGTGGGTATGGACCAGGGCGACGAGAGCGCCCCGGTACAGCAAGGCCAGCGCTTCGCGCCGCCGTCCCTCCCGCCACAGGCTCCATGAAGCGGCCGGCACATCCTCCGGCAGGTTTTCCGGCCTCATATCCAGGCCGAAGAGCGCGTCAGGGGGCTGCAATGCTTTTTTCTGCCGGAAAGCCCGCCCGATGGCCGATCGGAAATGCCAGAGAACCCAGGCCACGGCCGCAAACAACAGGGCGATGAAGATGCCTTTGAGGAAGGGCGCCAGGCTTTCGCCGAGCCATTTGATCCACCCGAAATCGAATTTCGGCCGTTTTTCTTTGGGGTCGTCTTTCTTGAACAGCCATTGGGGGACCTTGATCTCCTTTGCCTCCCCGAATTCCTTGCGCTGCATGATCTCCGCAATCTGCCGCTTGGCCTGGCTCTCCGGCCGCATCCCGGGCGTGGGCTCGGTCGGTTCCAGGAGGCCCTGGGCCGCCGTGGCTGGCGGCGGTTTCGGCTGGCCGTCGGCGATGAGGGTCCCGGATGCCAGCGTGAAAACCAGCGCCGCCTGGAGGACCGCGCGGACCCCGGCCTTGGAGATGCGTTGGGCCAGCGCCCGGAATGCCAGCTCGATGTCCCAGCCTTCCAGTTCGGCCCGCCGCACCAGGTAGAGGCCGAAACCGCCTGCCACATAGAACGGCTCGATGATGCCCGTGCCGGCGAAGGCCGCGACGAAGAGCAGGCGGCCGGGGGCAGGGCCGGAACCGCCCTGGTTGAACAGCCAATCGAAGAAATTCCAATCGCTGGAATTCGGCACGAGCATCGCCACTAGGCCCAGAAAGGCCATCTGCAGGATCAGGTCGAAATGCAGGCAGGCCAGCATGAGCATCGCCGCCGAGCCGCCCCCATGCCTGGCCATGACGGACCAGCGGCGCCGCCAGGCGGCCCGCTTCAATCCCTCGAGCTGCCAGAGCGGAAGCGACATGGCGCGGCCAGGCGCGAACCTCCGCCAGGTCAAGCTGGCGATCAGGCCGGTCCGCGGCCCGCCGAAAAAACGTTTCAACGTTTCCATGGGCCCGGGCACCTGGCCGAAGGTGGCTTGGGACAGCACAAACAGCGGCAGGCGGTCCAGCGCAGGCTTCAACCACCACAGCGCGAGGAAGGCCCAGCCCGGGTGTTTCCAGAAGAGCGCCAGCAGCAGCGCCGCCAGGGGAGCCAGCGCCAGGAACCACGGAAGGAACACGGCCCGGGCGTGTTTCTTCAGCAGGAGAAATCCCAGATCCACTGCCTCCAGGGGCGGGCGCGGGCGCACGACGACCTGCAGGTCCTCAACCCGCATGGACATCACCGGGGCCGCGGCCCGCCAGCAGGAAATAAGCCAGCAGCAGGGCCGCCATTGCGCCGCCGAAGGCCAGCTTCAGGCCGAAGGGCACATCCACCTGGGAGGACCAGAAGGCCTCAACGAAGGCCGCCATGAGGGTCATGGCCGCCGTTCCATACATGATGCGGACCGCCTTGCGGGCGGCCTCTTTCAAGGACTCCAGGCGCGGCCTGCGTCCGGGGGCCAGCCAGGCGAAGCCGATCTTCAACCCAGCGGCCCCCGCGAAGATCGCCGCCGTGAGTTCCAGGGCGCTATGGCCGACCACGAATCCGTAAAAGGTGTGGGCGAGCCCGGCATTCACGAGATGTCCTTCCACGGTGCCGAACATGAGGCCGTTGTAGACCAGGAAGAAGATGGAACCGAGGCCCAGCAGCAGCCCCGTGGCGAAGCACTGGAAATCCAATCCGATGTTGTTGCGGATGTAGAACCCGAACATGGCGACATCGGTGTCGGCTTCCCGCGCCGGGCCCAGGGCCCTATTGCCAGGGCTGTACATCGCCTCGAACTGCGCCAATTGCGACGGCGCCATCATCAGGAACGCCGCATCGGGTTTCAGCCGCACCGCGGCCATCATGGCGCCGTAGGGGCCGAGCATCAGCAGAGCCGAAAGCGCCACCAGCCGCCATTCCGCCCGAATGGCCCTGGGAAATCCGCTGCGGATGTAGTTGAGGCCGTCCATGGACAGACCCGCGCGGGCGCCGTGCAGCCGCTGATGGGCCCGGAGCACGAGTCCGTTGAGCCGGTCCATCAGCAGCGCGCTGTACTGGCGTTCGCGGGCCAGGGCGAGATGGTTGCAGACCTGGCGGTACAAGCGCGGGATATCGTCGGGCGGAATGGGCGCGGCGGCAGGGCCGTCCCCCTTTTTGCCGCCCGCGTCCAGCCAACGCTCCAGGGTTTCCCATTGGAGCTGGTGCTGCGCGATGAAAGCTTCCTGTTTCATCCGCTCACCGCCCCACCAGGGCCCGCGCCATGCCCGCCAGCCGCTTCACGCCTTCGGCGCCCTGGAACCCGGTCAGCGGCTCCGCGAGGGTCGCCAGCTCTTCGGCCCTCTGGGGGCTGAAGGTGCCTGCCCGTTCCCCGAAGGCGATGATGGCCCGTTGATCCTCGAGGCTCAGCGGGCAGGGGGGCGGCAAAGATTCCACATCGAAATGGCGCAACCGCGGGCTCCCCTTGCGCACGTGCACCACCACGGTGCCCGCGGCCAGATCGCCCAGGCGCTTGAAGTCCCGGGACAGCAGCATCGAAATCAATCCGAAGCCATAGAGGAAGGGCAGGAAATCCACAGTCAGCAGCAGATTCCGGGCCAGGCTGGCGGACCAGGTGACCGGACTGCCGTCGTCCAGCAGCACCCGCAGCCCGGCGGCTTTCTTTCCCGGTGTCTGGCCGCTCCAGAACACTTCGCAGAAGACCGGGTAGAACCACTCCACCAGGAACAGGCAGATGAAGAACAGGCCCATGCCCGCCCGGCCCAGAAAAGAAAAACCGATGCCGAGCACCAGGTAGGCGACCGCGCGGATGAGCACATCCACCAGCCAGGCCTGCGCCCGCGCCACCGGCCCCGCGATCCGCAGATCCAGGGTGATGCCCTCCGGCGTCTCGATGGGCCGCGCCGTATCGAGCATCACGCCCGCACGTTCGTGTTGGCGGTATTTTGCGAGTCGGAGTTCAAGCTCAAGAAACCTGGGAAAGCACCAGTCTATACGATAAACTTTTTGTTTTTGCCGAAAGCCCCACATGTCCTCTGCGTCCAGAAAAATAGCCCTGCTCGCCATCGGCGGAAACGCCTTGCTGAAAGAAGACGAGCGAGGCCTGCAGGAAGAGCAATTGGAGAACGCGCGGGACTGCGCGGAGATGCTGGCCCGCGTGGTGGCCCAGGGCTACTCGCTTTGCGTGGTGCATGGCAACGGACCGCAGGTTGGCAACCTGCTCATCCAGCAGGAATCCGCCTCCAACCAGATACCGCCCTACAACCTGGATATCGCCGTGGGCATGACCCAAGGATCCATGGGCTACATGCTCGAACGCATGCTCATGAACCGCCTCCATTTTGAAAAACTGGACGCGCCCGTGGCCACGATCCTCACGGAAGTGGTCGTGGACAAGTCCGATCCCGGCTTCGAGAATCCGACCAAGCCCATCGGCCCCTTCTACCCGGAGTTCCGCGCGCTGGAACTCATGCGGCAGAAGAAATGGAAGATGAAGGAGGACAGCGGCCGCGGCTGGCGCAAGGTGGTGCCTTCCCCCAGCCCCATCGAGATCGTGCAGCTGGCCGCCATCAAGGACCTGCTGGAGCACGGGCACTGCGTCATCGCCGGCGGCGGCGGCGGCATCCCGGTGATCCGCGACGCGTCAGGACTGCTGGTGGGCGTGGAAGCCGTCATCGACAAGGACCGCCTGAGCGCGTTGCTGGCGGCCAACCTCGGCGCGGAGCTTTACATCATCCTCACGGGCGTCGCGAAGGTGGCGCTGGATTTCGGGAAGCCCGCCCAGCGCTGGGTGGACCGCATGACCGCGGCGGAGGCCAGGGCCCACCTCGCGGACGGCCAATTCCCAGCGGGCTCCATGGGCCCCAAGATCGAAAGCGCGCTGTCCTTCATCGAGGCCGGCGGACACGAGGTCCTCATCACCACCGCCGAAGCCCTGAAGCATGAAGACCCGGAAACCGTGGGCACGCGCATCACGCGAGGTTGAGCTGGCCCACCTGGCTCCCAGGGAATACCCGCGAAGGGCCGCGAAATCGCTGCGCTCAGGGGAAGGGCCGCGAAAAATCTGTGTGTCTCGGGTATCGGCCCGGCCGATTCCCGAAAAGAAAAACCCACACGAATCGCACCGGAAGCCCCGAGTTCCACAGTGCTTCATTCCGGCCCGGAATCGCCTCGCGGGGGCACGCAGCGCCCGCGGGCCACTGCCCCTTGATGAGCCCCCCCGAGGCGATGAACCGGTGTGGCAAAATGTTTTTCGCGGCCCTTTTGCTTTGTTCTTCGCGGCCCTTCGCGGGGATCTGTTGCCCAGCTGCTCCTACCGGCCTTCACGCCAGCAGCACGAAGGCGATGCGGAAGGTGCTGCCGTGGCCGGGCCGGCTTTCCACCGCGATGTTCGCGCCGTGGGCGTCCACCAGGCTCTTCACGATGCTCAGGCCCAGGCCCCAGCCCTTGCCGATGTCGCCGATCTCCACCTGGGTGAAGGGCTGGAACAGCCGTTCCATCTCCCCCGCATCGAACCCCCGGCCCGTGTCCCAGATTTCCAGGACCCAGCGTTCCCCCTTAACGCTGGACCTCACGCCCACGCTGCCCCCCGGGGCCGTCACCTTGAGGGCGTTGCCGAACAGATTGAGGAGGACCTGCTGAATGGCCAGGGCATCCGCCAGCACCTGGCCTTCGGCCGGGCCGACTTCCCATGAAAAATGCAGCCCGGCCCATTCTGCCTTCAACCGCAGGGCGTCTTCCATCCCCTCCAGGAGCGTGTGGGGGAAGGCGCGGACCATGTGCAGCGTCTGGTCCACGGCCTCGCTGCGGGACTGGTCCAGAAGCCGCCGCAGCAGCCCATCCAGGCGCTCCGCCTCCTTGGCGATGATTTCAAGCTGGGCCGGCGGGCTCTCGCCCCGGTCCTGCGCCTCGATCCCCATCTGGTCCGCGAGCAGGTTGATGGTCGTGATGGGCGAGCGCAGGTCGTGCACCACCATGCGCGTGAACACCACCTTCGACTCCAGGATCTGCTTGACCTGCTCATGGGCGGCCTCGAGTTCCTGGTTCCGCTGGTTCAGGGACCGCGTGCGCTCTCCCACCTGAAATTCGAGCATCCTCGCCACGCGGCGGAGGCGGAGGGTCCGCCAGTGGATGAAAGCCCCCACCCCGGCGAGGCCCAGAAGGACCAGCGCCAGGCGGCCGAGGGGATGTTCCACCCAGGTGGGCCGGACCTTCAGCGAAACCGGAGGTCCCTCCAGCCAATGACTGCCGTCCTGGCTGGTCCGCACGCGGAACTGATAGGAACCCGCCGGCAGGTGTTCGTAGCGCACGGTGTTGCCTTCGCTGATCCGCTGCCACTCCTGGGACAGTCCTTCGAGATGGACTTCATAGATGGGCGGATGGTCGAAGATGGGCATTCCCAGCTCGAAATTGAATTCGATGAACTCCCGCCGGGGCGGAAGTTCTAGCTGGGCCGGCAGGTGGGCGCGCGCCCCCGGCCAGGCCGCTTCCAGCACCTGGGGCGTGGGCATTCCGGGCAGGCGCAGCGGTTCCCGGGTGTCCAGGATGCACACCCCGTTGATCATGCCGAACCAGAGGCGGCCCTTTTCATCGAGGCGCACCGACCCCTGGTTCGTTTCATCGGAGAGCAGGCCGACGGATTGATTCAAGTGGAGCAGGCGGCCGTCGCCCTCGAGCAGGGTCACGCCTTTGCCGTGGCCGATGGCGACCCGTCCCTGGCCTCCGTCGCCGACGAAATAGATGTTCGCGTCCGGGAGGCCTTCTTCGATGCCCATGCGCGTCCAGCGTCCATCTTCATGCGTATAGAGCCCCTGCACGGTTCCCACCAGCAGCGAACCCCGGGTGTTCCGGTGCATGGTGAGCACGCTGACATTGTCGAAGGGGGTTTTCGGGAAGGCCCGGACCAGGCGCTGGCCGTCGAACCGGTACAGTCCCTTGGAACACCCCACCAGGACGCTGTCGCCATCTTTGGCCAGCACGTAGGCGTCATTGACCCCGGCCTCCCGGGGCATCTCGATGGTGCGTTCCACCCGGCCCGAGAGGTCCATTTCCACGAGCCCGCGGTCGGTGCCGACCATGAGCATGCCGCGCCAGGCCAGGACCTGGAAGACGCGCGCATCCCCGAGGATCTTCCCAGGCTGCACCCGGGCATTTTTCCAGCGCCCCATGCCCTTGGCGCTGCCCAGCCAAAGTCCGCCGCTGCCATCCGGATAGAGGCTCCAGATCTCGTTGGAAGGCAGCCCTTCCTTGATGGTCCACCGGGCCGTGAGGCCTTTGCCTTCCGTCCAGAGGTAGAGGCCGCGGCTGGTGCCCAGGAAGGTGCCGATGCCAGGCAGCGGTTCGATGGCCAGCACTGCGCCCAGTTCGAAGGGCACCTGCGTTTTGATGCCGTGGAGTCCCGGCACCGCGAGGGCATACAGCCCGGCGCCGTCGGAGCCGATCCAGAGGATGCCCTGGTGGTCCCGGTAGGCCAGGTTGATGTGCTCCTCCGGCAGGCCGTCCTTCATGGTCCACCAGCGGTTGGCTCCGCCGGGAGACTGGGTCCACAACCCATCGTCGCCGAGCCCCACCACCAGGGAACCATCCCGGTCGAAACTGAAATCCTGGAGTTTGGGGACTCCGTCGTAACCCTTCAAGGGGATCGGCACCCAGGCGCCGTCTTCTTTCCTGAAGAGGCCGGGGCGCGTGAGCACGCAGGGCCTGCCCTTCGGGTCCAGCACGATCTTCCAGACCTCCCGCGCAGCGACTTCTTTGGGAAGGGTTTCCTCGATCAACCGATGGCCATCCCAGAAGCCCACCCTGCCCTTGCGCGTGCTCAGCCAGAACCCGCCCTGGGCCTGGGCGATCCCGTAGATGGGTTCTTTGGGCCACGCACCCAGAGCCACCTGCTGGAACGCGCTGCCATTCCAGTGGTAGAGCCCGCCTCGGGTTCCCACCAGCATGCCCCCGGCGCCATCCTCGGCCAGACAATAGGAATTCATGGCTGGAAAGCCTTCGGCTGGGCCGAAGGACTGCACCTGGCTGCCCCGGATCCGCGCCAGGGTGGCGTCGACCTGGGCGACCCAGATGGCCCCTTCCCGGTCCTCCAACAGGGCGGTCACCTGGCCGACGCCAAGGCCCTGGGCCAGGCCGAAGCTCTTGAAACCGGAGGCTCCCAGCCGCGCCACGCCGCCCTGGGTCCCCACCCACAGGAATCCCCTTCGGTCCTCCAGCAGCGCCCGCACCTGGCTCTGAGGCAGGCCGTCGCGGCCGTCGAAATGCCTGAAGGCCAGGGGCTGCGCAGGAAGCGCCAGGCCGATCCCCAGCGCCGCCGCCAGGCACGCCAAGCGGCGGAGCAGCGATGCAAAGGGATCAAAGGAGTCGCGCATGGTTGGAAAAGGGTTGGGAGGATTCAGGACGAGCTTAGCCTCGTTCACCATAAAACCGATATTTTTCCGCCCTTGCGCCGATGCGCTGGAGAGGGCCCCTTCAGGTCCGGTCGGATCCATGGTTAGCTGTGCAGACAACCCTTTGGAGCGCCGATGTATGCCCTCGCCATCGTCCGATACCGGAAGCCCCTGGACGAAGTATTGACGGTCCTGGACGAGCACCGGGCCTACCTGCGGACGCTGCAGGACAGGGGCCTGCTGCTGGCCTCCGGACCGCTGGATCCCAGAAGCGGCGGAGCGCTGCTGCTCAGGGTTCCGGATGATTCGGTCCATGCCTCCCTGGACCGCATCCGCGACGAGGATCCATTCACCAAGGCCCGCCTGGCCCAGTACGAACTACTGCCCTGGTCCCCCGTAATCGGAATCGAAGGATTGGACAAACTATGAATGCCATCCGCTGCCTAATCATCTCCATTGCAGCCGTGCTCCCCATGCAGGCACAAGAGGCGGACCTGCATCTGGACGCGGGTCTGGCCACCAGCCTGGACCGCGACTGGAAGAGCCTGCGCGACACCTCCGGCGAGGCAGGCGTGGTGACCAAATTTCCCTTGGCGATCGAGGGGGCCTTGGTGTTTCCGAAAGGGCCCGGTGCCATCCGCGCGGCCCTGCGCATCGCCGTGGATGAGCCCTTCAGCAATCTCCAGCTCGGCGCGGATTGGATCCATACCTTTTCAAGGAAGGGGGCGGAAACCGTCTATGGCAGCGCCGGCCTGAGCTTGAACAACGTCAAGGGCCGCATCCAGGTGGCGCCCCCCAATTATCCGGATCCGGGCGCCTATGAGGAGCGCAGCCAGAGCGCCAGGCCTGGCGTCCGGTTGGGCATGGGCTACGCCTTCAACCGGAATTTCGCCTTCGAGTGCGCCGTGAACTACATCAGCCTGGGAAGCACCGGCGCCAATGGCTTCCTGCATTCCAGCTCGGTCTACATGACGCTCACAGGCTCCTACCGCATTCCGAAAATCCTTGGCGGAAAGTAGAAGTCGGAAGTCGATTAGCCACAGGCAGGACCGTGGCTCATTCTGCATCCTTTCGGTATCGCTTCGCGATGCGCGAGGCCGCCCGCTAATTCCCTTCGGGCGCCACGAGGATCATGAGGGTTCCACCCGTCTCCACGGTGGCGCCCTCTTGTACCGTGATTTTGGAAACTCTTCCCGCTGAAGTCGCTCTCAACTCATTCTGCATTTTCATGGCCTCCATGATGAGAAGGGGCTGGGCTTCGATGACGGTGTCGCCCTCTTTGACCAGGAGCTTCACGACCTTGCCGGGCATGGGAGCCGTGAGGGTGCCGCCGGAGGATGCGGCGCCGCCGGCCGCCGCCAGGAGGGCCTTGCGCGGGTCCTGCAGCGCAAACTCGTAGGGGGCGTCGAAGAGTGTCGCGCGGAAGCCCTGGACATCGGGATCGGCCTGCTTCATCGCATCCAGGCGCACGTCCACGGATCGGCCGTCCATGATCACCGACCAGCTTCCGGGCTCCATCTCCAGGATGTCCACGGCCTGGGCCGTGCCGTCCCAGACAAGTGTCGTCACGCCATCCTGGCGAAGGATCTCGACATCGTGGGTTTCTTTACCAATGAGAAGTGTGCGTTTCATGAGTTTCTCCGGCTATGTGGGGGGGGTTGAAAAACGAATTTCAACCCCCCGGGATTGTTTGGGGGGGGCCCCCCCCCGCGGCCGGCGCCCCAAACCGGGTTGGGGAAGGGTGGAAATAATATTTGAAAAAATTTTAAATAATTTAAATTCATTCGACCACCAAGAAGTAAAGGACCTAACCAAGTCTTGAGAGGAACAACAAAAGCTTAAAGGACCACAAATTAATAAAGGTTGTCAGACACAAACACAAAGACACAAAACCTTGAGTAAAAAGAGCATTTCTTTGTGTCTTTGTGACTTTGTGGTTCATCTTTTTGCCTTTGTGGTTTCTTAGCGTCTCGGTGGTTCAAAGGCGACCTGTTGAACTTTCCCCAATGCTTCCATGCATCAGGCCTGCCTTCGCTTGAACCCGCGGGCTGGGAGGCCCGCCGTTCTTCGTTGTCCAGCTCCGCGACCAGGGCGGCGGCCACGGCGAATTTCAGGTTGGGGCCGGCTTCCTTCTTCTTCCAGAAGGGTTTGTCCAGCATGCCCGTGTGCAGCGCGCCGCTGCGGAAGGGTTCGTGCTCCATGAGCACTTCATGGAAGGCCACGTTGCTGCGGATGCCGCCGATGCGGTATTCGCCGAGCGCGGCGCGCATCTTGTCGACGGCTTCGAGGCGCGTGGGGCCCCAGGTGCTCAGCTTCGAGATCATGGGGTCGTAGAACATGGACACTTCGCTGCCCTCGCAGACGCCGCTGTCGTCGCGCACGTTGGGGCCCGCGGGGGTCCGCAGGAAGCTGATCCTGCCGGGGCTCGGCATGAAGTTCTTGTCCGGGTCCTCGGCGTAGATGCGGCATTCCATCGCCCAGCCATTGAGTTTGATTTCGCTTTGGGCCAGTGGCAATTTTTCGCCGCGAGCCACGAGGATCTGCCACTTCACCAGGTCCTGGCCCGTGATCCATTCGGTGACGCAGTGCTCCACCTGGAGGCGTGTGTTCATCTCCAGGAAGTAGAAATTGCGGTCCGCGTCCGCCAGGAATTCCACGGTGCCCGCGCCCACGTAATTCACGGCCCGCGCCACCTTCAGCGCCGCCTCGCCCATGGCCGCGCGCATCTCCGGCGTGACGTGGGGGCTGGGGGCCTCTTCGATGACCTTCTGGTGGCGCCGCTGCACCGAGCACTCGCGTTCCCACAAGTAAACGTAGTTGCCGTGCTGGTCGCCGAAGATCTGGATCTCGATGTGCCGGGGCTGCTGGATGGCTTTCTCGATATAGACGCTGTCATCGCCGAAGGAAGAAAGCGCCTCGCCCCGGGCGCGGGGCAGCCCGGTCTTCAATTCCTCGGCGTTCTTCACCAGGCGCATGCCCTTGCCGCCGCCGCCCATGGCGGCCTTCAGCATCACGGGGAAGCCCATCTTCTCGGCTTCCACCAGCAGGTCTTCGTCGCTCATGGTTTCCTGGATGCCCGGCACCACGGGACATCCAGCCTTGATGGCCACGATCCGCGCCTCGGTCTTCGAACCCATGCGGACGATGGACTCGGGCCGCGGCCCGATGAAGGTGATGCCGTTCGCTTCGAACAGCTTGGCGGCCTCGGCGTTCTCGCTCAGGAATCCGTAGCCCGGATGGATGGCGTCCGCGCCGGATTTTTTCGCCGCTTCCAGGATCTTCTCAACCACAAGGTAGGACTCCCGGGCCGGAGCCGGCCCGATGCAGTAGGCTTCGTCCGCCATGCGCACATGCAAGGCGCCCCGGTCCACCTCTGAATAGACGGCCACCGTCGGGATGCCCATCTCACGACAAGTGCGGATGACCCGGCACGCAATTTCGCCCCGGTTCGCGATTAATACTTTGGTCACTGGCATATGTATTCCTTTGAGCTATTTCCTGTGGTCCATGGCTGTGGCTACGCGCTTGGCGAGATACCGGTCCCCGATCGCTTCGCTCCCGCTCCCGCTTCGCGGGTCGCGGAGGGGACCTCGCATCTCGCGACAAGTGCGGATGACCCGGCACGCAATTTCGCCCCGGTTCGCGATCAATACTTTGGTCACTGGCATCGTCAAACTCCGAATTTCCGGCATCATCGAAGAGATGCGAACCCCCAGACTAGCAAACGCGGGCTTGGCTTTCCTGCTTGCACTTTCCTCCGGCGCCTGCGGCCGCAAGGGGGATCCCATTCCGCGCCCCCGGGCCGAGCCCCAGGCGCCCGCGGCGCAATGGGCGGCCCTGAGGCAGCTGGATGTGGTGCTGCCGGCCCGCGATGCCCGCGGCGAGTCCCTGGTGGGCCTGGAGATGCTGCGGATCTTCTACGTGCCTTTGGGCACCGTGAAACCGGGCCCCCGCGAGATCGTCGCCAAGGGCGAAGTGGTGGTGGAGCGCCGCCGCCCCAATCTGCCGGCCCCCGGCAAACGGATGCGCATCGACATGTCCGACCTCATCCGCCCCCAAGGCTGGATGGTGGTGGTGGCCGTCCGGGTGGGCGATGTGGCCGGCCCACCCTCTGACACGCTGGTTTGGCTGGATCCGGCGTTGTGAAGGGGGGGTGAGTGCGGAGTTGAGAGTTGAGAGTCGAGGGTCGAGAGTTGAGAGTTTAGAGTCGAGGGTTGAGAGTCGAGAGTCGAGAGTCCATCACCATCGTCGGTTCCGTGTTTCAATCGCCCATGAAAAATCGATAATCGACAATCTCGGAGAACCACCATGCCTCTATCCATGATCGCCCTTCCCCAGCCCGACGAGTACGCATCGTCCTACGCGGGCTACATCGCCAAAGTGCCCGAGCTGAATGTGCTCGAGGCCCTGGAATCCAATCTGGATGAACTGGCGTTGCTCGGATCCGTACCCGACCACCAGGCGGGCCACCGCTACGCCCCGGACAAATGGAGCATCCGCGAAGTGGCGGGGCACCTCATCGATGCGGAGCGGGTGTTCGCCTACCGCGCCCTGCGGTTCTCGCGGAAGGATGCGACGAATCTGCCCGGCTTCGATGAAAACGAATTCGTGGCGGCATCGGCCCACGACCGCTGCCGCCTGGAGGATCTGCTGGAGGAGTTCCGGCTCACCCGCCAGTCCAACCTCTGGATGTTCCGCGGCATGACGCCGGAGATGCTGGAGATCCGCGGCACCGCCAATGGCCATGCCATGAGCGTGCGGGCCGCGGCGGCTGTCATGGCCGGGCACCTGAGGCACCACGTGGGCGTTCTGAAAGAGCGGTATTTGTGACTACGAGCTATGAGCTTTGACCTGATGGCTCATGGCTGATAGCTCATAGCCCATTTCCCATACGGAATTTGGAATCCAGCCGCTCGGCCCACCAGGCCACCAGCGCAAGGGCCAGTCGGTCCTTCGGAAGCGGGCCCAACGGGGCTTGCGGGCCTTCAGGGGTCACCGGAGTCAGGGTATTGTCCTGGTGGCCGAAGGCCTTGCCTGTGGAAATGTCATTGACGAACACCGCATCGAGTTTTTTCTTGGCCAGCTTGGCCGATGCGTTTTCGACGTGGCGTTCGCTTTCGGCGGCGAAGCCCAAGAGCCATTGGCCCCGCGGTCCCGGCCTTTTCTGCATTCCGAGATTCAGCAGGATGTCTTCGGTCCGGACCAGCATCAAGGTTTCCGGGCCATCGCCCTTCTTCACTTTTTCGGGCGCAACTTCTTGGGGCCGCTGATCGGCCACGGCGGCGGCGGCGATGCAGCCATCCATGTCCGGCCAGCGCTTGGCGCAGGCGGCCATCATGGCCTCCGCGGTCCGCACGCGCGCCGTGTCGATTCCATAAGGCGCGGCCAGGTCACCCCCCAGCACCAGGTGGACCTCCGCACCCGCATCCCTCATGGCGCGGGCGATCTCGATGCCCATCTCCCCGGTGCTCCGGTTGGTCAGGAGCCGCACGGGATCCAGGTCTTCGCGGGTGGGGCCCGCGGTCACCAGGACCTTCTTTCCCTGGAGCTGAGGCAGGCGGCCGCTGCCCACGGCGCGGATGGCGTCGGCGATGCGCTCGATGTCCGCCAGCTTGCCGGCGCCGGCTTCGCCGCAGGCCAGCATGCCTTCAGCGGGTTCCACCACCGTATGGCCGAAGGACTTCAAGTGCTCGAGGTTGGCCTGCACCGCCGGGTGCTCCCACATGGCCGTGTTCATGGCCGGTGCCCAGAGGACCGGCGCCTTGGTGGCCAGCAATAGCGTCGAAAGGAGGTCGCCAGCTAAACCGTTTGCGGTCTGGCCGAGCATATTGGCGGTGGCCGGCGCCACGGCCACCACATCCGCCCAGCGCGCCAGCTCGATGTGCTCGACGCTCGGGCTGGGCCGCCATTCATGGTGATCGGGATTGGCGCCGTAGCAGGGCTCGCCTGTCAGCGAGGCCAAGGTCAGGGGCGTGATGAACCTCGCTCCCGCTTCGGTGAGCACGCAGCGCACGATATGGCCCCGGTTCGTGAGCAGCCGCGCCAAGTCCGCCGCCTTGTAGGCCGCGATGCCACCGGTGATGCCGAGCAGGATTTTCATGGATGGGTCCAGGGTTCCGGGGTCCGCCCCCGGAGGTCCATCGTCCATCGTCCATCGAAAATCACCAATCGAAATTCCTGCTCAGATCGCTCCCTTCAATCCGTACAGCTTCCGCATCAACCCGATCTGCCCCAGGTGGTAGCACTCATGCATGTAGAGGAAGGCCACAAGCTGTTCCAAAGGCTGCTCGGTGCCCGAGAAGGGATTCGCCGTGGGCAGGTCCCAATCCGGCACGCCCTGGCAGGCGCCCTTGATGCTCTCATCGGTGGCGTTGAAGGCCGCACAAAGGGCCGCGTATCCCAGATGGGAGGCTTCGCCGCTGCCGCCGCGCGCGTAGTTTTCTTTCCAGACGGGTTCATCGGGGACGGTTCCCCCCAGCCGCGTGATCAGGCTGCGGCGGCTGTAGACCAGATGCCCCATGATCCAGGCCGGACTCGACACCCCATCCGCCGGGCGATGGCCGGCCATCTCGTCCGTGAGGCCGCCGGAGTTCATCTCCAGCATGCGCAGATTGAGCTTGAAGCAAGACCGCCATAGGTGACCGCGTTCCATGGAACCTCCATTGGAGGATCAGCTTAAGGGCCCTTCCTGCCATCAGGATGAAAAAATATTCCTGGGCGGCGGCCCAGCGGCCTCGGGAATGCAATTGGAAAACCGCCGGATGGATCGCCCATCCAGCCATGCCGGCCCGCCGCGCCCCTTCTGCTTATTCTGTATGGCTTCCCGGCCCTTCCTCCGGTACACTTGGGGGTTCAGGAGACGTCCATGGTCCGCACCATCGTTAAAGTTCCGGCTGAGATCGGCAACAAGTACCGCTTCGTGTCCGTGGCCGGCAAGCGCTGCGACCAGCTGCAGCGCGGGGCCTATCCCAAGGTCGAGGTGATCGTGCCCATGACCAAGCAGGGCCATGCCCAGGACGCCCCGAAACTCGCCAGCTTCTGGGCGCAGGTGGCCGTGCGCGAAGTCGAGGAAAGCCGCATCGCCTTCGAAGAGCCGGATATCACGCCGCTGGACTACACCACGGAGCTGCCCATCTCGGTCGAATAGGAATTCCGCTTTCGAAAAATCCCCGGCCCGGCCGGGGATTTTTTTTATCCGGGAAAACGCCCGGCGGCTTCCGGACCGATGGCTTCCATCTCCGCCTACAGGGTTTTCAGGACCGCCTCCACGGCGTTGCGGTCGCTGTAGGGATGTTTCACGCCTTGGATCTCCTGGTAGGGCTCATGGCCTTTCCCCGCGAGCAGGAGCAGGTCGCCGGGGCGGCAGGCCGACAGGGCCTCGCGCACGGATTCCGCGCGGTCGGCGTTGCGGTGGTAGCGGTTCCGGTCGGTCCGGATCGCCTCGGGAACGCCCGGCATCGCGTCATCCAGGATGAGCTCGGGATCCTCGGCCCTAGGATTGTCGCTGGTGTGCCAGATGACATCGGCGCCCGCCGCCACGGCCGCGGCCATGATGGGCCGCTTGGTGCGGTCGCGCTCTCCGCCGCAGCCGAAGAGCACATGGAGCCGGCCGCCCGGGGGCAGCATGCGCCGGCCTTCCGCCAACAATTTTTCCAGGGCATCGGGGGTGTGCGCGTAATCCACCATCACACCGAAGGGCTGGCCGCAATCGATCCGCTCGATGCGCCCGGGGGCGCCGGCGATCGTGGATATGGCCGGCAGGATGGCCTCCAGGCCGAATCCCGCTTCGGCGATGGCGGCCAGGGCCGCCAGTAGATTGTAGGCATTGAAGCGGCCCAGCAGCGGACTTTCGATGGGCCAGCTCCCCTTGGCCGAGTGCAGCGTGAAACGCGTTCCCGTGGGTCCCAGCTCAAGGTTCGAAGCCCGGTAGCAGGCGGGCCGGTCGATGGCGAAGGAGGTCGCGTCGAAGGTTGCCAATTCACGGCGTCCGTAGGGATCATCCACATTGACCAATCTTTTTTCACTCTGCCGGAACAGGCGCCATTTTGCTTTTAGATAGCTCTCCATGTCCCCATGGAAATCCAGGTGGTCCTGGGTGAGATTTGTGAAGACGCCCACCTTGAAGCGCGCCCCGGCCACCCGGCCGAGCATGAGCGCATGGCTGCTCACCTCCACCGCCGCTGCGCGATCGCCGGCGTCCGCGGAACGCCGCAGCCAGCGGTAGAAATCGGTGCTTTCGGGAGTCGTGCGCACGGCTTCTGCTTCCAGATCGCCTGCCGCATTCATCACCGTGCCGATGAGCCCGCAGCCGATTCCGGCTCCGCGCAGCAGTTGGCGGATCAGGACCGTGGTGGTGGTCTTGCCGTTGGTGCCCGTGACCCCGATAAGCGCGAGCAGCTCATCGGGGTCCCCGAAGAACCGCTTCGCAAGGGCCGCCATGGTCCAGCGTCCGCCCAGCATCCGCCCGAAGGCCACCTGGCCGGGAACTGCCGCCGGAGACTCGCTGAGCACGGCCACGGCGCCTGCCGCGACCACCTGGGGGATGAACGAGGCACCATCCGCTTTCAGGCCGCGGAGGGCCGCGAAGGCCCATCCGGGACGGATCTCGCGGCTGTCGCTGGTGATGCCGCTGATCTCGATGCCCAGCGGTCCTGCCGCATCCGCGACATCGAGACCCGCAATCAACTCATCGAACCGCATGGCTATTGTTCTCCGACACGGATCCTGACGACCGTTTTCGCGTCTAGGGCCGCGCCGGGCTCGGGGCTCTGGCTGAGGACCCGCGTGGCCATGTCGCCGCTGGGGCGGCCTTCCACCTCCGGAACGCCGCCGCTCATGACGATGCGCTGGATGGCGGTCTTCAAAGCCAGGCCTTTCAGCTCAGGCACCCGGCCCCGCTCCACGTGGACCACGGCCTCGTCGCTCTCGCTGCTGGGCCAATCCCGGAGGGAAAGTTTCAGGTCCGGCGTCTGGTCGGCCGAGCTGGCGTTCTGGCGGTAGCGCCAGATGGCGTCGCCGATCTTCTTGAACAGGGGCGCCGCCACGTCGCCGCCGGTGACATCCCCCTGGGGATCGTCCAGCATGAAGATCATTCCGTACTGGGGTTTGTCCGCCGGGAAGAAACCCATGAAGGATGCGTAGTGGCGGCGCGGATCGTATTCCCCATTGATGAGCTTCCGGGCGGTGCCGGTCTTGCCGATGGCCTCGACACCCTCGAGTTTCGCCTTCTTGCCGGTACCGTTGGTGATGACGCCCTTCAGCACTTCGCGCATGAGGGCGGAGGTTTCCTCGCTGATGACCTGCTTGCGCATCAGGGGCTTGGTTTCCTTCAGCAGCTTGCCCTGGTCGTTGTAGATGTCCTTCACCAGGAAGGGCCGCATGAGCTTGCCGCCGTTGGCCACGGCGCACCCGGCCATGAGGATCTGCAGCGGGCTCGTGGAAAGCCCGTACCCGTAGGAGAAGGTGATCTGCGTGGGGAACGACCAGCGGTCCGGCGCGATGAGCCGGCCCGCGGTCTCGCCGGGGAAATTGAGGCCCGTGGGCTCGCCGAATCCGAAGGCCCGCAGGTACCGGTAGTGGTCCGAGGGATCCACCCGCAACCCGAGCTTCGCCGCGCCGATGTTGGAGCTCTGCGTGAGGATCTCCTCGAAGGTGAGGACTCCGTGGTGGTGGGTGTCCGTCACATTGATGTTGTTGCCGAAATTCCACCGTCCGGGGCCGCAGTCGATCTTCTCGCCCAGGTGCACCTTCCGCTCCTCCAACGCGATGGAGGCGGTGAAGATCTTCATGGTGGACCCCGGTTCGTAGGCGTCCTCCACGGGATGCACCTTGCGGGCGAGTTTCTGGCGCTCCTGTTCCTCTTTCAATTCAGCGCGCTCCGACGGATTCAAGTCCGACAGGGGCCGGTTCATGAATTTGGCGGGGAGGATGTGGTTGGGATTGAAGGTGGGCGTGCCAGCCATGGCCAGGATCTCGCCGGTGTTGGCATCCACCACCACCGCGTAGGCGGTCTGGGGATGGCTCAGGCGCACGCCTTCCTCCAGGGCGTCCTCCACGATGTGCTGGATGGTGGCGTCGATGGTGAGCTGCATGCTCATCCCGTTCACCGGCACCTTGGCGTAGTTTTCCTGGAGGATGAGCAGGTGCCCTTTGGCGTCGCGAGGCGCGATGAGCCTGCCCTGCACGCCGGACAGCTCTTCGTCGTAGGCCTGTTCGATGCCGAGCTGGCCTTTGCCGTCGATGTTGGTGAACCCCAGGATCTGGCAGGCCAGGCTGCCCCTCGGATAATGGCGGCTGCTTTCGGGCAGCAGGCCCAGGGAATCGTCCGCCAGGGCCCGCACGGCCGCGGCCTTGGATGGGCCCAATTGCCTTTCGATCCACACGAATGGCTTCTTCGTGAGGAGGCGCTCGAGCACCACGCGCTTCGGGATGTCGAGGATCCCCGCGAGCTTCACCGCCACCTCGTTGGCGGCTTTGACGTCGGGATTGCCCCAGCTCCGCTCCTCTCCCTTTTCCACTCTGTAGTCCGGGTAGAAGGCCTGGGGCGTGCAGAACAGGCTTTCGGATTTCAGGGAGATGGCCAGGCTCTCGCCGCGCCGGTCCAGGAGTTCCCCCCGCACCGGCGGGATGGGCACCTCCACCGTGTGCTGGTGTTCCGCGCGGATCCGGTAGCGCTTGTGTTCGACGACCTGGAGATGGATCAGCCGGATGAAGATCAGCGCCGCCCAGAGCGCCATGGCGCCCAGCACCCAGGGCAACCGCGACGCCACGCGCTCCCGAGCCTCGGGCCGGCCGAGGAGGCGGCGGGGCTGGGTGTTGCCGAGGAGCGTTGCGAGGAGGGCCATGAATCCGGGCTGAAGGCGGGAATGCCAGTAATCATCCTAAGGGAAGTCCCGGGCCCTGGCGCCCTGGGACGAGAATCGCTGCGGAGCGCTGTGCCAGGAGGGAGGCGGGGCCATCATCCGTAACTCCGCCTCCTGGAGTTGGAGGAACTCCATGCGCGCCTGGCGCCGCGCTTCCGCAGCGAAGTTGTTCCCCTATTTGTTCAGGGGCAATGCGAATTCATCCGAGCTGACCGGCCGCAATTTGGCCAGCTTCTGGTCCTGAGTGGTGAAGCGGCGCTGGATCATGAAGCTCTGCTTGCGCGGCTGGAGGCCCATCTGCGTGGCGAAGCCCTGGACTTCCTCGTCCCGCTGGTAGCGGCTGCGTTCGAGCATCAGTTTCCGCTGGTCCTCCTGGGCCTTCTGGATCTGGTCCTTCACATGGCTCATCTCGTAGCTGAGCCGCGTGTTCTGGAGGTTCAGGTAGACCATGGAAGCCAAGGGCATGGCCACCGCGAACACGAGCATCAACATGCGCAGGATGCCCTCGC
The DNA here is from genome assembly GCA_016720465.1 of Holophagaceae bacterium. Lineage (NCBI taxonomy): Bacteria > Pseudomonadati > Acidobacteriota > Holophagae > Holophagales > Holophagaceae > Holophagaceae bacterium. The sequence continues at coordinate 780,279 of JADKKO010000001.1, forward strand.
TTTCGACGGTGCGGACGCCCTGGGGCTGGCGGGTCTGGGGGGTGAAGCGGCTGTGGTTCATGGGAACCTCGTGGAAATTTTCGAATTACAAGCTGCTGTTCTCGGTCGAGGGGAGGAGCCGTTCGGCGATCCGCAGCCGGGCGGAACGGGAGGGCGGGTTGTCCTGGCATTCGGTGGCTGAAGGCGTGATCCCGCCCGCATGGATCAGGCGCACGAGCTTCGGCAGCACCGTCGGCGACTCGCGCCCGGGGCCGTCGTAGATTCCCGAAAGGCGGCGCAGCGTCTGCTTGACGATGCGGTCTTCGAGGCTGTGGAAGCTGATGACCGCAAGGCGCCCGCCGGGGCGGAGGTGCTGGACCGCCCGCTCGATGGATTCCGCCAGCCTCACCAGCTCGCCGTTGACGGCGATGCGGATGGCCTGGAAGGTGCGCGTGGCGGTGTCGGATCGGTGCTGGCGCTTGAGCGCCGCGGTCATGGGAAGCACGGAATGGACGGCTTCGGCCAGGTCGGCGGTGGTGTGCAGGCGGCCTTCATGGAAGGCCCTTAAAATGGCCCGGGCGATGGGACGGGAGGCCCGCTCTTCGCCGAACTGGTAGATGGCATCGGCAAGGGTCGCGTCGGTCTGCTCGGCGATCCACTGAAGGGCGGTGGGACCACCTTCGGTGTCCATGCGCATGTCCAACGGACCCTCGTCGCGGAAACTGAAACCGCGAGCGGGCGATTTGAGCTGGAGCGTGGATACGCCCAGATCCATCAGGATGGCGTCCAGGCCGTCAGGGGCTTGCAGCGCCTGCCAGGCTTCGAAGGCGTGATTCGTCCAGACGTCCTCGTAGTTGGACGCCAGGATGTTCAGCCGCGCATCGGAACCCAGGCGCGCCTTGGCCGCCTGGCGGGCTTCGGGATCCCGGTCCACGCCCAGGTAGCGGGAGTCCGCGTCGCAGCGCGCCAGCAGCGCTTCGGCGTGTCCGCCCAACCCCAGGGTGAGGTCGAGGATCCGCGCCGCCGGGGGCAGCAAGAGGTTATCGAGCACTTCGAAAAGAAGCACGGGAGTGTGGACGGGGGCCGAGGTCATCACCTATATCCCCAGATCCGCAAGCTGGGCCAGGTCCTCGGCCGTGAGAGGCTCGGTGGCCAGGCGGCGCTCGAAGTTGGAACGGCTCCAGATGGCCAGATGGTCCATCTGGCCCAGGATGGCCACCTCGCCTTGCAGCTTGGCGGCTTCCCGGAGGATTCCCGGGATGACGAAGCGGCCCTGGGCGTCCGGCTCCACTTCGCTGCCGTAATAGGCCGTGATTTCAAGGAACTTGCGCTTGGCGGGATTGGTGGAAGGCAGGGCGCCCAGGCGGGCCTCGATGGCCTCCCAGATGGGCATGGGGTAGAGGCGCCCCGCGATGCCGTCCATGGAAGTCAGGTAATGGCGGGAGCTTCCCCCACCCTCGCTGGTGGCGAAGGTATCCAGGTCGGCCTTGAAGGACGTAGGCAGCTTGAGCCGCCCTTTTTCGTCCACCGTGGCCGGTGAATTGCCGCGGAGTCGCAGCACGGGTCCCACCTTTCAACAAAGAGCACCAGGACTCGGATGGGGAAGTGAATTGCAGTGAGTTGGACCACTATTACCCACTTCATTCCATTTTTTGCCACTGATTGCCACTCACGAGTGTAGGACCGCACTAAAACCACTCAAGCCAAAAGAAAAACGAAAAATAAACTATATAAACGAAAACAAATGAGACCGTTTCACCCTAGTTACGTCCCTGGAACAACGGAAAACCGTGGATTCACCCATACTTTGGTCATCCCATGAATCGAACGCCCCAACTCCCCGCCCCGTCCCTCGCCGCATTGGCCCTGGTGGTCCTGGGCACCTGGATGGTGATGTCCCTGGGCCAGCCCCTGGGCCTCATCCTGGGCGGGCCCTGCTTCCTGACGGGCGTCGGCCTGCTGCTGCTCCAGGGCTTCCTGCATTTCGATTCCCAGGCCCGGGTCAAGTCGGAGCTGGAGCAGGAAAACCAGTCCTTGAAGGACCTCAGCCGCCAAGAGGACCATCTGCGCCAGGGAATCCTGGCGAACCTGCGGGAAGGCGTGGTGCTCCTGGACTCCGGGAAGGAAGTCCGCCTTTACAACCCCGCTGCCCAATTGCTGCTCAGCACCTCAAGCCGCCTCACCATGGGCGGTTCCCTGCCCGGGGTCTTCCGGGAACCCGAGACCCTGCGGTGCATCGAACTGGCTTACGCCGGCAGGGAAACCGAATGGACCCTACGCCGGGATCCCCGGTCGCTCCGCTTGAGGGCCACCCCCTTTGAATCAGCGGATGGAAGCCGCAGCGTGCTGCTTACGCTGGACGACATCACCCGCCAGGAAGCCCTGGAAACCACACGCCAGAAATTCATCTCCAACGCCAGCCACGAACTCAAGACGCCCGTCACCAGCATCCGGCTCGCCACCGAAAATTTGCTGGACGGCGGTTTCGTGGCTCCGGGCGGAGAAAACAATCTGAAGGCCATCCTCCGTTCCGTGGACCGGATGACCATGCTGCTGAACGACATCTCAGAGCTTTCGCGCATCGAGACCGGCGCGCTGCGGCTGGAAGCCAGGCCCATCCAGCTCGCGCCCTTCCTGCCCCAGATGGTCGAGGAGATGCGCCACCAGGCGGAACCACGGCGCATCGCGTTGAGAGCGGATCTGCAACCGGGTCTCGAAGGGCTGGCCATACAGGCTGATCCCCTGCGCCTGCACCAACTGCTGGAAAACCTGCTCTCCAACGCCATCAAGTTCAGCCCCGAGGGCTCCGAGGTGGTCCTGCGGGTCCAGCAGAACGAGCCCTGGCTTGTCTTCAGCGTGCTGGATTCAGGACCCGGCATCGCCGAGAGCGACGCCAAGCGGATCTTCGAGCGGTTCTACCGGGCGGCCTCCACCCGCGGCGTCCCCGGCACCGGCCTGGGCCTCGCCATCGTCAAGCATCTGGTCCTGCTCATGGGCGGCGAAGTCAGCCTGCAAAGCGAACTGGGAAAGGGATCCACGTTCACTGTGAAACTGCCGATGGGCTGAGGGTGATGGGCTATGAGCTCTGAGCTTTGAGCTATCAGCTGATCTGGAAGCGCCTCCGGCGCGCCATAAGCAAAAACCGCGGCCTCCGGCCGCATCCCAATGAAGCTCATGGCTCATGGCTGATGGCTCATAGCTCAAACCATCATTGGCACAGCTTCCCCCCAAGCACTCTCCCTCCCAGCAGGTGGTAGTGCAGATGGAAGACCGTCTGGCCCGCGTCGGAGCCGCAATTGGCGATCAGCCGATAACCGCTGTGGGCGGTTCCGAATTCCTTCGCGAGCTGCGCGGCCACCGCGGGAATGCGCGCGGCGGCTTTTTCGACTTCGGGCGTCAGGTCGTTGAGCCCCTCGCAGTGGATCTTGGGGATGATGAGCAGGTGCACCGGCGCCTGAGGCGAGATGTCCTTGAAGGCCAGAAGCTCCTCGTCCTCGTACACTACGCCTGAGGGAATTTCCTTCCTCGCGATCCGGCAGAACAGACATTCGCTCATCAGGGACTCCTTGTTCAACATCATCCTGCACCAGCCCGAGATTCCGCAAAACACCGGCAGCATAGGCCGCCTTTGCGTCTCCAACAATGCGAAGCTGCACCTCATCCACCCCCTCGGCTTCGAGACCAGCGACTACTACCTGCGCCGCGCGGGACTTGATTATTGGGAGCACCTGAATCCCACCCACTACGACGACTGGGCCGCGTTCCTGGGCGCCCATCCGGCCATGCGGCTCTGGCTCTTCAGCACCAAGGCCACGCGCCGGCACACGGACGTGGCGTTCCAGGAAGGCGATGGCCTGGTCTTCGGCCGCGAGACCGTCGGCCTTCCCGAAGAGCTGATCCAAGCCCACCCCGATGCCCTGATCCGAATCCCCATGACCGGGGATTTCCACCGTAGCTTGAACCTGGCCCAGGCGGCCGCGGTGGGGCTTTACGAGGCCTTGAGGCAAACGCAGGGCTGGTAGCTTCGGACGTTCAACCAGCCAGGCCCAAGGATCAGGGCACCGAAAGGACCTGCACCCCACGCGCGGGAATCGCGATGGGAAAGGCGGGTGTGGTGGTCTGTGGCGACTGGGACGCATCGCTGAGGGTCCACAACTGCCACGGGCCCGCCAGGGCCAGATTGCTCAGGTCCGTGGGCGTCCAGGAGGAACTGGAATCACCCAGGTTCACCACGAGGATCACCGGCTTTCCATTTCCATCCCTGCCGGCGAGGGCCCTGAGATTCGAGTCCCCCTGGAGATCCACCGACAGCCGCTCCGTGGTTGAAGCCATCTTCGACCAGGCCTGGAAGGCGTAAGCGTTGAGCTTTGCGGTGCCCACCCCCAGGAAGAGGCCATAGCCCTCGGGGGTATTCGAGTTGGTGTCGTTCCCCCGGTAGTGGAACAGACGGTCGATGGAGGCGTCCTGCATCCTGATCCAGCCGGCCGTCAGGATGGAACAGCCCAGGGCGCCGGAACGGAGCAGCCGGGCCTGGTCCAGATTGGCGACGGGATCCGTGAACGTGTTCCACTCGGTCAGGTAGATGGCCGTGCCGGTCAGGCCGCGGCCATCCAGTTCGGTCCTCAGACCGGCGGCCATGGAAGCGGGTTGTTCGGGATCGTTGGTGTAGACGTGGTAGGACAGGAAATCCAGCGGGGCGCCCTCCGCCTGCACCTTGTCCAGGAATTTTTTCAGCCAACCGGTGCTCGAGAAATTCGTAGCGCCCGCGTGGGTGAAACCGGGTCCGCCGATGAGCAGCGTGGGGTGGGCCGCCCGGAGAGCCTTGGCCGTATCGACGTAGAGGGAAAGGAACTCATCGAGGCTGCGGCTCCAGAACATGACGCTGTCCGGCTCGTTCCAGATCTCCACCGCCTTGATGGCGCCGGAGTAGCCGTTCCATTGCGCTTCCTTGTAGTGGCGGATCACCTGGACGCCTGCCTGCACCCAGTTCGCACGTTCGGAGGGGGTCGGTGCCTTGGCGAGCGCGGCGCTGTCGCCGAGGCGGAAGAACGGCTCGAAGCCGCCGGAAATGATGGCCGAGAAATGCTGGTCGCTGATGGTGAAGTCATAGCTGCCCTGCGCATTGGGATCCAGGGCGCGGTTCGGGTACAGGGTGGACATGTCCAGCGGACCTGGCCCCGTTTGACCGGAGGGATAGATCAAGTGGTCATGGGTGCGGACCGCCCTGACCCCGATGGTCTGGTACGCGGTGGCGAGGTTGGCCGTCATCGACGGGCTGGCGGGCAGAGGGCCCGCATTGATGCCCAGCAAGGGTTTGATGGCCTTGCCGGTGCCTGCGCCGATGCGGACCATGGGCCCCGACACCGATGCGCTGACCACCAGCGCGAAGATCTGGGTCCCGGTGCGGTTGGCGCTGTCCCTGGCCTGGACGCTGAAGCTAGAAGCGCCCGCTGTAGCCGGCGTTCCGCTGAGCGTCCCGGCGCTGCTGAGGCTGAGCCCCCCGGGAAGCGATCCCGAGGACACCGTGAAGGTGTAGGGGCTCGTCCCGCCGCTGGCGGTGAGGACCTGGGAATACGCCACGCCCGCCGTCCCGTTGGGCAGGGAGCTGGGGCCGAGGGTGATGGCCGCCGGTGGCGGCGGCGCCGTCTCTCCCGACGGGGAACCGCCCCCGCAAGCCAGCAGGCAGGCCATGGAAAAGGTCGTCAGCGCGCAGCGGCAGGACATTCGCACGGTAGCCTCCTGGGGTGATGGAACCCTGGAATCGAAAACGGGTTGAAGGCGCTATCGACTGCTTGAAAATTTTCAGGGTGTTCGAGTCAATCGCGCACCCCTGGCGGCCCCAGTCCCGGTATGCGCTTCGCTGCCGCCCGCGCCTTCGGAAACCGGGCCTCGTCGAGCGCGTCCACCACCGGCCGCAGGGCGGCCAATGCGGGACTGGGACGCCGGGCCAGGTCCATGAAAGCACTGGCCAGATCATCATCATCGGCCCGGCCCAGGCGCGCGGCGATCGCCGAAGCTCCCACCCCCATGACGCCCATGAACGCGAGCGCCTCGGTCCATCGGCCGCGCATGGATGGGACCGGAACCCAGTTTGCGCGGTCCAGGACCAGCCCAAGCCACCGCTCGGCTAGGCCCGGCGCGATGCGGATCTCATCGATGCCGATCCAGGGCAGCCTCCGGCCATTTTCCGCGTCGAGGATCAGCGCCTCGGTCCCTGCGCCGTCCCGGAGCACCGCCAGGGCTTCGCGCAGCCGCAGCCGATCGGGGGCGTCCATGGAAGCAGCCTGCCAGGCCGCGAGCACCGGCTCCGCCGCCCGCGACCAGACCGGGAAGTCCACGCGGCACTGGGGGCAGTGGAGCAGCGCGTAGACCTCCCTGCCCCGCACGTCCACCCGCCCGGTGAAGCCCGCCCGGCGGCCGCAGGTCTCGCAAGGGTCCGCCAGCTCCGTGAGCGTTCCCACGCCATCGTAGCGGGCCGCGGCTGGCAGGTAGGGCGCCAACCCTTTTTCGCGGGCGAAGGGCTGCTGCGCCCGCGGGTCGGCCGCCAGTACAGCCTCCAGGCGCGCCCGGAGCACCGGCCCTTCAATAAGGACGTAGCGGGGTTCCGTATGGACTCCGGCCAGCACCCAGACCTCCTCCATGTCGGGATCCGGCAGGGCGGGATCATGCGGATCCGCATAGCGGCCCAGTTCCTCCGTGGTCTCCACCCGCGTTGCATAGCCGACCTCCTGCTCGGCCTGGCCAGGACCACCCACGCGGAAGCGGGCCCGGCCTGCGCCCGGGACGCGCAGTTCCGCCAGCGCGGCCAGCTCAAGGTGGAGCGCCAATGGCGCTGGCAGCGCTTCCGAGGGCGAGAGGTGGCAGGTGACGGGTCCCTTGGTCCACATGGATCAATACCTCAACCGCGGGGTGTCCAGGTTGTGCTCGGACAGCCACCAGCTCTTCAGCGTGCCCGTGGATGGCTCCCAGGCCGCTTCCACGCGCAGCTCCGCGGGACTGCCATCGAGCGCTTGGACCGGGAGATCGAACGCGAACCGCCTGGACACGGGGGCTTCCCGGAGGAACAGCGTCAGCCAGGGCGCGATGGCCTCCTGCACCAGTCCGAATTGATCGTCCCGCAGCAATACCTTGGGCCAGGCCGCCTCCTCCCAGTCTGCGCCCTGGAGCAGCTTGTAGCTCACGGAGCGGGCAACCACGCGCTCCTCCCCCAGGCGGAACGCGAAGCGCCGCTCCTGGGTCGCCGCGACCCGGTCCGGATACGTTTCCACGATCCTTTTCCATGCGGATTCGGTGGTCCCGCCGGGAAATCCTGGATTGAACATAGGGGCCCCCGTCGTTCTCCTGATTGGTTGCTGTTCACACATGGGTAGACAGCGAGCATAGGACATGGGTTGGAACCGCCTAGTATGGGTTCATGAAAAAATCCGGGAAAAGGCATTTCCTGTTCGCGGCATCAGGCATCGGGTTCGCAGCGATCGCGGTGATCGCATGGCCCCGGCCCTTCCAGGGGACATGGCATCAATCCGGCGGCGACGCGGAGTTCGCGTGGCAACGCACAAGCTCATACCGGTTTCATCGCTACCGCGCCAAAGGCTATCCGCCTCTCGAAGAATCGGGCTGGTACTGGGTGGCGAACCAGGAAGGAAACACCTACACGTTGAAGGTGTGGATTCCCGGCCACCGGGGCGAAGCGGGCAGGATCGAAGCGCATGTGCTCCGGATCATCGATGGCGCCCGCGGAGAGATCAACGGCTTTCAGGCCAGCCGTTGAAGCGCATCGGTCAATGAGGGGCGCCATTCCAAGACCGATCACTCCACCCCTTCCATCACAAACAAAGTCGACAGCCTGCGGCGGTAGTTCGTGACCAGGGTGGTGCCGTCGGGGGTGAGGCGGGCGTTGTCGAGGCGGGCGTCCAGGTAGCCGGGGGGCGCGACGGTGCGCCAGGGCACCTGCTTCCCGGAAGCCGGATCGAGCGCGTGGATCGTCACGGGCAGCCGGCCGGGGCGATAGACGAGGATGCGCTTCATGTCGGGCATCCACTGGAGCACCCACTGGCCGTCCTGCAAGCCTTTCACGAAGGTCGGCGGGCCTTCGGGCGTTTCCAGGTCCCAGAGCGCGGGACCTTCGCGGCCCCGGGCCAGGAAGTGGTGGCCATCTGGCGATAAAAAAGCGCCCCGGAGCGGCAGGGTCGTCCCTTCGGGCGTCAGGGGCCGGGCCTGGCCACCTTCGAGATCCTGGATGTAGACGCGCGTGCCCTTGCCGGCTTCCCCGCCCGAGTAGATCAGGCTCCGGCCGTCGGGTGTGAAGGCCATGGAAAAATAGTTGTCGATGCCGTGGGCCGGCAGCGACTTCGCGTCGCCGGGCCCCGTCCGGAGCAGCGCCACGTGGGGCTGCGGGCTCCGCAGCACCGTGGCCACCCATTTCCCGTCCGGCGAAAGCGCGGAAGGCGCGCCGCGGCCCAGGAGCATTGCGGGGCTCCCATCGGTGCGGCGGAGGAACAATTCGTAGTCCGGGCCCGAGCTTTCGCCCTCCTCGTCGAACAGCAGGCTGGTCCCGTCGGCGGACAACGCCCACAGGTAGGACCAGGTCCGCCAGGACAGATCCCGGACCTCCTTGTCTTTCAGGAACAGGATGCCCGTGCGCTGGTTCTCCAGGCTGAGCAGGATGCGCCCATCCGCAGCGATGTCATGCAGGTAGAGCGCGCCGGGAATTCGGAGGGCCAGACGAGGCTCGCCCGGGGGCTCGACCACGTAGAGAGAACTGTCGATGCTGGCCTCCGCCGCGGAGAACCAGATCTCCTTGCCCTTCCACGCGAGTCCGTTCGCGGAGCTCCAGTCCTTTGTGAGCCGCCGGACTTCGCCGGTGGCGAGGTCCAGCCGGCAGACCCGTCCAGCGTCATCGTTGGGGATCGGATGCTCGATGAAGGCCAGGGCGCTTCCATCCGGTGCGAAGCGGAGATGGCTGAACCAGCCCGTCGTCTCCGCCTTCACTTGCCCGATGGGATGTTCCACCCGCCAGCGGCCCTCCACATGCCTCACCACCGCCGGTTCCCCCGCGGGGGACCAATCGGCCCACTCGACGCCCGGCAGCATCTCCCGCGGAGCCGTGGCATCCATGGGCGCCCGGGCGAGGGTCCCGCGGAATATCCAGATGTTCGGCTGCTCGCAACGGAGGCCCAGGGCCAACTCGCCTTTTGAAGAGATCCCCAGCAATTGGGCATTCTCCAGGCCCAGCGGACGGTCCTCGATGTGGTCGAGCCGGCTGGTATAGAGCTTGAATGGCTCTTCTCCCCACGCGGCGCTGTAGACGATGCCTCCGCCGTCCGGAGTGAACCGGGCGGCATGGAGCTGCCCTTGGCGGAAGCTCACGCGCGTGTAGCTGGGTTGGGTGGCGGAGCCCCGGGAGCGCCCCCCCAGGAACCAGGCCGAAAACAGCCCTCCGATGAGCAGCGCCGCCACCGCAGCGCCCAGGGCCCAGCGCCGCCAGGAGGCGCGGAAGCGCCCGGCCGCGCGCGGACCCCCGAACCCGCTGCCCATGGCGGATTCCAGATCGAAGGCCACGTCGCGCATGCTCTGGAACCGGGCTTCCGGACGCTTTTCAAGGCAATGGAGGATGGTCCGCTCCAGGGCGGGCGGCAGGCCGCCCCGCAGGGAGCCCGGCGGCTCGGGCTCGTCCCGGATGATGGCGGCAAGGATCTCCGGCGCCGAAGGCCGTTCAAATGCCTGGCGTCCGCTGAGCATTTCATAGAGCACCAGACCGAAGGAGAAAATGTCCGAGCGATGGTCCACCGCTTCGCCGCGGGCCTGCTCGGGGCTCATGTAGCCCACGGTGCCCAGCAGGGTCCCGGAAATCGTGCTCACGTCATCCTTCCGCCCCGCGGGTTGCGTGTCCGTGAAGGCGGTCTCCCCGACGGGTCCGTTCCTGGGCGTCCGTTTCGCAAGGCCGAAGTCCAGGATCTTCAGGCGGCCGTCCCGGGTGATGAACAGATTCTCCGGCTTGAGATCCCGGTGGGTGATGCCCTTGTCGTGGGCCGCGGCCAGGCCGAGGGCCATCTGGTGGGCCAGATCCATGGCCCGCTTCGGCGGCATGGGCCCGGCGGAAATGGCTTCCCGGAGGGACTCGCCCTCCAGCAGCTCCATGGCGGCGTAGTGGACCTCGCCCTCCTGGCCGATATCGAAAATCCCAAGGATGTTCGGATGTGAAAGCGCGGCCACCGCCTTGGCTTCCCGCTCGAACCGACCCAGGAACTCGCCCTGCTCCGCCAAGGCGCGCGGCAGCACTTTCACGGCCACCTCGCGCTCCAGCTTGGTGTCCAGGGCCTTGTATACCTCGCCCATGGCCCCGGCGCCGATCTGGCCCAGGATCGTGTACGGTCCGAGCTGGGCGCCGGGTTGGAGCGTCATGAGCTGCTGCCGGAGGGAAGCAGACGCCCCTTGGCTGCAGTCTCGGCGGGAGCGCCCCGGTTCAACGACCTGATCCGGAGCGGAAAGGGAGTTCTGGCCGGAGCCGCCGGGGCGTTGCAGAGGATTGGCATGGGGGATTCCTGGTCCTGGATACACCTAATGACTTGCGGGGGTCAAGGCAAAGCCTCAGCGTCCGCGGGCTGGGACCACCAGCCGAAATCCGCACCTGGAGCCGTCTGGCGGAAGCTCATACGAGTTTGCATTCGAAAAGATAAAAATTCACCACCAAGACAAAGAACAAGAAAGACCATGCTCACATGGCTGATCTGGCTCGAAATCTGGGGGGCGTAGCGGCGGGCGAGGCGTTCGTGGCGGCGCGGATCAAGCGTGAGCCCGCCGCCGGGCCACCTGAATTTCATCTGCGAAGCTCGCACATGACGGGTCTCTTTGTGCCCTTTGTGCCTTGGTGGTCCTATTTCTTTGAATGCAGCTTGGAATCAGGCCATGGTCTTCTTGAAGCGGCCCGCGGCGAGCGCCAGCAGCGCCGCGCCGAGCACGAACAGTTCGAGCATCTGGGGCCAAAGGACGCTGAAGCCAACGCCCTTAAGGAATACGCCCCGGATGATGATGAGGAAGTGCCGGAGGGGGTTCAGATAGGTGAGCCACTGCACCGGCTCGGGCATGTTCGCGATGGGATAGATGAAGCCGGAGAGCAGGATGGCGGGCATGGCGAAAAAGAACGCGGTCATCATGGCCTGCTGCTGGGTGCGGCTCATGGTGGAGATGAGCAGGCCCACGCCCAGGGTGCTCATGAGGTAGAGCCCTGTGGCGAAGAAGAGCGTAGGTGGATTGCCGACGAGGGGCACTTTGAACCAGAAGACCGCCACGAGGCTCACCAGGGCCACATCCACGAAGCCGATGAGGGCGAAGGGGACGGTCTTGCCGAGGATGAATTCCAGCCTTCCGATGGGCGTCACCATGATCTGCTCCATGGTTCCGATCTCGCGCTCGCGGACGATGGCCATGCTCGAAAGGATGATGGAGATGAGCATGACCAGCGAGGCGATGACGCCGGGCAGGAAGTAGTAGCGGCTCTCCAGGTTGGGGTTGAACCAGGCCCGGGAGGCCAGCGACACCGGGTCGGAATCGAATCGCACGCCCGCGCTGCGCGACATCCGGCCGATCATCGTCTTCTGGTTGTGCGCCGCGGCGATCCGCGACGCGTAGGAGAGCACGATGCCCGCGGTGTTGGAATCCGAGCCGTCGAGCAGGAGCTGGACCACGGCGGTCCGGCCTCCGTTCAGCTCCTGCCCGAACCCGCGGTTCAGGCGCAGCACCGCCTTGACGTTCCCGGAGTCGATGGCTTGCCGGACCTCTTCTTCGCGGCCCAAGCGCCGCCGCACATCGAAGTAGCCGGAGCCTTCGAAGCGGGCCACCAGTTCCCGGCTGGCGGGCGTGTTGTCCAGGTCGTACACGGCCGTCGGGATGTGGCGCACATCCGTATTGACGGCGTACCCGAAGATCACGACCTGGAGGACGGGAATGACCAGGATGACGGCGCGCATCCTCGGATCCCGGAAGACCTGGATGAATTCCTTGATGAGCATGTGCTTCAGCCGTTCGAACATGCTCACACCAGCCTTTTTTTGAACGACGTCACGGCCAGGCCCAGCATCGCCGCGCCGAACACCACCATCAGCAGGCATTCCAGCCACAACTCCGAGAGTCCCATGCCCTTGAGGTAGAGGCCCCTCAGGATGGTCACGAAGTAGCGCGCGGGCACCAGGTAGGTGATCACCTGCAGCGCCTTCGGCATGTTCGCGATGTCGAACATGAAGCCCGAAAGCAGGAAGGCGGGCAGGAAGGTGGTCGTGAAGGCCATCTGGCTGGCGAGGAGCTGCGTCTTGGCGAGGCTGCTGATGAGGATGCCCATGCACAGCGCGCCCACGAGGTAGACCGCCGACACCGCGGCGAGCAGCAGCAGGCTTCCGCGCATGGGCACCTCGAAGAGGTACCGCCCGGCCAGCACCGAGAGGATCAGGTCCAGCACCCCCACCGCGAAGTAGGGCATGAGCTTGCCCAGGATCAGCTCCGGACCCCGCACGGGGGTGGAGATGAGCTGCTCCATGGTGCCGGTCTCCCACTCCCGCGCCACCGTGAGCGAAGTGAGCACCGCAGCGATGAGCATGATGATCACGGCGATCAGGCCCGGGACGATGAAGATCCGGGACTGCATGTCCGTGTTGAACCAGACCCTCGGGCGGAGTTCCAACGGAATCGCCGGCACGCGCCCCGTGAGCCTCCGGGCCTGTTCCAGGACGATCTCCTGCGAATAGCCGCGCACGATGGATTCCGCGTAGCCCAGGGCCAGGGTGGCGGTGTTGGCGTCGCTGCCGTCGGCCAGGATCTGCACCTGGACCGGCCGGTCCGCCGCCACCTTCCGGCCGAAATCCACGGGCACGACCAGGGCCATCATGGCCCGGCCGTGGTCGATCTCCTCCTCCGCCTCCCCATAGCCACCGACGCGGCGCACCAGCGAAAAGTACCGCGACCCCTCGAACCGGGACACCAAGTCCCGGCTCTGGACCGTACCGCTCCGGTCCCACACCACCAGCGGCACCCGGTCCACGTCGAGCGTGAGGGCATAGCCGAAGAGCAGCAGCAGCACCAAGGGCAGGAAGATGCTGATGCCCAGGGCCCTGGGATCCCGCAGGACATGGATGAATTCCTTGCGGGCCACCGCCCAGAGCCGGACCGGGTTCATCGGGCGAACTCCTTCTGGGCGCCTTCGATCCGGTCGCGCGCCTCGATGAGCGCAACGAAGACATCCTCCAGCGAAGGGGTGATGCGTTCCGCGGCTTCGACCGCGAAGCCAGCGGTTTCGAGAGCTTGGCGGAGCCGGGGAGCAAGAGCCTCGGCGTCGCCGGTCATCACGTGGATCTCGCGTCCGAAGAGGGCCGCGTCCCGCGCGCCATCCAAGGCCGATGCCACTAGGAGCGCCTCCTGGGGCTGTGCGCAGGCGATGCGCAGCACCTGGTCGGGCATCGCGTGTTCCTTCAGGTCGCCGGCGGTGCCCTCGGCGATGAGTTCCCCCCGGTAGATGAGCGCCAGGCGGTCGCAGTACTCGGCCTCCTCCATGTAGTGGGTGGTGACGAATACGGTCACACCCGTGGCCGCGAGGCCGTAGATCAGATCCCAGAATTGACGCCGGCTCAAGGGATCCACGCCCGAGGTCGGCTCGTCCAGGAAGAGGATCCGCGGTTCGTGGAGCAGCGCGCAGCCCAAGGAGAGACGCTGTTTCCAGCCCCCCGGCAGCAAGCCTGTCCGAGTCTTGCGGTGGTCCTGGAGGCCTGAAATCTGAAGCACCCATTCCTTGCGGGCCAGCTTCTTCTCTTTCGGGATCCGGTAGATGCCGCTGAAGAAATTGATGTTTTCCTCCACCGTCAGATCTTCATAGAGCGAGAATTTCTGGCTCATGTAGCCGATGCTGCGCTTGATCTCCTCCCGTTCGGTGTGGATGTCGAAGCCCGCCACGGTGCCGCTGCCCCCGCTGGGTTCCAGCAGCCCGCAGAGCATGCGGATGGTGGTGGACTTGCCCGCGCCGTTGGGTCCCAGGAAGCCGAAGATCTCGCCCTGGCGCACATCCAGGCTCACGCGGTCCACCGCTACGAACTCCCCGAAGCGCCGCGAAAGATCCCGCAGCGTGACCGCCAAAGGCGCGGGTTCAGGCGTCATGAGGCCCTCCCCTGGACGTTTTGCGGAAGCGCGGAGGTGAAGACATCCTCCAGTGATGGCTCGTCGACGCGGATTTCGAGGCAGGCCAACCCTTCCCGTTTCAGCACGGTCCCGATGGCGGAGCGTCCCCGATCGACGTCGTCCACCACCACGTGCAGGCGGTCGCCGAACAGAGCGACAGAGCCAAGTTCCGCCTCCCGGAGCAAGGCCCCTGCCCTCCGCACCTGCTCACAGCGCACCACCAGGAGCGTGCCCTTCATCAACTTCTTGACGCCGTCCACCGTATCGCACGCCAAAAGCTTCCCCTGGTGCATGAGACCGATGCGGCTGCAGCGCTCGGCTTCATCGAGGTAGGCGGTGGACACGAAGATGGTCACCCGTTCCCGCAGGAGCTGGTAGAGGATGCGCCAGAAGTCCCGGCGGGAGACCGGATCCACGCCGTTGGTGGGTTCGTCCAGGAAGAGCACCTTGGGTGTGTGGACCAGGGTGCAGGCGAGGCCCAGCTTTTGCTTCATGCCGCCAGAAAGATCGCCCGCGCGGCGGCGCTTGAAGGGGGTCAGATTGCTGAAGGCCAGCAGGCGGTCCACGCGCTCGTCGCGCCCTTTGCGGCCCACACCGTAGAGGTCCGCGTAGAAATCGATGTTTTCGATGACCGTGAGATCGGGATAGAGGCCGAAGCGCTGGCTCATGTAGCCGATGCGCTCCTTGATGGATTCGGCCTCGCGCGCCACGTGGAGCCCATCCACCCACGCATCCCCCGAAGTGGGCGCCAGGATGGCCGTGAGCAGGCGCATGGTGGTGGTCTTGCCCGCTCCATCCGGGCCGACCAATCCGAAGATCTCCCCTTCCGCCACCGAGAACGACAGGCCGTCCACGGCCAGGACCCCGCCGAATCCGCGCGTCAGGGCTTCGACCCGGATGGCGTCGGTCAAAACTGGATCTCCGCGTCCGCGGGCATGCCGGGCTTCAGCTCCAGGTTCGGATTGGGAACGTCGATCTTGATGCGGTAGACCAGCTTCACCCGCTCCTTCTGCGTCTGGACGCTCTTGGGCGTGAATTCGGCTTCCGAGGAGATGAAGGACACGCGGCCTTCGTATTTCTTGCCCGGGTAGGTATCCGTGGTCAGGTAGACGATCTGTCCGGTTTTCACCCGGCCCAGATCCGTCTCCTCGATGTAGGCCCGCAGCCAGAGCTTGGTCAGATCCGCCAGGGTCACCACCGACGTTCCCGGGGCCACATATTCGTTGGGTTCCACATTCTTGGAGAGCACCACGCCGGCGGTGGGCGCTGTCAAAGTGGCATAGCCCAGCTGAGTCTGGGCCAGGGCCAGGGCCTGCTGAGCCTGCTCGTACCGGGCCCTGGCCTGGGCGATATCCTCGGCCCTCGGCCCCATCTTGACGAGCGCATGCTGCTGTTCGGCTTGCCGGGCTTTGGCCTTGGCCGCCAGAAATGCGGCATGGGAAGCCTCATAGTCGCGGATGGAGAGGATGCCCTGCTTGTAGAGATCATGGATCCGGGCTTCATCCGGCTCCTGCCGCTTCAAGTCGGCGGTGGCCTGATCCAGGGCGGCCTTCGAGGCTTCGACCTCCTCCTTGCGGGATCCGGCGAGCAGCTCCGCCAGGGCGGCCTTGGCGGTGGCCGCATTGGCCTGCTGCATGGCCACCTGCTGTTCCAGGTCCCTGGCATCGAGCCGGGCGATGAGCTGCCCCTGCTTCACCAGGAGCCCCTCGTCCACGGGGCGCTCCAGCACTTTGCCCGGAACCCGGAAACTGACTTCCGTCTGGACCACCTCCAGGTTTCCGGAGAGCCGGAGGCGGTCGCTTGGTCCGCTCCGGTCGCAGGTGACGAGCAAAGCGCCCGCGATCATGGAGGCGGCGATGGGGAGGAGGGATTTTCGATACATGGATGGGACTCCTTCGTGAAGCTGGATGGCGGAGGGCCAGCTTCAGGTGCCGGCCAAGGTGCTGAGGAAGGCCAGCCCCTCCTGGGGCTTGGCGGCCACTCCCCGCCAGAAAAGTTCGAACCAGGCGCGCTCCGCCCAGGCCACGGCATCCTCGGCCTTGATCTCGATGAGCTGAGGCGCCATGACCGGGATCAGGTCCAGGATCTCGAATTCCATCCGGATGAAGAAGAAGACCCCCAGCATGGGTGGCAGATCGGCCCGGATGTGCCCCCGCTGGATACCCTGCCGCATAAGCTGGGTCAAGGTCTGCAGAAGGGGCGAGATCCGCTGGGTGAGCGCGTCCATGGTGCCCTCGGCGCCCCGGACGATCTCTCCGCGGACCGTGGCGCGGAAGCCCGCGTCATGGACCAGACGGGTGTGGTAGGTCTGCAGGATGGCCCACAGCCGCTCGGCGGTGTGGCGGGGGTCCTCGGGGTCCGCGATGCTTTGCAGCATCTGGAGCATGTCCGGGAATTTGCGGTCCAGGAGCGCGCTGAACATCGCGCCCTTGCTTTCGAAGTGGTAGTAGATCAGCGCGGGATCGCAGCCGGCCTCCCGGGCGATGGCCCGGATGCTGGCGCCCTGCACCCCTTCGCGCGCGAATACCGCCTGGGCCGCATCCAGCAGGTGCCCCGGATCCACCTTCTTGGCCTTGGGTCCGCGGTTCCGGGATGGTTCGGCTCGCTGGGGCAATGGCCCTCCATTTCAACACACGTTGAAATATGGATTGAACCAGCTTTCGCAGCAAGTGGAATCTTCATCAAAGGTTGAAACCCAAAGCGGGCGGACTGGATCCGCGCAATGCCCGCGAAGGCGGATGCCTAGTCGCGTTCCATCGTGTAGAAAACAATTCACCGCCAAGACGCCAAGCACGCCAAGGATACTCATCATGTGCCAGCTCCGCGAATGGAATTCAGACGGCCCGGCGACGGCCTCACGCCTTGGTGTGACCCGCGCCGGGCCGTCTGAATTTGCGGACCTTGGGCCCGCTGGCGCTACGCGCCCCGCGAAGCGGTTTCGGGCTCAAATCAACATTGATGGAGTTTGCTTTTCTTGGCGTGCTTGGCGTCTTGGCGGTGAATTCTATCTTTTTTAAGGCAACTCCGTATGATGCCACCGCCCGCGTCCCGCCTGGAACCTGCGCCCGCCATCCGCAGCCGGTAGACTGGAACCAGAGGTCACGCAATGCACGCCCTTCCCCGCCCGCTCCGCTCCTACATCCGCGACGAACGCCTGCTCCCGGTGGCAGACAAGGTCGCCCGGGGCGAGCGCCTATCTTTCGAGGACGGCCTGCTGCTTTACCAGACCCAGGATCTGAACGGCGTGGGCGCCATGGCCCATCATGTCCGCCTTTCCAAGCATGGCCTGAAGACGTACTTCGTCGCCAGCCGCCGCCTGAGCTACACGAACATCTGCTATACCCACTGCCAGTTCTGCGCCTTCCAGGCCAAGCCCGGCGACCCGCGGGCCTATGTGCTCAGCGCCGAGGACATCATCAAGGACCTGGAGAAGCCCGAGAGCGCCGGCGTCCGCGAACTCCACATGGTGGCCGGCCACTACCCGAAACTGAAGATCGAGTATTTCGAGGACCTTTTCCGGAAAATCAAAGCGCGCTTCCCCGATATGCACCTGAAGGTCTTCACCATGGTGGAGATGGACTACTACGCGCGGGTCAGCGGCATCTCCATGGAGGAATTCCTGGACCGCTGCGTGGCGGCGGGCCTGGAGAGCTGCCCCGGCGGCGGCGCGGAAATATTCGACGAAGGCATCCGCGAGCAGATCTGCATCGGCAAGAAGGATGCGAACGTATGGCTGAAGAACGCGGAGCTGTGCCATGCGAAGGGCATTCCCACGAACTGCACCATGCTCTACGGCCACATCGAGGAGCCCAGCCATAAGGTGGACCACCTTTTGCGGCTGCGGGACCTGCAGGACCGCTCCTTGAAAAATGGGAAGACGGCCTTCCTCGCCTATATCCCCCTGGCCTACCAGAACGAGAACAACGAGCTGAGCCGCACCCACGTCATCCACGAGACCACAGGCGATGGTGATCTCCGCGAGATCGCCGTGGCCCGGCTGCTGCTCGACAACGTGCCGCACATCAAGGCCTATTGGGTGATGATTTCGCCAGGAATGGCTCAAGTCGGACTCTCCTACGGCGCCGATGACCTGGACGGCACCATCATCGAAGAAGAGATCGCCCACGACGCCGGCGCCCTGACGCCACAGGGCCTCACCAAGGCGGAGCTGGCGCGCCTCATCCGGGCCGCAGGCTTCGAGCCCCTGGAGCGCGACAACCTGTACCGGACCTACGCGGAGGAGCCGCCGCTTCCGCAGCCGGTCTGACCGATGGATTCGAAGTCCGAGCTGCGGAAGCGGATCCGCGCGCTGCGAAGCGGGCTTCCGGAGCCTGAACGCGTACGGCTTTCCGGCCTCATCTGCGATTCGCTCCGGCAGTTCTGCATCAGCCGCCGCCTCCACCGCATCGCTGCCTTCTGGCCCTTCGGTTCCGAGGTGGATCTGCGGGACTTCGTCCGCGCCCGCCCGGATTGGAGTTTCTACTTCCCCAAAGTCGTCTCTTCGTCGCCGCCGCGCCTGGCCTGGGGCATGGAACCGCTGGAAATGGGGTTCTACGGCCTGATGGAGCCCCATTTCGCGCCGCATTTCGATCCCCCCGCCCAGCTCCTTCTGGTGCCGGGGCTGGCCTTCGACGATCGGGGCTACCGCGTGGGTTATGGCGGCGGATACTACGACGCGCTCCTGGACCATGTCGGACCGGAGCTGATCGTGATGGGCGTCGGTTTTGAAGCGCAGGTCGTGGATCACGTCCCCGAAGATCCCCACGATATGCCCGTGGACTGGCTCTGCACCGAAAAGCGCATCCGGGATCTGAGGGATTGACAGCTAACCGTCGTTACCGTTCAGTTTTTTCTCGAAATAAACATCGCCGTTGATCACGGTGGCGGTAAATCCCATGCGTTTCAGAAATTCCGTATGCTCGCTTAAATGGGATCGGGTCCGGATCGTGTGGACGTTGCGTGCTCTCAGGTAGTCGCGGTCCTTGTCGAAGATGAATTTCCCGACCTTGTAATCGCGGAATTGCGGAACGGTATAGTTGACCTCCACGACGATCGTCCCTTCTTCGGCCTTGCGGGCCACGAACAGGTTTGCGATGGTCATATCGCGCAGGACCATGAAGCAGATCCGCCCTGCATCCTCCGTGAACTGGAAGCCGGGAAAGTACTTGGCGAGGTCTTTCCTATAGAACTTGAGGAAGCTCCCAACGATCTCGTCGCCGGTCCGGATCTGGACGAATTCGAAATGTTCCTTCCGCGAGTAGAGACTGGCGAGTTGCGCCATATTGATGATAAAAAGCACGCTGTTCGTCAGCATCACGGGAAATGCGTGGATCAGCCCGCCGTATAAAATGAAGGTGAGGTTGCCGAAAAGATTGATCCAACGGAACCACAGCGCCCGCTTGACAAGAAGCGATGTGGCCAGGAAAAGCGTTGCGAGATAACCGAGAGCTGAAATCATGTTGGACACCTGCATAACAAATCCTGATTACCCACAAACCTCAGCCTGAAATCGCTTGGCACACATACGCGAAAAAGGCCATGAATCCACAGATTCCACCGATTACACGATGAAGGGGGAAGGGGGGGGGGGGGCCCCCCCGGGGGGGGGGGGGGGGGGGGGGGGGGGGGGGGGGGGGGGGGGGGGGGGGGGGGGGGGGGGGGGGGGGGGGGGGGCCGGGCGGGGGGGGGGGGCGGCCGCCCCGCGCGGGGCGGCCCGGGGGGGGGGGGGGGGGGGGCCGGGGCCGGGGGGGGGGGGGGGGGGGGGGGGGGGATAGGGAGGAGGTGCCTCTGGGCCGACAATACTTGGGAATCTGTGTCATCTGTGAAATCTGTGGATGAGTTTTTAATCGTGAAAATTAGATAGCTAAACTTGCTTTGTTATCAAATTGTCTTTTATGCAAAAAGGCACCAGGCCTCAGGATTCGGAGCTTGAAGGCCCCTTTCCGCTTGGTAGCGGAAATTTCGTCACTTTCGTCCGGCTTGGCCGGAAAAACAGCAATGTCTTGCCGATGCTCCACACATGCTCCAGGCCGCTGATCTTCCCGCACAGCGCGGCAATGACGGTTTTTTCGTCCTCGAAGGTGTTCTGGTTCAGTTTGATCTTCACCAGCTCTAGGCTGTCCAGCATGATGTCCAATTCCGAAACCAGCGCCGGCGTGACGCCGCCCTTGCCGATGTGCACGACAGGCTTCAAGTGGTGGGCCTCGCCCTTCAGGTACTGGCGCTGTTTGGGTGTGAGCATGGCGGTCTCCGGCTAAGCCAGTCTAAAGCACTCCACGGAAGCATGGACTTTCTGCGCTCAGCGCCGCCGCACCAACACCAGGGTCCGGTCGTCGGCCAGGGGGGCGCCGCGGGTGTGGCGGTCCAGGGAATGGTGGATTTCATCCCCGATCAGCGGGAGGGGCTTGCCTTTGTGGGCGCTCACGGCGTTCCGGATGCCCACCATGTCGAAATCGATGCCCGCGGGATTCTGGGCCTCGGTGATGCCATCGGTGTACAAGGCCAGCATGTCGCCCACCTCGAGCGTCTGCTCGTCCTGGCCGTAGGGCGTGCCCGCCAGCATGGCCAAGGGCATGCCGTGGGAGCCCAGTTCCGCTTCGCTGCCGTCCGCCCTCAGCAGCATTCCTGGATTGTGGCCGGCGTTGGTGAACTGGATGGTTCCCGTGGCCGGATCCAGCAACAGGAAAAAGGCCGTGATGAAGCGGTTCTTGGCGGTGTGCAGGCCCAGCGCGCTCGAGAGCCGTGACGCCAGTTCGGACGGGGGCAGCATGATCTCCGCCCAGGCGTACATGTAGGCCGTGAAGGCCGCCATCATCAGGCCCGGCCCCATGCCCTTGCCGCTCACATCGGCGATGGCCACGTACAGCTTGCCGTCCGGCCGGGGCCAGTAGCCGTAGAGATCCCCGGAAACCTGCCGGGAAGCCTCGTTGGAGCCGTACAGTTCCCAGCCCACCACCACGGGGTCCTTCTCGGGCAGCAGCTTCTGCTGGATCTGGCGGGCCATGGCCAGCTCCTGGTCCATGGCCTTTTTCTTCTGCACCTCCTCCACCAGCCGGGCGGTGCGGATCTTGGCGGCGGCGATGTGGGCGAGGGCGGTGACCAGGCGCAGGTCGTCCTCGGTGAAAGGCTCGCGGTACGCCTTGGCGTCCATGTAGATCAGGCCGATGACCTGGCCCTCATGCTCGAGGGGCGTGACCATGATGGTGGCCATGCCGCTGCGCACGATGCTGGCGGCGGCGGAGGTCCTCGGATCGTCGAAGGCGTTGTTCACCAGCAGCGCTTCGCGCCGTTCCATGGCCGCGTCCACGAGGGTCTGGCTCAGCTTGATGGGCTTGCCCTGCAGGAACTCGTTGGTGCGCACCACCACCGGCTGCAATTCGCCAGCCAGATCCCTCAGCATCACCACGCTGCGGTCCGGTTCGAAGAACTGGAAGAGCCGCTCCATCAGGTGGTCCAGCAGGATTTCGGTCGCCACGTCCTGCACCAGTTCCAGGGTCAGGTCGCTGACCATCGCCAGGGCGTCGAGCCACCGCTTGGCCTGGTTCTCGGGGTGGACCGTGCCATAGGAGCCGCTGCGCAGCTCCGCCGCCCGGAACACCATGGTGCCGCTGGACAATTGGTCCTTGGCGCCCTTGTCGATCTGCACCGCCGACATCATGGTGATATTGGTGGGTTCTTCCCCCAGGGTCATCATCACGGTGCCCAGCACCAGCTGGTCGCCGGCCTTCACGGGGTGGACTCCCCTGATCCGCTCCCCGTTCACCATGGTCCCGTTCAGGGAGCCCAGGTCCTCGATCAGGGCCTTGCCGTCCATGACTTCCAGCCGCGCATGGTGCCGCGACAGGCTGGCGTCCTCGACGACGATCTCGTTCTGCGCCGACCGGCCGATGCGCCAGGAGGACTGGTCGGGACCCAGCATTCGCGGGGCCTGGCCGGGGATTTTGAGGAAGAGGAGGCTCATGGGTGTGATAACACGGGTCATGCTAGCAGCGGCTTCGCTGATTTTTACATTTTCCTTTTCACGCCCCCATGGAATCCGAGGGCGGGCCCGGATCCTGGCACCATAGGGGACATCCACCTTCAGGAGCTCCCATGAAGCTGTCCACCCGCGCGCTTTGGACCTTGGCACTGCCCCTCCTCTTCTCTGCGCGCCTTCTGCCCGCCGCCCCGCCGCCCCGCACCCTGCGGGTGGATTACGTGCATCAGGGCACCGCCACCACCGAATCCTTCGGCCTGGACCGGGTGGTGCTGGAACCCCTGCCCTGGCCGGGCAATCCCGCCAAGCCTGTGGATGATTCCAATCTCGGCAAGTTCAAGTTCGAGGTGCGGAACGCCAAGACCAAGGAATTGCTGTACTCCCGCGGATTCGCGAGCATCTTTGGCGAATGGCAGGACACAGCCGAGGCTGCGAAAAGGAGCCGGGCCTTTTCTGAATCCTTCCGGTTCCCGAAACCCGGCGGCCCCGTGGAGATCCACCTGTTCCGCCGCGCCGAAGGCAATGGCTGGAAGGAAATCTGGACTCTGGACGTCGACCCCGGCGCGCAGGACGTGGACACGTCGGCCCCACTCAGCGCCGGAGGCCTGGTGGCGATCCAGAAAAGCGGCGACCCGTCCTCGAAAGTGGATTTCCTGATCCTCGGCGATGGCTACACCGCCGCAGAGCGGCCCAAGTTCATCAAGGATGCGAAACGATTGGCGGCGCTGCTTTTCGCTGTTCCGCCCTACCAGGAGCACAAGACGGATTTCAACGTGTGGGGCCTCTGCCCGCCCGCGCGCGAAAGCGGCATCTCCCGGCCCAGCACGGGCATCCACCGGCGAAATCCCGCCGGATCGACCTATGATGCGTTCCAATCCGAGCGCTATGTCCTGACCTTCGACAACCGCGCCTTCCGCGAACTCGCCTCCCAGGCCCCCTACGATTTCGTCGAGATCCTGGTGAACGGCCGCACCTATGGCGGCGGAGGCATCCACCAGCTCTACAGCACCGTCGCCAGCGACAACGCCTTCTCGCCCTACATTTTCGTGCATGAGTTCGGGCACCACCTGGCGGGGCTGGCCGACGAATACTACACCAGCGATTCGGTGCTGGAGGCCGGGAAGCCGCGCACCGAGCCCTGGGAGCCCAACGTCACCGCCGATCCGGAGCGGCCCAAGTGGATGGCCTTGCTGAGCCCCGGCATCGCCTTGCCCACCCCTTGGAAGAAATCCGAATTCGAAGCCTTCAGCCACGGGATCCAGGCGGAGCGCCGCGCCATCCGGGCGGCCGGCAAGCCGGAAAAAGTGATGGAGGATCTGTTCCGCCGTGAGCGCGAGCACGAGACCCGGTTGCTCGGCACCGACCTCCACAGCGGCGAAGTGGGCGCCTTCGAGGGCGCGAACTACGAGGCCACCGGCTACTTCCGGAGCCAGGAGGACTGCATCATGTTCACCCGGGACGAAGTCGGCTTCTGCGCCGCCTGCGCCAAGGCGATCAGGGGCGTCATCGCCCAGTACGCAGGACATTGATACCCATGGCCACAGGAGCCCCCATGCCGCGCTTTCTGCTCTCCCTGCTTCTCCTGGCGCTCGCCGCCTCCCCCGCCCTCCGGGCCCAGGAGCCGGTGAAGGCCGCCTCTGTGGAATCCGCCAAACCGGAGTCCGAACCGAAGCCCGAACGTTCCGTCACCCACCACAGCCTCCGCATGGGCGGCGTCCCCCTGGCCTACACCGCCACGGCCGGGACCTTCATCCTGCGTGATTCCAAGGGCGAGCCCTGGGCCCGCCTGGGCTACACCGCCTACATGAAAGATGGCGCGGACGCGGCCTCCCGGCCCATCACCTTCGCCTTCAACGGCGGGCCGGGCTCATCCTCCATCTGGCTGCACATCGGCGTCCTGGGGCCCAAACGCGTGGTGACTCCCAACGCCGAGTTCGCGCCCCCCGCGCCCTACCGGATGGTGGACAACGAGGACAGCCTGCTCGACATTTCCGACCTCGTAATGATCGATCCAGTGGGCACGGGCTTCAGTTCCGCGGTGGGCAAGGCCACGGACAAGGATTTCTGGAGCGTGGATCCAGATATCGAATCCGTGGCCCGGTTCATCGCGCAGTTCACCGGCGAGGCGGGCCGCTGGAATTCGCCGAAATACCTGCTGGGCGAGAGCTACGGCACCACCCGCGGGGCCGCCATCGCGGACTACACGCAATCCAATCTGGGCCTGGCCTTCAATGGCGTGGTGCTTGTTTCGGTGGCCATGGACCTGGAATCCATTTTCACGTTCCCGGGAAACGAGCGGCCCTATCCGTTCTTCCTTCCGACCTTCACCGCGGTGGCCGCCTACCACCACGCGCTGCCCGCCGAGCCGAAGGATGTGCCCGCGCTGCTGATCGAAGCGCGGGCCTTCGCGATGGGCCCCTACCTGTCAGCCCTGCTGAAAGGGGATCGCCTTCCTGTGGCGGAGTTGGATGCGGTGGCTGAGAAAATGCACGCCTTCACGGGGCTTTCGGTGGAGTACATCAGGGCTGCGCGGCTGCGGGTGAACCCCAACGCCTTCCGCCAGGAATTGCTGCGCGCCAAGGGGCTCACCGTGGGCCGCATCGATGCGCGGTACACGGGCCCGAATCAGAATCCGCAGGCCGAGGGCGCGCCCTGGGATCCCCATGGAAGCGCCGTTGGCGGGGCCTTCACGGCGGCCTTCATGGACTACCTGCACAAGGATTTGAAATTCGGCGATGGCAAGGACTACCGCGTGTCAGGCCGCGACATCGGCCAGTCCTGGGATTTCAAGCACAAGATCGGCAACGCGACGCAGGCGATGGTGAACACCACGCCGGACCTGGCCCACGCCCTGCTGACGAATCCCCATCTGCGCGTCCTCGTGCTCAATGGCCTGACGGATCTCGCCACGCCCTTCCTCGCCACGGAATACACCATGGACCATCTGAACCTGCCGCCGGCCTACCGCGACCACGTCGAACAGAAATACTTCGAGTCCGGCCACATGATGTACCTCCATGAGCCCGAGTTGAAACAGATGAAGAAGGAATTGGCTGCGTTCATTAAAAAAACGATGCACCCCTGAAGCGTCATTTCTGCGGCAACCAGCCTGATGGCGCTTCATCCGCCAGGCCTTTGAATTTTCCATGCTCCAGCGAAGTCTTGGCTTTATGATGGGGCCTAACCCCCATGCCCATAGAACCTGGAACCAGACTCGGCCCCTATGAGATCCTTTCGCCCCTCGGCGCGGGGGGCATGGGCGAAGTGTGGAAGGCCCGGGATTCG
This sequence comes from Holophagaceae bacterium, assembly GCA_016720465.1. Lineage (NCBI taxonomy): Bacteria > Pseudomonadati > Acidobacteriota > Holophagae > Holophagales > Holophagaceae > Holophagaceae bacterium. Next base: position 805,678 of record JADKKO010000001.1, read on the forward strand.
AAACTCGACCGCATGGTGGCCGTCAAGGTGCTTCCGGGCCATCTCTCCGGCAACCCCGATGCCCTGGCCCGCTTTGAGCGCGAAGCCAAATCCCTCGCCGCGCTCCAGCACCCGAACGTGATGGGGATCTTCGACTTCGGAACAGAGGGAGATCTGACCTTCGCAGTGATGGAACTCCTGGAAGGCGAGACGCTCCGGGAGGTCATCGAGCGCGGCCCGCTGGCTCCACGGAAAGCCATCGAGATCGCCGGACAGATCGCCCTTGGCCTGTCCGCGGCCCACAGCAAGGGAATCATCCACCGGGATCTGAAGCCCGAAAACGTGTTCGTGCTTCAGAACGGCCGGGTGAAGCTCCTGGACTTCGGCCTGGCCAAGACCCATGGGGCGCTCGCGGGTTCCGAAGCCGCCACCCAGGCCACCACGGCCGCCCCCGGCACCCTGGACGGCACCATGCTCGGCACCGTGGGCTACATGAGTCCCGAGCAGGCCCGGGGAACGCCCGCGGACGCGCGGTCCGACATTTTTTCCTTCGGATGCCTGCTTTTTGAAATGTTGTCGGGGCACCGTCCTTTTGAAGGTCTCACCACCGTGGATGTGCTCCACGGGATCCTCCATGCGGATGTGGACCTGGAAGGCACTGATCTGTCCCCGGGCCTGCGCCGCATCCTGGAGCACTGCCTGGACAAGAATCCGGCGCAGCGCTTCCAGAGCGCGCAGGATCTGGCTTTCGCCCTGGAGTCCAGCGTCAGCACGACGAGGGAGCCTGGGTCCTCAGGGCCCCGGCCGCTCCACTCGCCGCCGGCTTCCCGCTCCAGGCTCCGCTCCGTCCTCCTTGGCGCCGCGCTGCTGGGTGCCGGCATCGGCGTAGGGGCGTGGTGGGCCCACCGGTATTTCCAGAAACCCCTGGCCACCTTCAGCAGGATCACCTTCCGCCGGGGCAATGTGCTGCACGCGCGGTTCACTCCCGATGGCCAGAATGTCGTCTATTCCGCGGCCTGGGACGGGCGGCCCAGCGAGATCTTCCTGGCCCGGACCGATGGATCCGGTTCCCGGTCCCTGGGCATCGAGAACGCCACCATCCAATCCGTGAGCGCCCAGGGCGACCTGCTGGTGATCCTGAAGCGGGGCGCTCTCTCGGCCACCACCGCCGGCGCCGGAACCCTGGCCCAGGCCTCCCTGGATGGCGGAGCGCCCCGGGAACTGCTGGAACGCGTGTGGGGAGCGGACTACGGACCCGACGGAAAGAGTTTTGCGGTCGCCTACCAGGCCAAGGAAGGCGGTCCGTACCAGTTGGATTATCCCCTTGGGACGCGGCTGTTGGAGTCCCCGGGCATCCCCCTCACATCCGTGAAAGTCTCGCCCACCGGGGAGTGGGTGGCGGTGGCCGTGAACGAGCCAGGCGCCGCGTCCATCATCCTGGTGGACCGCCAGGGACGCAGCCGCCTGATCTACCGCATCGCGCGCAGCAGCGATGCGGAATCAGCCTGGTCGACGGACGGGACGCGGCTTTATCTCATGGATGGAGAAACGCTGCTGGCCCTGGATCTGGATGGAAAGGTCCACCGGATCCATACCGACTCCACCCTCGCGGCGATCCACCACGTCTCGAATACTGGCCGGATGCTCGTGGAGCGGGAGGTGGTCCGGCGGATCTCGTTGGTGCGCCGGGATGGCAAGGACACCAACCTGGCATGGCAGCAATTCACGCTCCTGGTGGATCTTTCCAGCGATGGCGAGTGGGCGCTGATGGACGAAAGCGGCGGACGCCTCGGGCCCACAGGCCAGCCCCTGCTGCGGCGCACGGACGGGAGCCCGCCCAAGCTGCTGGATCCTGGTGTCCCCTTGGCGCTCAGTCCCGATGCCCGGCACGTCCTCGTCCGGCTTCCGGGCAAGCCCGCGCGGTTGCGCCTGGTGCCCACCTCCGCCGGCGTTCCCATCGATCTGGCCCTGGAAGGATGGGATTCCCTGGAAGGAGCCTTCGCTCCGGACGGGACCCGAGTCTACGCCACAGCGCGGCAGGGCGGTGGTTCCACCCGCATCATCGAGTTCCCGCTTGATGGCCGCCCGGGCCGGGTGGTGGGTTCCAAGCTGGCCAGGTTCGAAGAGATCACGCCGGACGGAAAACACTTCGTCGCGCTCGATGACCAGCGGCGCATCTTTCTCGCCCCGGTCTCCGGCGGGCCGCCGGTGCCTGTCGAGGCCCGCCTGGATGAAGGCGACTACTTCGTGGGGTGGAGCGCGGAAGGGCAGCTCAGGATCGCCCACGCCGAGGACTCGGCCCACCTGCGGCTGGACCACCTGGACCTTCGGAGCGGCAAGCGGTCCGCCTGGACCACCCTCGGCCCGCCCGAAAGCACGGGGGCCGTGCGCATCCGCTCGGCTAAAGCGAGCCGCGACGGCAAGACCCTGGCGTTCACCACGGGGCTTGTGGATGTGTCCGACCTGCTGGTCATCGAGGGCTTGAAATGAGGCTTGGCCTCAGGGGATGACCGGTCCCGCCGCGCTGACGGCGCCCAGGACCTCGGTGAATCTCTCCCTCCTCACCCGCAGGATCCGGTCCCGCAACTCGGCCGCCTCCTCGAATTTCATCTGCGAAGCGAGGTCCTTCATGCGCTTGTCGAGCTTGGCGATCTCTTTCTGGAAACCCCTGTCGTCCAGGTAGAGCATCGGCTCTTCGGCGGCCTTCTCCTTGGGCACACTGATGAATTCCCGCGCCAGGGCCTCGCCCATCACGTCGTCAAGATTGCGTTTGACGGATTCCGGCGTGATGCCATGCAGCAGGTTGTACTCCACCTGCTTGGCGCGGCGGCGGCTGGTCTCGCCCAAGGCCGCCGTGATCGATTTCGTCATCACATCGGCGTAGAGGATGGCCTTGCCGTTCACATTGCGCGCCGCGCGGCCGATGGTCTGGATGAGCGAGCGCGTGTTGCGCAGGAAACCCTCCTTGTCGGCGTCGAGGATGGCCACCAGCGAGACTTCCGGCAGGTCCAGTCCTTCGCGCAGCAGATTGATGCCCACCAGCACATCGAAATCGCCCCGGCGCAGCCCCTTGAGCAGCTCCACGCGCTGCAGCGTATCGATCTCGCTGTGCAGGTATTCGCATTTCACGCCCACTTCCTGGTAGTAGGCCGTGAGCTGTTCGGCGAGCTTCTTGGTGAGCACGGTGACCAGGATGCGTTCGTCCTTGGCGGTGGCCTTGCGGATCTCCTCCAGCAGGTCATCCACCTGGGTGCCCACGGGACGGATCTCCACCTCGGGGTCCACCAGACCCGTGGGCCGCACCACCTGCTCGGCGATGACGCCGCCGCTCTGCTGCAATTCATAGTCGCCCGGCGTGGCGCTCACGTAGATCACCTGCTTCACGCGGCTCTCGAATTCCTCGAATTTCAGCGGGCGGTTGTCCAGGGCCGAAGGCAGGCGGAAGCCATACTCCACCAGCGTGGTCTTGCGGCTGCGGTCGCCGTTGTACATGCCATGGAGCTGGCCCGTGGCCACGTGGCTTTCGTCCATGAAGAGCACGAAATCCTCTGGGAAATAATCCAGCAGCGTGTGGGGCGGCTCGCCTGGATTTCGGCCATCAAGGAAGCGCGAGTAGTTCTCGATGCCGGAGCACATGCCCATCTCCTTGAGCATCTCGATGTCGTAGATCGTGCGCTGGTGCAGGCGCTGCAGCTCGACGATCTTGTTCCCTTCGCGCAGTTCATTCTCCCGCAGCTCAAGCTCGCTCTTGATCTCGCGGATGGCGACTTTCAGTTTGTCCTCGGGCGTCACGTAGTGGGTCTTGGGCCAGATGGTGAGCGACTCCAGCTTCTCGATGACGAGGCCGCGCAGCGGGTCGATCTTGGACAGCCGCTCGATCTCGTCGCCCCAGAGCTCGATGCGGTAGCCCACGTCTTCATAAGCTGGGTAGACCTCGATGACATCGCCACGGACGCGGAAATTGCCGGGCTCGAAGGCGGTCTGGTTCCGTTGGTACTGGATCGCCACGAGATCCCGCAGCAGCATGGCGCGGTCCCGCGTCTGGCCCACTTCGAGATTCACGCTGAGATTCAGGTAGCTGCTGGGATCGCCAAGGCCATAAATGCAACTGACCGATGCCACCACGATGGTGTCGCGGCGTTCCAGCAGATTCCGCGTGGCGCTGAGGCGCAGCTTCTCCAGCTCCTCGTTGATGGCGGCATCCTTCTCGATGAAGAGGTCCCGCTCCGGCACGTAGGCTTCGGGCTGGTAGTAGTCGTAGTAGCTGACGAAATACTCGACCGCGTTATCCGGGAAGAACAGCTTGAACTCGCTGAAGAGCTGCGCCGCCAGCGTCTTGTTGGGCGCGAAGATCAAAGCGGGCCGGTTAAGGCGAGCGATGGTGGCAGCCATGGTGTAGGTCTTCCCCGAGCCCGTGACCCCCAGCAGCGTCTGCCAGCGGTCCCCATTCTCGATGCCCGCCACCAGCTGCGAGATCGCTTCCGGCTGGTCGCCAGCGGGCTCGTACGGGGCGTGCAGCTTGAATTCGCGCATGGAAAGAAATTAACGGAAGAAGCGAGAAAAGTCGAAAAAAAAGGAAATACACCACGCGGAGGGTAGCGGAGGAGCGGAGGAGCGGAGGGTAGCGGAGAAAAAAACCTAGTTATGTAATGCCCAACCATCACCAGGAAAGATTTGTCAGTCCTCAGCTTCCCTCCGCACCTCCGCTACCCTCCGCGTAGTCGCTTTTTCTTAAACCCTTCTCAATATCACGCACGCGTTGGTTCCGCCGAAACCGAAGTTGTTGTTCAGCGCGACATTGCCATCCAGCGTGCCCGCGACATTCGCGGTAACGTCCAGGTCGCATTCGGGGTCCTGGTTCTCGACGTTGATGGTGGGCGGGATCTTGCCGGTATGCAGGGCCAGGGCGGTGAAGATGGTCTCGATGCCGCCTGCCGCGCCCAACAGATGGCCCGTCATGGATTTGGTGCTGCTCACCTTCAGGGCCTTCGCGTGGTCGCCGAAGACGCCCTTGATGGCCATGCATTCCAGCTTGTCGCCGGCGGGCGTGGAGGTGCCGTGGGCATTGACGTAGTAGACATCTTCGGGGCTCATCCCGGCGTCCTTCAGCGTGGCGCGCATCACCCGCATGGGGCCGTCGCCATCCATGCTGGGGCTGGTGATGTGGTGGGCGTCGCCGCTCATGCCGTAGCCCGCGATCTCGGCGTAGATCTTCGCGCCCCGCGCCTTGGCCATTTCGTACTCTTCGAGCACCACGATGCCTGCGCCCTCGCCCATCACGAATCCATCGCGGGCGATGTCGAAGGGGCGGCTGGCCTTTTCGGGTTCCTCGTTCCGCGTGGAGAGCGCGCGCATGGCCGCGAAGCCGCCGACACCGAGCTGGGTGATGACGCTGTCAGTGCCGCCTGCAACCATGCGATCCGCATACCCGTGCATGATGAGCCGGGAAGCGTCGCCAATGGCGTGGGTGCCTGTGGCGCAGGCCGTGGCCACAGCGCTGTTCGGACCCTGCAATCCATGGCGGATGGACACGAAGCCCGACGCGAGATTGATGATCAGGCTGGGAATGAAGAAGGGGCTGATGCGGCGCGGACCGCGGTAGCCGTTGGCTTCGTCCCAGATGGTGCTGAGGCCGCCGATGCCCGAGCCGATGAGCACGCCGAACATCTCGCGCTCGGCCTTGGACATTTCCTGGTCCGCGAACCCCGCATCCGCCATGGCTTCAAAAGCCGCGGCCATGGCGTACTTGATGAAGATGTCCATCTTCTTCTGTTCTTTTTTATCAATGGTGTCGTCGGGATTGAAGTCCTTCACCTGGCCCGCGATCTTGCAGGCATAGTCGCTGACATCGAAACGGTCGATGGTGCTGACGCCTGATTTTCCCTCCAGCAGATTCGCCCAGGTGGCCGGGACGCTGTTTCCGCAGGGATTGATGGTGCCCATGCCCGTGATGACGACGCGGCGACGGCTGGTCTGCATGTTCATGGCGGCACCTCAAAGTGATGGGCTGTGGGCGGCGGGCTGTGGGTTTTGGCAGTAGCAACGATTTGGCCCACAAGCTACAGCCTACCGTCTACCGCCGAATAAAAAGCGCCGCACGGATTCAAATTCCATGCGGCGCTTCAGAATCGGGGAAACAGATCAGCCCTTGTGGTGCTTTTCGATGTAGGCGATCGCGTCGCCCACGGTCCGGATCTTCTCCTGCTCGCTCTCGGGAATCTCAAGGCCGAAGGCTTCTTCGATGGCCATGATGATCTCAACGGTGTCAAGGCTGTCGGCCCCAAGGTCATCCACGAAATTGCTGCCTTCGGTGATGGAATCTTCCGGCTTGGCGAGCTGCTCGGCGATGATCGCGATGACCTTTTTATGGATTTCTGCCATTGGGTTCTCCTGGACTTGAACTTGAGGAGCCTATCATGGCCCGGCATTTGTTCCAAGCATCGATCTGCGCGCGGTAGCCTTTCTCCATGCCCCGAGCTCCCCAGACAGCGGAACCCGAAGGCGGCTGGCCTTTGGGCTGGGCCGCGTCCTTGAAGGAATTCGAGGTCCATCTCGCAGTCGAACGGGGACTTGCCCCGAATTCCGTGTCGGGCTACCTCTCGGACCTCCGCTTTCTCGCCGCCTGGGCCCTGGAGCGGGAACTGCCGCCCTCGGATCTGGACCGGGACCGCATCACAGCTTTCCTCGTCTCCCAGCACGCCGAAGGCAAAGCTTCCCGCAGCGTCGCGCGGCTCTCTTCCGCTCTGCGGCAATTCCTGATTTTCATGCGGATGGAGGGCGCCGGCGCGGCCGGGCCCGAAGCCGTGGTGAAGCCGCCGCGGCCTCCGCGCATCCTGCCGAAAACCCTGAGCGAAGCCCAGGTGGAAGCCCTGCTCAAGGCTCCAGACGTGAACACGCCCATGGGCGTGCGCGACCGCGCCTGGATCGAATTGCTCTATGCATCCGGCCTGCGGGTCACGGAGCTGGCCACCCTTTCGGCGCTGCGGGTCTATCTGGATGAGGGCTTCATCAAGGTCATGGGAAAGGGCCGGAAGGAGCGGCTGATTCCTTTCGGCGATGGGGCTGAGCATTGGATCCGGCAATGGCTGGTCCTGCGCCCGGGATTCAAGCCCTCGTCCGATGCGCTGTTCGTGGGCAAGGGCGGGGACCCCATGACCCGCCAGCATTTCTGGAAAATGCTGAAGGTCTTCGCAGCCGAGGCTGGCATCAAACGCGACTCCATCAGCCCCCACGTGCTGCGGCACGCCTTCGCCACCCATCTCCTGGACCACGGCGCCGACCTCCGCAGCGTCCAGGCCATGCTCGGCCATGCGGACATCAGCACGACCCAGATCTACACCCACGTGCATCAGGCCCGGTTGAGGGAACTGTACGACCGCATGCATCCGCGAGGCCAAAGATGAGGCTATGAGCTTGGAGCTATGAGCTTTGAGCTATGAGCTATGAGCTTTGAGCTTTGAGCTATGAGCTGAGCCATGAGGTGTGCCCCTGCGGCGCACTGAAGGATGCGGCCATTGGGCCGCCGCCTCATTTAGCTGATAGCTCATGGCTGATAGCTCATGACCCCATCCCCGTTACAGAGTGTTTACACGGAATCCCAACCGCCTTTCCCCCGGGCCGGGAACCTAGACGGGTCCCATAGGAGCATTGCATGCGCAAACATCTGGCTCTGGCCCTGGCCCTCATCGCCCCTGGCATCGCATCCGCCCAGGCCGTGAAGGTGGACGCCAAGCTTTCAATCTACAAGAAGACCTCCGGCATCTCCGGGAACTTGAATTCCATCGGCTCGGACACGTTGAACAACCTCATGACCTACTGGGTCGAGTCCTTCAACAAGCAGTATCCGAATGTGAAGATCCAGGTGGAAGGCAAGGGCTCCAGCACAGCGCCCCCGGCGCTGATCGAGGGCACCTCCCAGCTCGGTCCCATGAGCCGCGAGATGAAGGGCGAAGAGATCGACAAATTCGAGAAGAAATACGGCTACAAACCCACCAAGGTGGCCGTGGCCATCGATACCCTGGCGGTGTTCGTGCACAAGGACAACCCGATCAAATCCCTGACCCTGCAGGAAGTCGACGCGATGTTCTCGAAAACCCGCAAGGGCGGGCATCCGAAGGATGCTAAAACCTGGGGTGACCTGGGGTTGAAGGGCGCCTGGGCTCCCAAGCCCATTTCCCTCTACGGACGCAACAGCGCGTCGGGCACCTATGGCTACTTCAAGGAGCACGCGCTCTTCAAGGGCGATTACAGGGACACCGTCAAGGAGCAGCCGGGTTCCAGTTCCGTCGTGCAGAGTGTCTCCAGCGATCGGACCGCAGCGGGCTACTCGGGCATCGGCTACGCCACTTCCGGCGTGCGCGCCGTGCCTCTGGCCGACGAGAAGCGCTATAACGGCGAGGCCTTCCAGGCGACCTACGCGAACGCCCTCAACGGCAAGTACCCCATGGCCCGGTTCCTCTATGTCTACATCAACCACAATCCCAAGAAGCCGATCGATCCCCTGACCAAGGAATTCATCAAGTTCGTCCTCAGCAAGGAAGGCCAGGAAATCGTGGTGAAGGACGGCTACCTGCCCCTCACGGCGGCCATGGAAACCTCCGAGATGAAGAAATTGAACTGACGAATGGATCATCCGTCCCCAGACAAGCGTTCAGCCCACCAGGCCCAAAAGCGGGCCCGGTGGGTTGATCGTTTCATGGCCGCGCTCATCTCCGTGGGCGGCCTCACGATCATCGCCGCGGTACTGGGAATGATGGTCTTCATCGCCAAAGAGGCGATGCCCCTTTTCCGGCCACCATCTTCAGCCTCTTTGGGGGCCTTCAAACTGCCTCCTTCCCAAGGCCTGCTCGTGGATGAATCCGGGAAGGCCGCGGTGCTGGTTTCACCGCAGGATGGACTCCAGATCCACCGCCTTCCCGATGGGCAGCTCCTTTCTACGCTGGCGGACGGCCCGGCCCGCCCCTGGCGGTCCCACACGCCCCTGCAGCCTCGCGGGGAAATGCTGGTGCAAGGACAAGATGGCAAGCTCGCCGTGGGCTCGCTGAAATGGTCTAAAACGCCAGGAGAAAACAATCCAGCCAACTGGGTCCTGGAACCCAACTGGGAAGGCGCGATCCCCGTCCAGGGCGAGATCCGGCAATTGCAATCCTTCAGGATCGCTGAAAGCGCCGGCATGAGCGGCGGCCGGACCCTCCGCCTGGTCGGTTCGGCTTCCTCCGGTCTGGTGTGGCTGGAATCCGCGCTCGATGAAACAAAACCTGTCGCCTTGAAGCCAGTTCCCTTGCCGCCCGGACTCAACGCCACCTGCGCCATCTGGAACCTGGACGCGAGCGCGCTCTACGTCGGCACCCAGGAAGGCGCGGTCCTCGATTTCAAGATGGAAGGAGAACCCGAACTCCTGACCAGCTCTGAATTCGGCGAGCCCGTCAGCGCGCTTGGCTTCACCATCGGAGGGACTTCCCTGCTGGTGGGCGGAACAAACGGCAAGCTGGTGGCGTACCAGCAGGTCCGCGTGAACGAGGTTTTCCAGCTTCAGCCTTTCCATGCCTTTCCCTCCCTCAGCGGCGCGGTGCTCGGGTTCTCGCACGGCCTCCGGGACAAGCGGTTCCTGGCCTGGACCTCCTCCCAGGTGGTCGTGGACCACTTGACCACCGAGCGAAGGCTCTTCAGCGCGGCCGTGGATCATGCCGCGCAGGCGGCCATCGCGCCCCGCGGCGACCTGGTCCTCGCAGGCTCCAGCGATGGCCTGGTCCGATCCTGGAGCCTGGCCGCCCCCCACGCCGATGTCAGCCAGAAAAGCCTTTGGGGCAAGGTCCACTACGAAGGCTATGAGAAGCCTGATTTCGTCTGGCAGAGCACCGGGGGCACCGATGATTTCGAGCCCAAGTTCGGGATGATGCCGCTGATTTTCGGGACCCTGAAAGGCACGCTCTACGCCATGCTTTTCGCGCTGCCCCTGGCCATTTTCGCCGCGCTCTACACCAGCCAGTTCGCCAGCTTGAACTTGCGCAACACCATCAAGCCCGCCGTGGAGATCATGGCTGCCCTGCCCTCGGTGGTCCTGGGTTTCCTGGCGGGCCTCGTGCTGGCTCCCCTCTTTGAAAAAGTGGCGGTGGAACTTTTGCTTTTTCCGCTCACGACCCTGCTGTGCGTAGGGCTCCTCCTGCCCTTCTGGAGCCGCCTTCCCCACAGATGGCGCACCATCTGGGGCGATGGCCGCGAGGTCATCTGGGTGGCGCCGGTGCTGATCCTGGGCCTATTCGTGGCCTACCAAGCGGGTCCGTGGTTCGAGCGGGCCTTTCTCGGAGGCAGCTACCGCGGCTGGCTCCAGTCCGCGCATGGCATCACCTTCGACCAGCGCAACAGCCTGGTGGTGGGCTTCGCCATGGGATTCGCGGTGATCCCCATCATCTTCACCATCAGTGAAGACGCCTTGAACTCAGTTCCGAAATCCCTCACCAGCGCCAGCCTGGCCTGCGGAGCATCCCCCTGGCAGACAGCCTGGCGCGTGGTGCTGCCCACCGCCAGTCCCGGCATTTTCTCGGCGGTGATGGTGGGCCTGGGCCGCGCCATCGGCGAGACCATGATCGTGCTCATGGCCACCGGCAACACCCCGGTGATGGACTGGAGCCCCTTCAACGGCATGCGGACCTTGGCGGCCAACATCGCGGTGGAAATACCCGAAGCGCCGCTGCACGGATCGCTCTACCGGGTGCTCTTCCTGGCGGCCCTGCTGCTCTTCGCTTTCACTTTCGTTCTCAACACCATCGCAGAGCTGGTCCGCCAGCGCCTGCGCAAACGATTTGAGAGCCTCTGATGATGCGCTTCATGCAATGGCTCCGGCGCGGCAACGTCTTCATCTGGTTCTCGGGCGCCATGCTTTCCCTCTGCCTCCTGATGATCCTGGGACTTGTGGGATTCCTGGCCGTGAAGGGCCTCGGAGTGTTCTGGCCCCAGACCCTGGTCCAGGCCCAAGGGCCCGAGGGCCCCATCCTCGGCGAGATCACCGCCTTTGAAGCCCCCCAGGGGACGGAACCCGCAAAGGTCCAATTCCGCGTAGGCAACCGGGACATCTTCGGCCAGGATTTCAAATGGTTCAAGGCCGAGGAAATCAGCGGGCGCCAACTGCCGAAGGATGCCTTGCTGATTGAACGGCTGGAAAACGGCGTCTTCATCGGCCGGATCCAGGATATCTCCCGGGAAGGACAGGTGATCGCCAAGGAGGGTGCCGCGGCGGAAGAGGTGAAGCGCCTGCTCCCCGCCACCAACAAGCTCCAGGCCCGGATCCGGGACATCGAGAAGGGCGCTGTGGGGGACCTGAACCGGAAGCTCGACGACTGCCGCCAAGCCCTGGATTCCGCGGGCGATCCGAAGGCGCGGACAGCCCTTGAACAAAAAGAACAAGGACTCAAGTCCCAGTACGACCGGCTCCAGACGGAGTTGGATGGACTGCGGGCCACGGCCAGAACCCACAGCGTGACCCTGCTGGCGGTGGATGGCCAGACCAAGGAAATCCCGCTCGGGGGCATCGTCCGGATCGTGCCGGCCAACGAACTGGGCTGGTTTGGGAAGGTCCGCCTGTATTTTTCAAGGCTCTGGGAATTCGTGGCGGACGACCCGCGGGAGTCCAACACCGAGGGAGGCATTTTCCCCGCCATTTTCGGCACGGTGATGATGGTGCTGATCATGTCGGTGCTCGTGGTGCCGCTGGGCGTGGTGACCGCGCTTTTCCTGCGCGAATACGCCAAGGATGGCCTGCTGGTGCGGGCGGTGCGCGTGGCGGTGAACAACCTGGCCGGCGTTCCCTCCATCGTCTTCGGCGTGTTCGGCCTGGGCTTCTTCGTCTATGCCGTGGGCGGCACCATCGACCAGCTTTTTTACTCATCGAAACTGCCCACGCCCACCTACGGGACGGGCGGCATCATCTGGGCCTCCCTCACCCTGGCCCTGCTCACGGTCCCCGTGGTGGTGGTGGCGACCGAGGAAGCCCTGGCGGCGGTGCCGAGGAACCAGCGGGAGGCGAGCCTGGCCCTGGGCGCCACCAAGTGGCAGACCATCTGGAACGTGGTGCTGCCGGGCGCCGCGCCGGGCATCCTCACCGGCTTGATCCTCGCCATGTCCCGCGGCGCGGGCGAAGTGGCCCCGCTCATGCTCACCGGCGTGGTGAAACTCGCGCCGTCGATGCCCCTGGATGGTTCCTTCCCCTTCCTGCATCTGGACCGGAAGTTCATGCACCTCGGCTTCCACATCTACGACGTGGGCTTCCAGAGTCCCAACAGCGAGGCCGCCAAGCCCATGGTGTTCATGACGGCCCTGCTGCTGCTGCTCGTCGTGGTCTTCCTCAATCTCTTCGCCCTGAGGCTCCGCCGCAAATTGAGGGCGCGCTTGGGCGGGAGCACCTTCTGATGCAAGCTGGAGCGCATATGGAAATCGATGATCCCAGGATCGTGCCGGAGCCGTTGGCCCTGACGGAGCCGCCCGCGCCGCACGCCCCTGCGGCCAAACTGGCGGACCTGCCGCTCACGGATGCGTCCGTGCTCACTTCGCCGACGATGCTGACGGTGGAGGATCTGGACCTTTTCTACGGCTCCAAACAGGCGCTGTTCGATATCAACCTGAAGGTCGCCAAGAACACCGTCATGGCTTTCATCGGTCCTTCCGGCTGCGGAAAAAGCACGCTGCTGCGCTGCCTCAACCGCATGAACGACCTCATCGAAGGCGTCCGGATCCAGGGCAAGGTCAGCATCGGCGACGCGAATATCTACGAGCCCGGCGTGGATGTCATCTCCCTGCGCAAGCGGACGGGAATGGTCTTCCAGAAATCCAATCCCTTCCCGAAATCCATCTACGAGAACGTGGCCTACGGGTTGCGCATCCAAGGGGTCCGGGACCGGCAGACCCTTGACGAGGCGGTGGAAACCAGCCTTCAATCCGCCGGCCTCTGGGAAGAAGTGAAGGACCGCCTCAAGGACTCGGCCCTGGGCTTGAGCGGCGGCCAGCAGCAGCGGCTCTGCATCGCCCGGGCCCTCGCGGTCAATCCGGAAGTGCTGCTGATGGACGAGCCCTGCTCCGCCCTGGACCCCATCGCCACGAGCCGCATCGAAGAATTGATATTCGAACTGAAAAAGAAATTCACCATCGTGATCGTCACCCACAACATGCAGCAGGCCGCCCGGGCCTCGGATTTCACGGCCTTCTTCTGGCTTGGAAAGCTCATCGAATCTGGTCTTACTGAGAAGATGTTCACCAATCCGCGGGAACGCATGACCGAAGACTACATCACTGGGAGGTTCGGCTGATGGCTCGCCATTTCGATTCAGAATTACAGGACCTGCGCGACGGCTTGATGGCCATGGCGGGCCAGGTCGAGGAGATGATCGACCTTTCGCAGGCCGCCGTGAGCGAAGGGTCTTCCGCCAAAGCCGAGCAGGTGAAAGCGCTGGACCGGCTGGTGGACGAGCAGGAGCTGAAACTCGACCAGGCCTGCATCGACCTGCTGGCCCTGCGTTCCCCCATCGCCACGGACCTCAGGCTCATCGCGTCGAGCCTCAAGATCATCCCCGAGATCGAGCGCATCGGCGACCACTGCTGCAACATCGCCCGCCGGGTGCTCTACATCCATCCGCCGGTCCTCGCCGGCGACTCCCTGGAGCGGCTGGCCGGGGAAACCCGCGGCATGGTGCGGGAGGCCGTGAACGCCTTCGTGAAGGGCGACGCTGAAATGGCCCGCGAGGTCATCGCCGCCGACGACAAGGTGGACGCGCTCTATGTCCAAATCTACAAAGACCTGCTGCGCCTCATGCTGGCGGATCCCCTGTGCATCGAGCGGGCCAGCAACCTCATCATCGTCATCAAGAACTGGGAGCGCATCGCCGACCAGGCCACCAACATCGCCGAAGAAGTGCTGTTCATCCTCGAGGGCGTGAATGTGAAGCATCCCTACCTGCAGGCCGGCAGGGAACAAGCCGAAGACTGAAACGCGCTGCATCCGCTCCCGGATGATCCTTGAACCGCATCTTGAAAGGCCCCCCGATGCCCCACCTATTGCTGCTGGAAGACGACCCGGACATCCGCTTGGGGATGGAGCAGCACCTTCAGCGGGAAGGCTTCACGGTCAGCGCCCTGGAGAACGGGAAGGACGCCCTGCGGCTCCTGCAGCAGGTTTCGAATGGCCTGGCGCCCAAGCTGGACGTGGCCCTGCTCGATCTGTCCCTCCCCGATATCGATGGCCTCGATGTGCTCCGCACCATCCGCAACACCGCCGCCCTCCGTTCGCTGCCGGTGGTGCTGGTGACCGCCCGTTCGGAGGAGATCGACCGCGTGCTGGGCCTGGAACTGGGGGCGGACGACTACATTTCCAAGCCCTTTTCCACCCGTGAGCTGCTGGCCCGCATCCGCGCCATCCTGCGCCGGGCCAGCTTCCTCGACGAAACAGCGAAAGGGCAGATGCTCGCCTTCGGACCTATTTCCGTGGACCTGGACATGCACGTGGCCCGGGTGAACGGCGAATCCCTGGACTTCACCCGGCGCGAATTCGAACTGCTGGCCTACTTCCTGAAGAATCCCCGCCGGGTGCTCAGCCGCGAGAAAATCCTCCAGCAGGTCTGGAGCCTGGAATACCTGGGCGAAAGCCGCACCATCGACGCGCATGTGCGCAGGGTCCGCGCCAAACTCGGAGAAGCCGCCAACCTGATCGAGACCGTGGTGGGGGTCGGCTACCGGCTCGGCAGCGTGGACGCCTGAAACTGGCTGCGCGCGGCGGACGCGGCCAAGCGCCTGCGCCCACAGCCCGCGTTTTTTTACTTCTTTGTTCCATTCCGTTCAGGCGGCAAACTGGGTGTGTTTGCTTGGAATGGAGAACCGATGAGCCTCAATGCGGTCATGCGCTGGCTGAAGCCACGAGAGATGGTGTTCTTCGATCTGCTGGACGAGTCGGCGGCGAATGTGCTGGCCACGGCCCAGTTCTTCGACCAGGGCCTGCGCGCCGGCGACGTGGCCACCTGGGCCGACCTGCGGCGGGAAATGAAGGAGCTGGAGCATAAAGGCGACGAGCTCACCCACGACATCATGGACCGGCTGAACCTGACCTTCGTGACCCCCCTGGAACGGGAGGACATCATGGAGCTGGCCCATTGCCTGGACGATGTGGTGGACAAGCTGGACGCGGTGGCGGAGCGGTTCGTGCTGTACCGCATCGAGACGGTGCTTCCCGCCGCCATGGAACTCAGCAATTTCGCGGTTGAAGGCGCCATGGAGGTGGTGGTGCTCATCAAGAGCCTCCGCACCATGTCGGACGGCAAGGAGATCAGCCGCCGCATCCGGCACGTCCACAATCTGGAGAACAAGGCGGACGCCGTGTACCACTCCGCCCTGGCCCAGATCTTCGAGGATCCCAAGGATCCCATTCTGCTCATCAAGTGGAAGGAGATCCTCGACATCCTCGAGGAAGCCACGGATGACATCAAGCATGTGGCCCAGGTGGTCGGCAGCACCATGATGAAGAACGCCTGAGGACACGGACCCAATGCTCGAATACGTCCCAGCGGCGCTGATCGCCATCGTCCTCTTTTCCTGGACCATCGATTACATCAACGGCTTCCACGACACGGCCAACGCCATCGCCACCGTCGTGTCCACCGGTGTGATGCCTGTCAAGTACGCCATCGTCATGGCGGCGACGCTCAATTTCACCGGCGCCCTGATGGGCACCTCGGTGGCCACCACCATTGCCAAGGGGCTCGCGGACAGCTCGCAGATGGTGCCCGCGGTCATCATCGCGGCCCTGCTGGCCGCCATCCTCTGGGACCTGCTCACCTGGTGGTTCGGAATCCCGAGCAGCACCAGCCACACCTTGATGGGTGGCCTCGCCGGCGCGGTGATCGCCCATGCCGGGGTCTCGGGCCTCAAATGGGCCAAGCTGCGGGAAATCGGCGCATTCATCGTGATCTCCCCCCTGCTCGGCTTCGTGGTGGCCGCGATCCTCATCATCACCATCCTGTGGATCGTCCGGCGCATGCGGGTGCACAAGGTGAATTTCGCCTTCCGCAAGATGCAGCTGCTCTCGGCGGGCGCCATGGCCTTCACCCACGGCCAGAACGATGCCCAGAAGGCCATGGGCGTCATCTGTCTGGGACTCATCACCTACGGATTCCTGCCTCCGGGCGCCGGCAACGTGCCCGTGCCCCTCTGGGTGAAGATCGGCTCGGCCCTCATGATGGGCGCCGGCACCGCGGGCGGCGGCATGAAGATCATCAAGACCCTGGGCCACAAGATCGCCAAGCTGAAGCCCATCCACGGGTTCGCGGCCGAAACCGCGGCGGCCATCGTCCTGTTCACGACTGCGCATTTCGGCATCCCGGTATCCACTACCCACTCCATCAGCGGCGCCATCATGGGCGTCGGCACCAGCATGAACGCCAGCGCCGTGCGCTGGGGCCTGGCGGGCAACATCTTCATGGCCTGGATCCTGACGATCCCCGTGAGCGCCATGCTGGCCATGGGGTTCTACCAGGTCCTCGTTTTCGCCGCGCCCGACCTCAAAACCAATCCCCGCGTGATCCGGGTCCAGACGGCGGCCCCCGCCCAGCTTCCCGCTCCGCCGGGGCCCGGCCACTGATTTCGGCTGGCCTGAACCGGAAGCCCAGGGCCAGGCCCTCAGCCTCGCCGAGGCGGACCGCAGGCGGCGAAGCGCCCCGGGCCGGCGGATCTTGAAATGAAATCCTGGCCGGCCAAGTTACACTGAGACGCAGGAGCCTTCCTTGCTTTACCGCGAACAGATCCGTTACAAGAGCCGCAAGGAGATCGAAAAACTCCGCACGGCCGGACGGCTCGCGGCCAATGCGCTCAGGACGGCGGCCAGGGCCGCCAAGCCAGGGGTCAGCCTTCTGGAACTGGACAAGATCGCCGAGACCTTCATCCGCAAACACGGCGCTGTGCCCAACTTCAAGGGCTACCACGGATTCCCGGGGACCCTTTGCACCTCGGTGAACGACAAGGTGGTCCATGGCATCCCGACGGCCTACATCCTCCAGGAGGGCGATGTCATCGCCATCGATTGCGGCTGCCGCCTGGATGGCTTCAATGGCGACACCTGCCTGACCGTGGGCGTGGGCCAGATATCCGAAGAAGCGAAGATGCTGATCCAGACGACCCAGCTCGCCATGTTCGTGGGCATCGAGCAGTGCCGGCCGGGCCTGCGGCTCGGCGACATGGCGACCGCGGTGCAGACCTTCGCCGAGGAGCGCGGCTACAGCATCGTGCGCGAGTACATCGGCCACGGCATCGGCCGCGACCTGCACGAGGATCCCCAGGTGGTCTACGCCGACCAGCGTCCCGGCACGGGCTTCCGCATGGAACCCGGCATGACCATCACCATCGAGCCCATCCTGAACACCGGTTCCCCAAAATGCCTGGTCGAGGCCGATGGCTGGACCGTGCGCACCCAGGACGGCGGCCTGAGCGCCCAGTTCGAACACGCCATCGCCATCACCAAAGACGGACCCGACATCCTCTCGATTCCCGATCCGGAATTCGAGCTGGAGGATGGACTGTAAGAAAGCTAGGGGCCATGAGCTATGAGCCATGAGGTGTCGGCGGCAGCTCCTCGGCTTTGGACGGAGGGCATTCGACTTGGGTCTTGAATCCCTAGCCCTGGTCCCGGGTCTGATCTGGATGCGGCCAAAGGCCGCGCCTTGCATCGTGCGCCGAAGGCGCCGCTAGATCACCTCAAAGCTCATAGCTCAAAGCTCACGGCCCTCATTTCACCGTTTCCCTGGCGATCATCAGTTCTTCGTTGGTGGGCACCACGGCGACGGCGACTTTCGAGGCGGGGGTGGAGATGAGCCGTTCCCCCTTGCCCTCCGCATTGGCGGCCTGGTCCAGTTCCAGCCCCAGGTAGCCCAGGTGGCTGCAGACTTCCGCGCGCAACCGGGGGCTGTTGGTGCCGATGCCCGCGGTGAAGGTGATGGCATCCACGCCATCCAGCACCGCGATGTAGCTGCCGATGAACTTCCGCACATCGTAAGTGAGCAGATCCCGGGCCAGCGTCGCCCGCACATTGCCTTCGTCGGCGGCGGACTCGATCTCCCTGAAATCGCTGGAAACGCCGCTGATGCCCAGGAGGCCGGACTTCTTGTTCAGCAGGTCGGTGATCGCGTGGTAGTCGAGATGCTCTTTTTCGATGAGCAGATCCACGATGCTCGGATCCAGCGTGCCGCAGCGGGTTCCCATGATGACGCCCTGCAAGGGGGTCATGCCCATGCTGGTGTCCATGCTGTGGCCGTGCAGCACCGCGCAGACCGAGGTGCCGTTGCCGATATGGCAGGTGACGAGCTTCAGGCTCCGCAGCGGCCTGGCGAGCAGGATGGCGGTGCGGGCCGCCACGAAGGCATGGCTGCTGCCGTGGAATCCGTACCGCCGGATGCCGTACTTCTGGCTCAACTCGAAGGGGATTCCGTAGATCCTGGCGTAATCGGGAATGGTGTGGTGGAAGGCCGTGTCGAACACCGCGATGTGGGGAATATCGGGGAACATGTGGCGCGCGACGCGGATGCCCAGCGCGTTCGGAGGGTTGTGCAGCGGGGCATACAGGGCGTAGGCCTCGATGTCGGCCAGGACTTCATCGGTGATGAGCACGCTCTCGCCATATTTCGGCCCCCCATGGACCACGCGGTGGCCCACCGCATTGATGCGGCGGCCCTTGGGAACGATCCGCGCCACCACCTCCAATACGTCGCGCAAGGCCGTATCGTGGTCGGGTATCGGCATGTCCCGGCTTTCGCTGTCCTTCCCTGCGGTCCACCGGAAGAACCCATCCACCCCGATGCGCTCCGCCATGCCATCCAGCAGGAGCGATTCGTTCGTCATGTCGAAGAGATTGAACTTGAGGGACGAGGAGCCGGAATTCAGGACGAGGACGAGCATAGGTGCTCCAGAAGATGCGCTATCGGATGCCGCTGAGATAATCCGCCATGGCCTTGGGATAGAGTTTCATCTCCTCGGCGTAGACGCGCTGCTGAAGGGCTTCCGGAGAATCTCCGGGCAGCACCGGGACGCGGCTTTCGGCGAGCTTGCGCCCATGGTCCAGCTCGTTGTCCACCAGGTGCACCGTGCAGCCGGATTCCATTGCGCCCGAAGCCAGCACGGCCCGGTGGACATGCATCCCGTACATCCCGGGCCCGCCGAACCTCGGCAGAAGCCCGGGATGGATGTTGAGGATCCGGCCTTCCCACTCGGGCGGAATGACGAGCTTCCGCAGCCAACCCGCCAAGGCGATGAAATCGGCGCCCGACGCCTCCGCCGCTTGCAGGCAGAGCTTGGAGTGGGCCTCCTCCCCCATGGCGTCTTTGGGATCCAGGACCACGACCAGGAGCCCTTCATTCCTCAGTTTCGCCACCCCCGGCGCGGTCTCCTTCGAGGCCACCACAAGGACGGGTTCAGCGGGAATGCGGCCCTCCCGGCAAGCGCGCACGAGGTTCAGCGCATTCCCGCCTCCGCCCGAAATGAAGAGCGCGAATTTCTTCAAGCTGCTCATGCGGCGCCTTGCAGGATCGTCAGCACCGCCACATCCACGATATCGCTCTCGACGCAGCCGCGGCTCAGGTCGTTGCCTGGCTTCGAAAGCCCCTGCAGCAGCGGGCCCAGGGCCGCGGCGCCGCCCATCCGCTCTGCGGTCTTGTAGGCGATGTTGCCTGCATCGAGATCGGGAAAGACCAGCACGTTGGCCCGGCCAGCCACCTCGGAACCCGGCGCCTTGCCCGCGCCGATCCTCGGAATGAGCGCCGCGTCCATCTGCAGTTCTCCGTCCGCGCAGATCCCTGGAACCCGCGCCTTCAGAAGGTCAAGGGCCGCCCGCACCTTTTCCACCCGGGGATGCTCGGCGCTGCCCTTGGTGGAAAAACTCAGGAAGGCCACGCGGGGCTCGACTCCCAGGATCCGGCGGGCGCTCAAAGCCGCCGCCTGCGCGATGTCGGCCAGTTGCTCCGCGGTTGGATCCGGCACCACCGCGCAATCGCTGAAGATGAGGCCGCCCCGCTCACCGAACTGTCCATCGGGATGGATCATCAGGAAGCAGCTGGAAACCGTCTTGATCCCGGGGGCCGGACCAAGGGTCTGCAGGCAGGCCCGGACCGTCTCCGCCGTGGTGTTCAAGGCCCCCGCCACGAACCCGTCCGCAAGGCCCTGCCGCACCATCATGCCGCCGAACCAGAGCGGCTCCCGGACCGCCTCCAAAGCCAATTGCTCGGTGATGCCTTTGTGGCGGCGCAATTCCCAGAAAGCACCGGCTAGTTCGCTGCCAAGTTCATCGCCACCGGGATCCAGGATGGAAATGCCGCCGAGATCCAGACCCAATGCCTGGGCGCGCCTGGAAATCGATTCCGGGCCCCCCAGCAGCGTGACCTTGCATAGTTCCATGGAATTCAGCGTGGAAGCGGCTTTCAGGGTCCGGTCGTCGCGGCCCTCGGGCAGCACGATGTGGCGTTTCAGCTCCCGGGCCCGTTGACGGAACACGGCCATCCAGCTTTCGTAATTGGCATTCAGCATCGCCATCACCGGTTCTTCCGTCTTGGCAGGCCCCGGTCCGCCAGGAATTCCATGGGGTCCAGTCCCGTCCGCTCTCTGAAAACCTCGCCCAGGCTCGGCACACCCGAGCTGGCCTCGTCCAGGTACATCTGCTCGATGCGGTGCATGGGGAAGAAGCGCGTGTCCAGGGCCACTTGATCCGCATGTCCGCGGTTCACCAGGGCCAGCACATCCTCCCAGGGGGCGATGTCGATGCCGCGCACCGCGATTCCCGCGGTCTCGAGGCCGAGGATCCGGCCCCAGAGCTTCTGTCGCGGCGCCGTCACGACCACCACCACAAGTTGTCCGCGCTGGAAAGGGAATGAGAGCGGCATGGGAACCTCCTAGCCTCGCCCTAGAAAAGCCATGGGAGCCAGGCCAGGCCTTCGGAGGGCCGTCCGGCCTCCGCCGCCTGCCATTGTGCGGCATCTTGAAGGATCCATTGGGGACCCCACCAGGCCACGCGCTCCAAGGTGACTTGTTTGGAAAGTTCCTGACCGGGCGTGTTACTGCCCAGGCCCTTGGGAAGGCGGAGGTTGATCAATTGCCTCTGGGCGAAGAGGTCCCTCGCGGCCTCGTCGAAGTCCCATCGCACGCGGTAGTCCACTTGGCACCTCGTAGCGCCTTCGGCATCCTTCGCGGGCGAGACCCCCAGCACATCCACAAAGACGAGTTGCCCGGCGGGGACCTTTAGTGCGCGGCCTTCAACGTGGCCGATGCGGAGGGCCTCGGGGCCCCAGTTCTTGCCGTCCCAGAATTTCATGAGCTGCAATTGCGCTGATGCGTTGGATCCTGGCTCGGGGGCCGGGATGGCGGCCTCCACCTGGCGCGGATAGCCCAGGCTGGCTCTCAACAGGATTTTCGCGTGGACTCTGAATATCGCCGGCGCAGCGGCAGCCTTGCCCGTGGCGCTGCCCGCGATGCGAGGACCCTGGATCCAGAAGCATTTCCACCCCAGGAGCGCCGCGGCCAGGAGCCCCAATTTGAGAAGGCGCCTGGGCCAAGGATTCATCCATGCGTTCGCAAATGCCATGGACCCATGATGACTCATGGACGCCCCGCGTAGGCAATCAGAACACTGGCCCCCGCACGACCATCCTGGGTTCAGTGAAGGATTCCATGGCCCAGCGGGGGCCTTCGAGGCCTTGTCCCGAACCCTTCAGCCCGCCGAAGGGCGCGGCATCCATGCGGAAGGTCGGGGGCAGGTTGATCAGCACGCAACCGGCCTGGAGCCTGTCTTCGGCGAGCCTTTCGTGACTTGCATCACGGGTGTAGACCGAAGCCCGCAGTCCGAATCGCGTGTGGGCGGCGCGGCCCAGGCCGTCTTCGAAATCCGCGACCTTCGTCAGCACGGTGATGGGGCCGAACAGCTCGTCGCACTGCAGCGGGTCGCCCTCGGAAACATCCGTGAGGATGGCGGGCGGCAGCAGCGCGCCCCTGCGGCGGCCGCGGAGCAGCACCGAAGCTCCGCCCTGGACGGCGCGCTCCAGCGAGGCCTCCAGGCGCGCGGCCGTAGCCTCGTCGATGAGCGGGCCCACAACCGTGGCCTCCTCCATGGGATCGCCGCAGGGAAGGGCTTTTACCGAATCCACGAAGGCCGCGGCAAAGGCATCCCATAGATCTTCGTGCACGTAGATCCGCTGGGCCTTGCAGCAGCTTTGGCCGGCCGCCGCCACAGCCGCGGGGGCCAGGACCTTGGCTGCCGCGGCGGCATCAATGCCCGCATCCAGCACCACCGCCGCATTGCCTCCCATCTCGAGGATCAAGGGTTTGCCTCCGAGGATTTTTTTCAAGTGGTGGCCCACGCGGTCGCTGCCCGTGAAGCTCACCACCTGGATCCGCTCATCGAGCGCCAGGGCCTCAGCCGCCTCCGGCGGCACATCCGCGAACTGCAGCAGATGCTCCGGAGCGTTCAGTCCTGCGCGGGCCTCCTCAAAGGTGTCGAACAGCAACTTGGAGGTGCGGGGCGCCTGCGGGCAGGGTTTCCACACGGCGCTGCACCCCGCGGCGATGGCCGGGGCGAGCTTGTGCAGGGCCAGATTCACGGGAAAGTTGAACGGTGTGATGGCGAGCACCGGGCCCCGAGGGATCCTCTGGAGCCTGGCCAGGCATCCCGCTGAACCAGCCATCACATCGTAGGGGATGGCTTCTTCTCCGAAGGCGGCCAGCGCTTCTTCCGTGGCTTGGAGAGTGATGAGCCCGCGCTGGAGCTCGGCGCGGGACAACGAGATCGGTTTGCCGGTTTCCTGGGTCGCGAGCCGCGCAAGCTCTGCGGCCGATGCGGCCACTCGCTCTCGCCAGTGCTGGATCAACGCGCGCCGGGCGTGCCTGGGTGCGTGGCGCCATGCCTCGAAGGCCTGCACAGCCCTGGGTGCGAACAGCTCGATGCTCATGGGCCCAACCTTTTCTGCTCATCCAGCAGCGCAGCCCGCACCTTGGCGGCCTCGGCCTGGAAAAGGGGGATGAGGCCCGCGGTGCCCGGAAGTTCATCCAGGCGGCCTGCATCCTCAAGGCGCTGGCAGAGGCCCTGGAGTCCATAGGCCCCCAGACTGGCGGACGTGCTTTTCAGCGTGTGGGCGATCTTGAAAACGGAACGCGCGTCGCCTTCGCCATGGGCCTTCAGCAATCCTTCCACCCGGTCCGGCAGCTGCTCCAGGTAGACCTGGATGAGGTTGCCCAGCAGGCTGCCGCCGTCATGGCCCTTGAAGGGCCGGAGCTGGTCGAGGGCCAGGGGATCGAGGGTCGGAGCATTCATGGGACCTGAAAAGATAACGCGTTTTCCACCTGGTTGGTCTGCGGCGTTGCCGCTCATGGGATCATCGCCCATGGCTGATCCCATCCAAGTCAACGAGCGCGTGGTGGTGCCCGAGCGGGCCCAAAAACTGAAGGCGGTGCGCAGCGGCGGCCCAGGCGGGCAGAACGTCAACAAGGTATCCAGCAAGGCCGAATTGCGCATCGACCTGGCGCTGATCGAAGGCCTGGACGAAGGAGCCCTGGCCCGTCTGCGCCACCTGGTCCGCAACCAGGTGGACGCGGAGGGCCTTTGGATCATCAGCAGCGACCGATTCAGGGACCTGCCGAAAAACATCGAGGACAACCGGGCCAAGGCCATCGCGGTCATCGCACAGGCCCTCGTCGTCCCGAAAACCCGCCGCAAAACGCGCCCCTCGAAGGGCAGCAGGGAGCGCCGCATCGAATCGAAAAAAAGACTTGGAGCCGTGAAGGCAGGGCGCCAGGGTGCCTGGGATTGACCCAGATACCGTTTAATTGATGAAGCGCCGAAACCGCACGAAGGAAGATATTCGTGTCTTATTCGCGCTGCCTCGTGGCTGCTATCCCACCGAAGTCCGGTGGTCCCGGCCTAGTGGTCCCGGCTGACTTCCTGGATGATGCGGTAGATGCGCTCTTTGGCGCGGAGTTTGATCTTTTTCAGTTCCACTTCTTCCAAGGATTCCTGGGCGGAAAGGCGTGATTTGGTGCGGAGGCGCCCCAGCCGTTCATCGGCGGCCCGGTGCTCTTCCATGAGCTTGCGGAATTCGAAGTGCTCCTTCATGAGCTTTTCTTGAACATCAGGCCGCAGGAAATCCATAAGAACCTCCAGAAACCGCCTCCGCGAGGCGGGTGATCCATCTGAACCAGGATGTCTGAATGACCCGAAGGTACGCTCCATTTAAGGTGCGTCAAGGGATGAAAAACCTGGAGTGGTGCAATGGTTGCTTCACGGCCCCGAACCCAGGAATTTCCTTTAGCAATGGGACCGTTCCTAGGCCATCCTCGTGCCATGTCCCTTGTGGTGGATCGGTTGAGCTTAGCGCGCGCGGACGGAGTCCAGCTCCTGGCTCCGCTGAGCCTGGAACTCGGGCCGGGAGAATGCTTGGGCCTGGTCGGAGAATCCGGATCCGGCAAAAGCCTGCTTGGCCAGGCGCTTTTCGGGGTCCTGCCCCCGGGGGTCCAGCAGGTTGGAGGCTCAATCCGGGCCTACGGCACCGCCCTCAATGAACCCTCGAAGGCCCGGGACCGGATCCGGGGCCGCCGCATGGCCTGGGTGCCTCAGGATCCGCTTCAGGCCCTCAATCCATTCATGAGGGTGCAGGACCAGTTGGCCCTCCTGCCAGGCATCCACCTGGGCGAAACCACATCCCAGGCCGTCGCGCGGCTGAGCCCGCTCCTGGAACGCCTGCGCCTGCCCACGGACAAGGCCTTCCTCCGCAAGCATCCCCACGAATTGAGCGGCGGCCAGCGCCAGCGCTTGCTGCTCGCCCAGGCCCTGAGCTGCGACCCGGATCTTTTGGTGCTGGATGAACCCACCACGGCCCTGGATCCCACCGTGCAGGCGGATTTTCTTTCCCTGATGCTGGAACTCCAGGCCGACAGGTCCCTGGGCTACCTCTGGATCAGCCACGATCTCGGCGTAGTGGCATCCGTCACCACGCGGCTGCTGGTGCTCTACGGCGGCGAGGCCATGGAAGCCGGGCCCACCTCGCGCCTGCTGCGAGCGCCCCGCCATCCCTACACCCGACGCCTGCTGCAGGCCGCCAGGCGGGAGCCCAGCCACGAAGCTGGCTTCCTTCCGGGCCCCGCAGAGCGGCCAAAGGGCTGCCCCTTCCAATCCAGGTGCCCGGAAGCCCAGGCCGGCTGCGCAGCCTGGACAGCCTGGCGCGGAACCACCGCGGACGGATTGCGCTGCGAATCAGAGCTAGATGGGGTGTCCCGGCTGTGAGAGCATGAATTGCAAGGTTCCGCGCGACGTGGACCGGAATGGATGAACCCATGCTGACCTTGCCTCTGATGGAAGCCCTGACCTTCGACGACGTGCTGCTGGTGCCCGGTTTTTCGAGCACGCATCCGAATGCGGTGGACTTGAGCACGCAGCTCACGAGGGACATCCGCCTGAACATCCCGCTGCTCTCGGCGGCCATGGACACGGTGACGGAAAGCCGCATGGCCATTGCCCTGGCGCAGCTTGGCGGGCTTGGGCTCATCCACAAGAACCTGAGCATCGACGACCAGTCCGAAGAAGTGGACAAGGTGAAGCGTTCGGAATCCGGCATGATCACGAACCCCATCACCATCGCGCCGGACGCCCCGATTCGGGACGCCGAAGCCCTGATGGCCAAATACAAGATCAGCGGCGTGCCCGTGGTCCAGGGGCACAAGCTGGTGGGCATCCTCACCAACCGCGATCTGCGCTTCGAGACCCGCTGGGACCTGCCGGTTTCCGAGGCCATGACGAAGGAGAAGCTCGTCACCGTGCCCGTGGGCACGACCTTGCAGGAGGCCCAGGCGATCCTGCAGAAGCACCGCATTGAAAAGCTGCTGGTGGTGGACGCGCAAGGGGCCCTGAAGGGCCTCATCACCGTCAAGGACATCGAAAAGTCCATCAACTACCCGAACGCTTGCAAGGACGGGTTCGGCCGCCTGCGCGTGGGGGCAGCCCTGGGCGTCGGCAAGGATCTGCTGGACCGCGCCAAGGCACTGGTGGAGGCCAAGGTGGATGTGCTTTGCCTCGACAGCTCCCACGGCCACAGCCAGGGGATCCTGGACGCGCTCCGGATGCTGAAAAGCGCGCTGCACGATACCCCGATCCTCGCGGGCAACGTCGCCACCTACCAAGGCGCGAAAGACCTCATCGATGCCGGCGCCGCCGCCGTGAAGGTGGGCATCGGACCTGGTTCCATCTGCACCACGCGCATCGTGACCGGCGCCGGGATGCCCCAGATCACCGCCGTGTCCGAGGCCAGCCGCGCCTGCCGCGAAGCGGGCGTGCCCTGCATTGCCGATGGCGGCATCAAATTCAGCGGCGACATCGCCAAGGCCGTGGCGGCCGGCGCGGACGCCGTGATGATCGGCAGCCTGTTCGCAGGCACCGACGAAGCGCCGGGGGAAACCATTTTCTACAGCGGCCGCACGTTCAAGACCTACCGCGGCATGGGCTCCCTGGGCGCGATGAAGAAGGGATCCGCCGACCGCTATTTCCAGGAAGGCAAGGACGACTCGAAGCTGGTCCCGGAGGGCATCGAAGGCCAGGTCCCATACAAAGGAAAGATGGGCGATCTGGTCACCCAGCTCATGGGCGGCCTGCGCGCCGGCATGGGCCTGAGCGGCGGCAAGGACGTCGTGGACTTCCAGACCAAGGCGAAGTTCGTGAAGATCAGCAGCGCCGGGCTCCGCGAAAGCCATGCGCATGACGTAATGATCACCAAGGAAGCCCCGAATTACCGGATGGATTAGGGGCCGTTGCGCCTTGGCCAGCGCTTTCCTGGTCAAGACGTTACGGCCCTTTATGTCGGCCAAAAGAGCCAACACGATGGTTGATGGACCGAGCAAGGTCGAAAGCATTGCCGCCTCTGCTACCGATCGCAGGCCGACGCGATGGGTGATGGTCCGAAGGAAGGTCGGTGTTGTTTCAGTCCACGTCGCACCCCGGCCATCGCTCCTGGCTCAGCGCTCCCGCACGAATTCCAACTTCGGATAGGCCACTTGGAATCC
This sequence comes from Holophagaceae bacterium, assembly GCA_016720465.1. Lineage (NCBI taxonomy): Bacteria > Pseudomonadati > Acidobacteriota > Holophagae > Holophagales > Holophagaceae > Holophagaceae bacterium. The sequence continues at coordinate 832,705 of JADKKO010000001.1, forward strand.
CATTTTTTCTAAATTGAATTGGGAGTGTCCATGCGGCGCCGTGGCGCTGCAGGCGAGGGTGCAGTCCAATGCCTTGGCGAAGGCCAAGCGGGTCTGGATAAGTGCGCCCTGCCCTCCCCGCCCGCGGAATTTCGGGCGCACCGAAGTACCTGAAAGGGCCGCGGTGTTCTCGTAAATGCCAACGGTTCCAGCGCCCACAGGCTCCTCATCCAAGAAGGCCAGAAAGCAGGTGGTGCCCTTCGCTTTGGTGGTCGGGAGCATGATACCGAGTCCCTCGTCGCTGAGTTCGTCGCGTTCGAAGAAGCCAGCGGCAACCACGCTGGCGAAGAGTTTTTCTTCGCCGGGTTCGATGGGCCGCACCATGAATTCCGATGCCGGGTCTGGCGGTAGTTCATCCATTTCGCGCATCCAGACCTGCTGGAACATCTGAACGCGATAGCCGCGTTTGGAAAGAAATGCGTAGAGGCCTGGATCCGCCCCCGCGCTGAGTTCAAGCACCGTGGGGCGGCCGAGGATGCCCTCAAGGGCATCCAGTTCCCCCTCCTTCATGGGTCCGTCCAGTCCAAGAGCAAGGCCCTGGTTCAAAATGTGTCCAGGGCCTAGGTACACCGCGAAGGCGCCCCGTTCCCGGCTCCCGATGCGCTCGCAGCGCGCGCCGGATTCAGGATTCATGAGAGCCTGGGCTTCCGCCATGGCCTGATTCTGCGAAGCCTGGGCGAACTCCAGACGGCGGCAGAGGGATTGCAAATCGAGTTGTGCGTTCATGGGTGTTCATTCCTTTTCGTTCAGATGAGTTTCGCCGCGCGCATCGCGCAGCCTTCAACATGCATGCGTCCTGGAGCTAGGCCCTGACGGGCCCCTCAGCAGGGTCCAGGCGACACGCGAACGAATGTTAGGAAGAACAGAGGCCTACTCGAAAGAGATGTTCAGCATAGCGTAAAAAAATACTACGCGGAGGGTAGCGGAGGTGCGGAGGGAAGCGGAGAAAAACCATTGTTGAAATTCCACCGATCTCCTCAGCTACCCTCCGCTTTCTCCGCTCCCGCCTATCGCGCGTATACGCGCTCCTGCTCGCTTCGCTTGCAGAGGCAGGAACCCTCCTCCGCGTGGTGTTCTTCAATCTTAGGTCCAATACCCAATGCAAAAGCACGGCCCTCTTGCGAGGGCCGTGGTGGATCGGTAAGCCGGATTCTGTCCACCCTCGCGGGCCGTGACGTCATTCCTCTGGGACCCGCATCACTGCTGGCCTCTAGCGACCTACCCGCCGGCTCGATCGGGCCAATCCTCACTGATCGCTCAGCACGCCGGCTTATTTGGTCTTGCTCCGTGAGGGGTTTACCATGCCCGCCCTGTCGCCAGCGCGGCGGTGGGCTCTTACCCCACCCTTTCACCCTTGCCTGTGCTCCTTGCGGAGCCATCGGCGGTCTGCTCTCTGTTGCACTTTCCGTCGGATCGCTCCGCCCTGGCGTTACCAGGCTCACTGCCCTGCGGAGTCCGGACTTTCCTCTGCGCGTTAACACAGCGACGCCCTGATCCACTTGTCCAGGCTATCAGCAATCAGCTCTCGGCTTTGAGCTATCAACTTTGAGCCCATGGCTCATGGCTCGCCCCTGATTCACGGCTTGTACCACCGCCACAGGTACCAGGCGACCACGCTGCGGTAGGGACGCCATTGTTCGGCGCGCTGGCGCATTTCCTTGAGATTCACTTTCTCGATGCCGAACACGTCTCCGTAGGCGGCGCGGACGGCGAAATCATCAACGGGCCAGATGTCCGGGCGGCCCAGACGGAAGATCAGCAGCATCTCCACGGTCCAGCGGCCGATGCCGCGCACATCGGTCATGCGGGCGATGATTTCCTCGTCGTCGAGCTTGCGGAGGCCCGCCCAGCCCGGCACCAGGCCCATCAATGTCTTCTCCGAAAGGTCCCGCATCGCGGCGGCCTTCGCTGCGCTCAATCCGGCGCTTCGAAGCAATTCGATGTCGGCGGCCAGCACATCTTCGGGGCGCAAATGCCTCGACTCGAACAACCCCTTGAAACGCCCCCAGATGGTGGCGGCGACCTTGCCGTTGAGCTGCTGGTAGACGATGGATTCGGCCAACGCCTCGAAGGGGCTGTGGTTGGGCCGCAGCGCCAGCTTGAAATCGCCGACTTTCTGGATGACGCGCTTGAGATCCTTATCCTTGCGCAGCAGTTTCAGCGCCGATGCAGGATCGAATTCCAATTGAAAGCGGGCCGCCATCAGTTGGATTCGGCGCTGATGGCGACGGTCCATAGGCCCGTGGGATCGGGGTGCATCAGCCATCCCGAATTCACCGGGCGCTCGACCCACGCGCCTTGTTCCAGTTCCTGGTCGAGCTGCATCGGCCCCCATCCTGCATAGCCCAGGAACAACCGGAAGCGGCTGTCGGGGTCCGTCATCAATTCCTCCAGCAGATCCTTCCGATGGCTCACGAAATGGGTGAAATCGAGCACCGTGTCCTCGGGGCCCGGCAGCCCGCCTTCCACCAGCAGGATGCCCCGCTGGGGGTCCACGGGGCCGCCGCGCCAGGCGGTGGCCTCCTCTGGACCCGCGAAGTCGAGGCCGCTCTCTTCGCAGATCTGCGCAAGCGCGAGCGGCAAGGGGCGGTTCAGGATGATTCCCAAGGCCCCCTCGTCGTCGTGCTCCACCAGCAGCAGCACCGAGTGCATGAAATTGGGGTCCATGAGCAGAGGGCTCGCCACCAGGAGACAGGGGGCATTTAGCGTCATGGGCCTAGGATAGCGTGCTTGCTCCATTTTCCGGCGGGATGTCCTCATCCAGGAAATAGCCCGGGTCCTCGATCTCCACCAGCTCGCCGAGGCCCAGCCTGCGGAGCGTTTCCTCATTGAAATCCGCTTCCTGCCAGCGCGGGTCCGACTTCCCGTTGAAGAAATGCTGCGAGGCCTCGCCCGCTTGGTAGCTCCCGGCGCTCAACCAGAGATGGACCCAGCCGATGTGGTTGATGCGCGCCCAGATCTTCATGGTTGATCCTTAACGGGAAGGCAGCCCCGGCACCCGCCACATGGCCAGTTCATCGCCCAATCCAGGAACCGGCAGCAGCCCATTCTCGATGGCCCCGTCGTCGCTTTCGGGTTCGCAGAAATAGACGGCGATGGCCCCCAGGGGCTGGTCGGTCCGGACCAGCCCGGCGCCCGGAAAGGCGGCGCGGGGGCCCGTCTTCCAGGAAACAGACAGTTCCCCCACCCGGGCCGCTTCCAGGATGGCCCGGCCCCCTTCGGAGCCCAGATCCTCCACCACCGGAACCTCCACGTCGAAGCTGCCGGCCGCCGCTTCCACCGAGAGTCCGTGCTGGCGCAGGTGCGCCGCCAGGGGCGCGGCCACAAGGTAGGCGGCGGGCCGCTCCACGACCTTGGTCCCCACGAACCGGCCGATGTGCGGAATGGCCACGGACGCCGGCGCTCCATCCAGCGTGCGCGGAATCCGGGTGAGGATCTCAATGGGCTGGTCGAAGCGCTCGAGGCCGTAGCGCACCGCCACGCGGTCCCTCGGGATGCGGCAGGCCGACACGGTCCGCAGCACATCATCGCCATGGGCGGCCACGAAGCGCAAAGTTTCGAGCATGAACGCGTAGGCGGTGCGCACGCGCTCCGCGAAGGTGATGTAGGAATAGCACTCCAACAATAGGTCCATGCGGCTGGTGAGCCCGCGGTAATTGCTGCCGAAGCGTGGGTGATGGGGATAGGTCATCCAGCCTTCCCGAACGGCGCTGCCTGGATCCGCCTCGCCATCCGTGTCCAGGACCCGTTCGTCCTCCACGAAATTGCCGTACCACCCCGCGTCCAGCCCGTGGTTCGCCTTCAAGGCGGCGGTGACGGGACCCAGAAGCTGCTCCCGCATGTAGAGGATCGGTTCCGCGCGGCCGCTCTCGATGGTGTGGGGGATGTCGTAGGTCATGGAAAAGCGGTGGACCGATCCGTTCGTGGCATGGTTGTCGATGGTCAGGTCCGGCTCCCAGGCCTGGCAGACCCGGGTCTGCAGCAGGCGCATTTCGATCGATTCCTGGCGCATGTAGTCCCGGTTCAGGTTGATCCTGCCGGCATTCACGCGGGTGCCCACGCCGCTTTCCGGGCCGAGCTGCCCGTTCAGTTTCGGAAGGTTCAGCTTGCGGTTCCCGGGATCGATGGCGTCGTTGCCGTCGGGATTGAAGAGCGGCGCGATGACCAGGGTGAGCCTGGCCAGGATGTCCCCTCCGTCCAGGCGGCCCTTGTCCGCCAGCAGGTCCCGCGCCAGCATCAGGCAGGCCTCCTTGCCTTCCACTTCGCCTGCGTGGATGCCGCTGATGACCAGCACCACCGGGAGGCCCAGGGCCTTGGCCTGGGCGGGAGTCTTCACGCCTCGGGATGACAGCACGAGCAGGGGAAGGTCCCGGCCTCCGGGGCTGGCGCCGAATGAACTCACGGACAGGCGCGCATCGCCTAGGGCATCGAGCGCGGCGATGAAGGCCATCACGTCCGCATGGCGGGATGTCTCTTCGTAGGAGGTGGCTTCAGCGCGGGTCTGGAGGGACATGGGAACCTCGTCTGTATTCGTCCGGATCACTTCTTGAAATAGGCCCGGATGCCCTTGACCACCGCCTCGGCATAGCGCTGGCGGAACTCCGCGTCGCGCAGGTTGGCGGCATCATCTTCGTTCGTGAGATTGGCCACTTCCACCAGGACCTTGGTGCGGGCCGCGCTGTAGCGGATGACGGCGGGGATGAAATTCCTACCGTCGCGGTGGATCACATTCCGGATGGCGCGGTTCGGGTGGACGAGGATCCTGGATTGCCTGAGCGCCCTTACCAGCGCTTCGCCGAAGAGGCGCGACCGGGCCTCGCCCTGCAGTTTCTCTCGGGAGCTGAAGGACGCGCGGCTGCCCTTCTTCATCTCGCGGACGCCGGCGCCCCGGTTGGGGCCCAGCGAGAAATTCGAAGGCACGAAGCTGGCGCCAGGCACATAGACCATGGTGCCGCGCGCCGAGGGATGCAGGCTGTCGGCGTGGAAGCTGATGAAGAGGGTCTTCTGGGCGTCGCCCTTGCGCAAAAAAGTGGTGAAAAGGTCGTTGGCCAGCACCCACCGCAGATGGACGCTCACGGCGCTGGGGCTGTCGCCGTCGATGGCGAAGGGGGGCGTGGTGAGGACCTGCGCGATCCTGCTGGGGACTGGAATGTCGTCGCGCAGCTTGAATCCGATCCCCGGGTAGCGGATGGTGCTGCTGACCTGCGCATCGGTGGCTTCCTCCAGGATCTGCTTCACGCGGCAGCAGATGTCGTAGACGAAATCCGATTCCCAGATGCCGTTGGCCGAGGCCCCGCGGTCGATCCCGCCGTGCCCCGCATCCAGCACCACCCGCAGGCCCCCCAGCTTCGGCCCCGCATCGACGCGCCGGGTCTGCCGGACCTCCTCGCGCATCTCCTGGTCGGCTTTCAGGGCCACGGTCCCTTCGGGCTGGAAGGGGGCCGACAGGGCTTTCGCGGGAATCTTGATGAGGGTGCCCGGCTGGATGCTGCGGACGTCGCCGATGCCGCTCCGCCGGGCGATCTCATCGGCGAAGGCATTCACCTCCTTGGCATCCACCCGATCCGTGTAGCGGATCACCACCGAGGAATAGAGGGCCTCGCCCTTGCGCAGGCGGTAGGCCGCGTATTTTCCTTCCCTGTCCTCGTCGAAGTCCAGCAGGGCGCGGTAGGCGGCGATCTTGCCATCGTCGTCCAATTCGTCTTCCGGCTGGCTGTGGACCGGAGGCGTGCCGCTGCCGCCCAATTCCGGCGACAGGAGTTTCTGGGGAATGCGCCAGAGGTCGCCCGCATTGAGCTTCTCCGGGTTGCCGGGATTGGCTTTTTCGAGCTTGTCGTAATTCTGGCCGTGCCCCATGAAGAGCGAAGCCATGAGCCAGACGGACTCCAGCTCCGGCCAGCGAACTTTATGGATCACTTCCTCGCGTTTCCACTGGTCCTCCGGGAACAGCGACTCCAGGACCCAGCGCTTGCCTTCGGCGCTCAGGTCCTCGAAAACCGCCCAGCCGCCGGATGCTCTGCGGAGCAGAAAAGTCCGGGGCAGCGGCTTCGCCTCGATCAGGAGCCCTTTGCGGAACTGGAGGCGGAGCACGGCCCGGCCGCCGCCGGGCACCGGGGCCCGGACCTCCACGGGCGCGGGATCCGCGGCGAGAAGGCACACCGTGGGCGCGAGGAGGAGCAGGGTCTTCAGGACTCCCACGGCGTTTCGTCTTGATCGGAAAAGGCTTCGCCGGAAAGCCCGCTGCGGACCCAGGATTTCAGCAGCTCCTGCATCGCGGCCGGATTCCCGGTCCTTTGCGGCAGGAATCGCTTGAAGCGCCGCTCCAGATGGCCGGCCCCTTCCTCGAGCAGGAACAGCCGGTCGGTGATGCGGCCCACGGGGTCTTTCGAGGCGGTGGGCGGCAGTTTGAGGCCGCTCAGGTCCAATCCCGCGGCCTGCAGCGTGAAGATCCACTCCATGTCGCCGGCGAGGATCCGCAGCTTCGCGCGGACGGGCCGCATGCCGCGGCTGATGGCTTCGAAGGCTTCGCGGCTTTCCGCCGGATTGCCTTTGCGCAGGGAGATCTCCTTCACCTCCCCCTGTTCGGACTGGAGCGTCACCGCGTCATCCACGAAGCAGCTCGAAAGATCCCCTTCCTGCCCCGAGGCTCCGCCCTCGGTGAGGCCGCGCATCCAGAGCCATAGGAGGAATTCCTCGCCCAGGAAGCGCCCCTGCTCGATGAGCTCCAGGGGCTTGGAGGGTTTGGCGGACTTCGCTGAGGTCGGTTGGGTCATGCGTCTTCCAGGGCGAGATCCAACGGATCCAGGGCCATCAAGGTCTCCGTCGGCAATTCAGGCGCGATGCGGCCTGCGAGGAGCAGCGGCGCCAAGGGCTGGAGCTCGCAGCCGAAGGACTTGATGAAGAGGCTTTGCAGCGAGCCCTGGGCCCTGCTGGAACCCGCGGTGGTCCAGAGCAGGCCACCATTCAGGTCCCAAGCCAGTTCCACGATCCTGGGCGTGGGCAGCACTTTCCGCAGCAGCTCCACCTTCACCTCATCCTGGAGGGAAATGCGGGCTTCCTTGCCCACGAAGGCGAGATCCTTCTCCTGCATGAGCGTGCGCAGCCGCAAATCCACGTGGGCCTTCAGAAGCGCATTGGGCACCCGGCGCGTATCCATCCGCAGCGCGAACAGCGCGAAGCGGTCCTGCGTGACCCAGTCCGCGTCTGGGGGAAGGATCAGCGGATTGCGCCAGTCGCACCAGCCCATGCGCTCCTCCTCGACGCCATCCTCGAAGGGCCTGAACATGTCCTGCTTCAGCCCCGCGATGAGATCCTCCTCCGAGGGCACCGGACCCATCACAAGGAAGCGCCGCAGGGACAATCCACCCTGGGTGAGACTCACTATTTGCCTCCGAAGATGCGCCAACCGCCGCGCTTGGGATCTTTTGCCGGGCGGGTCCGTGGAAGGGACTCCAAGGGATTGATGACCACGGGTTTCTCGCCTTCCGCGGGCAGCGGAAATCCTGGATCATCCAGGGCGAGCAGCAGGGCGGTGACGTTGTCCCGGGCGCCGTGGAAAAGGACTTCCTCGAGCATCAGCTCGAGGGTGCGCCGCGTGGAGTAGCCATAGGCGAGATTGGCCTGGATCCGCGCATCGGTGATCTCGCCGTGCAATCCGTCGCTGCAGAGCAGCAGCCGGTCCCCGCGCCGCAGGGGCACTTTGCCCAGGACCGCCACGATGGGCTGCGGCGCGCCGATGGCCTGGGTGATCATGTTGCGCTGGGGATGGGTGCGGGCCTGCTCCCGGGTCAAGGTCCCGCTGTTCACCATCTCGTTCACCAACGTCTGGTCCACGGTGAGCTGCAGCAGTTCCCCCCGCCTGAAAAGATAGGCGCGGGAATCGCCCACCTGGCAGATGTAGGCGAAGCCGTTCCAGAGGACCGCGGCAGTGAGCGTGGAACCCATGCCGCGCGACGAGCGGTCATTGTCTGAATAGCGGAGCACCGATTCGCTGGCGCCCTCGGCCGCTACCTTCAGCGTTTCCAGCAGGCCTTCCTCGGTGGCATCCTCGGCGGGAAAGCGCCCCCAATGCCCGAAAATGTGCAGCGCCGCGGCGGCCAGCCCCTCGCGGCTGGCGACCTCGCCCGCGGCCGCGCCCCCCATCCCGTCCGCCACCGCCGCCAGGAGGCCGCTCCTGCAGACTTTTTGCATGCGCAAAGGCCCATTGACGATGGGCTCCTCGCCATCCAGCGCATTCACGAGATAGGCATCCTCGTTGTTCTTGCGAACTTTTCCGAGATGCGTGATGGCGGCGTAGTCAATGAGCATGCAGGGGTGCGCTTAGAATCAGGGTTGGACTCGGTGTGATTAACTATAGCCTCACGAGGCTTCGATGTCCGGCCATGTTCCATTCTTCGACCTGTTGCTTGGGAGTCCGGCCTCCCCTGGCTTCGCCACGGCCGCGGCCGCTGGGCCCATGGGCATCCCCCGCGCGCCAGGCTGGGAACGCGGTTGATGGAGCGGTTGGCCATCATCGGTCCAGGCACCCTGGGACTCTCCCTCGCGCGGTGGGGCGCGGAGTGCGGGCTCCAGGTGGCCCTCGCTGGACGGAACCGGGACCATGTGGACAGCCGGCTGGGGGAAGCCGACCTCCGCTGGGAGATCGCCGTGCGAAAAGGCCGCATCACCGCCGGTCAATGGCAGGAGGCCCGCGGGCGGCTGCGTGGGTGCGGCACCTGGGAAGCCGCAGTGGAAGGCGCTCGCTGGGTCCTGGAGGCCCTGCCTGAGTCCCTGGATGAAAAGGCGCAGGCCTGGTCGCGTCTGGATTCCTTCCTTCCCGGGGTGGTCTCCCGGCTCACCGGCACGTCCAGCATTTCATCCGCCTCCATCCAGGCGGCTTCGGGCATGGGTTCTCCTCTATTGGCCTTTCATTGCTTCGTGCCGCTGGAACGGATGGGCATCGTGGAGTTGGCAGGCGGAGAAAGGGTTCCCAGGATAGCCCTGGAAGGGGCTCTGGCGCTCGCGGCGCGCCTGGGAAAGCGTGTGGCGATGGTCCAGGACCAGACAGGCTTCGCAGCCGCTAGAATGGCCCTTGCCCAAGGGTTGGAAGCCATGCGGCTGCTAGAATCCGGCATGGCGAGCGCCGAGGATCTGGATGCCCTGCTCACCCAAGGGTACGGCCATCCGGTCGGGCCCCTGGAATTGTCGGATCGGATAGGACTGGATCTGCGGTTGACGATTGCCAAGCAGATCTTTGCTTCCACCGGTGATCCGCGCTTTGATCCTCCGGGAATCCTCCGGCAATTGGTGGACCAGGGAAGATTGGGTTTGAAGACCGGCGCGGGATTCTTTGAATGGGATGAAAAGGGGAAACGCAGATGATTCCCTGGATCCTGACGGCTTTTGCCCTCCTCGTGGGGCTATGGTTGGCCTACAAAATCGGCAAGATTGTGCTTCGAATCGCCGCGGGGCTGGCTTTCCTGGCATTCATCGCCGCGCTGATCTGGTACATTTTTCTAAGATGACTTATTAAGTTCCAATCTTTGAAGGAGCAACGATGGCAGCCATTTCTTGCACCCATTGCGGCGCGGATCTCACCGCCCCCCAAAGCGTCCGCATCGCGGAGTACCATTTCGGCCGCCTGGAGAAAGTGGATCAGGAACCGCTGGCTGGACCTGGATTCAAGTACCATTTCGAGCAGCCGGACACCTTCACCATCCTGTGCAATTCGTGCAAGCGCCTCGTCAGGACCCTGCCCATCCGCCGGTAATGTTTTCCTGCAACAACCAAAAGGGCCCCGTTCGGGGCCCTTTTGGTTGAGTGGATCCAATCAGTTCTTGATGATTCTAGGTGTGATGAAGATCAGCAGCTCCGCATTGCTTTCGGAGGTGGTCTTGTTCCTGAACAGCCACCCGAGGAGGGGGAGCTTGGAGAGGAAAGGGACGCCTGCGCTGCCGTTGCTGGTGCTGTTGGTGTAGACGCCGCCGAGGATCGCGGTCCCGCCATCCCTGACCAGCACGGTCGTATTGATGGATTTGCGCAGGATGGTGGGCGACCCCTGGACCGTGCGGCTGAAATCGGCCTCGGATTTCTCGATCTTGAGATCCATGAGGATGGTGCCGTCATTGGTGATCTGAGGCGTCACGTCCAGTTCCAGGTTCGCATCGACGAAGGCCACGGTGATGGCGCCGCCGGCTGCTCCGCCTTGCTGGCTGGGATACGGGATTTTCTGGCCCGCCAGGATCTTGGCCGCCTTGTTGTTCTGGGTGACCAGTTTCGGCTGGGAGACGATCTTGACTTTGCCTTCCTTCTCGAGGGCCTGGAGGATGAAGTTGATGCTGATCCGGTTGCTCAGGAAGGAAACCCAGTACTCCGCAGCGGCGCCCGGGATGCTGGTGATGCCGTCCTTGCCTGGCGCGAAGCCCAGCGTGACGTCATTCTGGCCGGCCCCGGGCCGGTTGTTGATGGAGTTCCAGGAAGGGCCGTTGCTGGTGACCCAAGGAGCCGCGGCCCCGCCGATGGTGAGATCAGCGCCGCCGCCATTGGTGGTGGGCCATTTCACGCCGAAGGCTTTGTCGAAGTTGCCGCTCGCCTCGACGACGCGCGCCGAGATTTCCACCTGCTGGATCTGGACATCCAGCTGAGCGATCAGGTCATCGACCAGCGGAAGATTGCGGGGCAGATCCGTGATGATCAGGGTGTTGGTCCGCTCATCGCTGATGATATTGCCGCGCTTGGTCACGACCTTTTCGAGAATGGCTTTGACGTCTCCCACCTTTGCGTAGGAAAGCGGACGCGTGACGCTCTGGAGGTCGCCCGCGAGGGCTTTCGCCTCGTCGAGGGCCTTGCGGTCGTTCTCCTCCTTCTGGAGTTTGTCCACCCTGGCGACGCGCAGCACGCCATGGTTGATTTCCTTGCCGAGGCCCGCATTCTTCAAAATCATGTCAAGGACGAGGTCCGCCGGGGTATCCGTGAATTTGAAGTTGTAGGTGCCCTGGACATCCTGGTCCATGATCAGGTTCAAGTGCATGCTGTCGGCGATGATGCGGAGGAATGTGCCCAGGTCGGCGCTAGGAATATCGATGGTGATGGGGGCGCCCACGTATCTGGCTTCCTGTTCGCCCAGCGTCCGGCCCGCCTGCTGGCCGTAATTGGAATTCCCAAGATTCCCCTTGCCAGGTGCCTTGGATTCCTGGGGCTGAGGCCCCAATGAGGAAGGCATCAGTGCCGAAGCCGTGATGACCGGAAGGAGGCGATAGGGAGCGCCCACCGAAGGCACCGGAGCCGTGGGTTGCACTGCCAGTGCGGCAGGCGCCTTCACGGGTTCGATGAGGACGTTGGATTGGGCTTCCTTGGGGGCTTCGGCTGGAGCCGCCACAGCAGGCTCAGGGGAAACTGCCGGTGGGGGCGGGGGTGTTGGCGGAGCCGCAACCTCGGCAACCGGTGTCGCAGGACTTCCCGCAACAGGTTCCACAGGGCTGGCGATGATTTCCGTTGGAACCGGAACCACAGGCGTAGGCCTGATTGATTCCGCGACCGTCATTTGTTCGGCCGGCACCTGGACGGCCGGGGCGGCTGGCGCAAGCGCGGGGGAGGATACCGCAAACCTGGCCTGGACCGCGCCACTGCCAGGCAGAAGCACCAGATCGATGCCATCGGCCTGCTTGGAGACAGTGACTTGCGTGCCGGGAACAACCTCCAGCACGAGCCTGGTCACCGGCTCCGGGGAAACGGCGAACTGGGCGACCCTGTATTTCAGGATCAATGGATGCGCAAGGGCGGCCAAATCCTTTTTGGAGAGCTGATTGCCACGGTTCACGCCGGGCAGGTCCACCACAACCCTGTAAGGGGAGGACAGCACCTGGAGGCGCGGAGCAGCCGTGAAACCTGGGATTTCGATTTGAAGCCGTGCACCGGAGCTATCCACTGGCATGAGGAATGCCTTTTGGAGGGTCACCGACCGCGGGGCTGCTTCAGTCTCTGGGGGAGCCGCCGTGAGGGAACCGTTTGGCACCCCCGCCAGCACCACGCCCCCCGCAACCAGCAAGGAACACAGGCGAGCATTCATCGTTTACCCTCCTCGCGTTTAAAAGTCTTAGTGATCGTCTTGTATTGAGTCTTGACGGTTGAATTTGGATCCCACTGGTGGAAAGTGACCGCCTTGTCATCCACGCTCACAATCTCGCCATCCCTGAATTTGTATCCCGATGGGAGGAAACGGACATTTCCCCGACTATCTGTAACAACAGCAAAAAACTTGCCTTCCCTTTTAATGATGCCTTTCACCGCGATGTCATCGACCATGTCGCCGCGTTTAGCTGGCTCGGCATCGGACGGCGCGGAGAAGGGATCACGGTTGATCGTCGGACGATAGGGGATTGCTTTCCGCGCAATGAGATCTTCAGGGGTAGGCTGGCTCTCCGCATTGCCGCCTGTTTCCGCGGGGTTCGCGGCTGGCGCCGTCTCGCCTGGTTTCGCGCTCGATTTCTGGGCCTGTCCCCATAGGCCAAGAACGAGGGTCGAAGCCAGTAAATGAAGCGCGAGGTGGTTGATTCTTGGCCGGTTCATGGTTGGATGCTCCGTCACTTCTTCTTGGTCTCTGCGCCGATATCCGCAGGGGCCTGGGCAGGGTTATAGACGAAGGCACTGATCCGGCAGGTGGCGGTTGCCGGGAACACGGATTTTGCATCGGCTCTCTTGAACTGGATATTGGTCATATTGATGATCTTTTCATAACCGGAGATCAAGGAGGCGAATTGTCCGAAGGAATGGTATCCAACCCGGAAATCGAACTTCACAGGATATTCGGTGTAGTAGGTGGTTTTGATCGGGGGTTCCAGGGAGAAAGAACTCTGGTCGATACCGGCGTTGTCCGCAAGCTTCTTCATGCGGATGGGCATCTCCCCGCGATCCTGCTCCGAAGGCATCACCTTGATGAGTTCGTCGAGCCGTTTTTCCGTCTTGGTGACTTCATCTTTGAGCTTTTCGTAGTTCGCTTTCAGCTGGAAGCCTTTGTCCACTTCCTTCTGGAGGCTGTCGATGCTGGCCTGGATGCTGACGAGCTCATCCCGCTTGCCGCCAAGGACAAAATAAATGACGATGCTCAATACAATGCCCGCCAAGGCACCCAGGAGGATCTGATTTCGGAGCTGGGTATTCATCGCTTACCTCAGGCCGGGTTCTGGAGATCAAAGGAGATGGAGAAGGAGATCGTGTTTCCCTGCTTGCCCGCGCCGGGGTAGTTCACGTTCTTGAACCACCGCGTGCGGCTCTGTATCCGGTTATAGAAAAGCACAACGGCTTCGAAGGTCCGGGCTTCGCCGCGGATCGTGATGTTCATGCCGTTCTGCGTGACCGCGCTGAACCATACGTCATCGGGAAGGCTGTTGGCCAATTCCTCCATGAAATGGACTGGCAGCTCCTGGTTCTTCTTGAGGTTCAGCATGACCTCTTCTTTTTTCTGGAGAACTTCCTTCTGATCCCGGAACTTCTTTTCCAGGTCGATGTATTTCTTCAGTTCTTCCACTTGCTTGGCGAGTTGATCGCGCTTCTGGTTCGATCGGTCGATCTCATTGTTGAGCCAGATGTAATAGACGCCGCCGATCGCCGAGAAAAGCAGCACGAACAGGATTCCGGCGATGGGAAGGGTGGACCTGCCGGCGCCTTCATCCTGCGCGTAGACCTGCATGGGCTCGGCTTTATCGAGTTTCTTGCCGGGGCCTTGAGAGAGCGCGTCTCCGAGGAGGTTGATCCTGATCATCGGTCCCCCACTTGGCGCAGAGCCAGGCCCACGGCCACTGCAGCCGCACATCCAATCTCCCGGGCGGCGGCCGGGTCGACGCTTCGGTCATCCAGCTCAATGAGTAAAAAGGGATTCATGCGGTCCACCGACACGCGAAGGCGGTCGCCCAGCACATCCGTGAGGCCCGTGACCTTCGCGCTGCCACCGGCCAGAAGCACACGGTCCAGCCGGTCGATCTTGAAACTGGAACGGAAGAAATCAATGGTGCGGCTGAGCTCGTCCGTGAAGGCGTCAGCGATGGCAGCCAAGGAAGGCGCGACCTCTTCGGGACTGCGGCCTTCAGCGGATCTTCCCTGCTTCAGGGCTTCGGCGCCTTCCCGATTCACGCCCCAATCTTCCATGAGCTTGTCGGTGAAGCGGTTCCCACCCCAGGCGATATCGCGCCAGAAGACCGATTTGTTGCCGACAAGCATCGTGAGGTTCGAGAAATTGGCCCCAATGTTGACCAGGGCGACGACTTCGTCATTGCCCCCGGCAGCGGTATTGATCTCGTAGGCATTCTGAAGCGCGAACACGTCCACATCCACGACCGAGGGCCTGGCCCCCGCCTGGGCGACGCAAGAGATATAGGCCTCGAGCTTGTCCTTGCGGCAAGCCACCAGGACCACATCCATGTTCCCTTCGGCGGCGCGCTCGTCCAGGACTGCGTAGTCCAGGGCGTAGGAATCCAGTCCCTGGCCGGCGGGGAAGAAGCTTTCGGCCTCCCACCGGACAGATTCCGCAAGTTCCGCGGGGCTCATCAGCGGGAAAGTCACTTTTTTGACCATCACCTGCTGACCTGAAACAGAAATGGCCACATCCCTCGATTTAATTTTCTGTTCGGCCAAGACCTGCCTAATGGCGGATGCGACGGCGTTGCTGTCCATGATGTCGCCATCCACGATGGCGTCCGTCGGAATGGAGGCCATGCCCAGCTTTTGCAAGCGATAGCGTTGGGCGCTCCCCTTTCCTATAGGTTGGAGTTCGCACACCTTTACCGAGCTGGAGCCAATGTCCAGGCCAACGAGCGACTTGCTTTTGCTACCGAAAAGACCCACTGGGAGCCTCGCTTTGATGATGAATGGTTCTAAATAATAACGTCCTGGATGGGTACGTCAAGCTTTTCAGACAGATGGACCATCCTCATCAGACGAAAACCCGATCAAGATGGCCGTGATGTTGTCTTCTCCTCCGTTTTCCCTGGCCTTGGCAATTAGACGACTTACAGCATTTTCTAATGATTTTTCAGCCATGGCGATGGACCAGATTTCAGAATCCGTGACCATTCCTGACAATCCATCAGAGCAAAGCAAAAGGCGATCCATTTCTTTAAGTTCGAATTCCTGGACTGAAACGTCCAGTTCTCCCCCATTGCCTAAAGCCTGGGTGATGACATTCCGGAAGGGGTGGACCCGGGCTTCAGCGGGTGTGAGGATTCCGTGGGTGACCTGCTCCGCGACCCATGAATGGTCCTTCGTGATCTGGCGGATGCCCTCGGGATCCAGGATGTAGGCCCTGGAATCCCCGACATGGGCCAGGGTGGCCCGAACCCCCTGTACGAGGCAGGCGACCACCGTGGATCCCATGGTCTCCCGCTCGGGGTTATTACGGATATCCTCCACGATGGCTTGGTCCGACAGCAGCAAGGCGACTTTTAGACGATTACCATCGTAATTAAGGGTGACATCGTATTCGAGCGGCCAGGTGCGGTCCTTCTCCACGGTCTGCTGAACGAATTGGGCGACCCGGTCCACCACGATCTGGCTCGCCACTTCTCCCGCCGCATGCCCGCCTAGACCGTCAGCCACCACGAAAAGGCCCAGTTCGGGCTCCGCCCGCATGCTGTCCTCGTTGTGTTTCCTGACACAACCAACGTCTGTGAGTCCTGCAGACACCAGGCGCATGGTCAACCTCTCCTCAGGATCTTATTGAACAGGGTTTTGGCCTGCTGGCCTAGGTCCTTGAGGTCCTTGATGTCCGGACCCTTGCCCTTTTCTTCTTTGGTTTGGACTGATGCTAAACCCATCTTTTTCAATAATTTATGATTAGGCGCGATCTCTTGGGCTTTTTGGATGAGCACCGCCGCCCGGGTGTGCATCCCCGTGGCCTGATAGTGCTCGGCGAGCCGCAGGATCGTTTCGATATTCTTGGGCTGCAGGTTGTGCGCGGCTTCGTAGCATTTGATCATGGCTCGCAGGTCGCCCCCCTTGGTTTCGAGGATTTTAGCCTGGAACAAGTGATAGTCCGCCTTGTTAGGATCCTGGCGGATCGCGAATTGGACCAAGCCGAGGGCGCGCTCCACATCAAGGTTCTGGAACGCCTTCACCCCTTCCTGGAACCAATCCTCTGGAGTCCGTTCCGCCGGACCGGGCCCTCCGCCTGCGCTGGCCGCTGCGGGAACCGAGGCGCTTTTGGGGGCAGTGGCGTTTTTAAACTCTTCTTCCGCCCAACTCCTCCGCTCGGGGTCCTTCAACACGTTAAAAGCTTCTGAAATGTCCCGGAACTTTGTTTCAGCCACTTCTTTCTGGGGTCCGGTGAAGCGATCTGGATGCCACATCTTGGCAAGGCGGTGGTAGGACGCCTTGATTTCGTCGGCAGATGCGCCTACACGGATTTCAAGAATGTCGAAGGGGTTCATCGTGGTTCCGATTGCTTGCGTCGCCATGCCTGCTTTGAAAGTTAGAGGGTTGAAACCTGGATGGTAGCCTAGTTCTCATTGGAAGATAGAGTGCAAACCCGATCATAGCTTCATGCGTGATCAATCTCCAAACCAGATGCAGGCCCCTGCTCCCCATCCCCGGCCGATCCGCCGATGGTTCAGGGCGCTGGACCCTATCTCCCCGCGGGAATGCAGCCGGTTTCGGGGTTAAAGCGATCCGGAATTGATGGCACACTGGTTGGCTCGGAGACGCGCATTGGCTGCCACCATCGGGACAGGTTCGTTGGAAATCGTCCGGGATGGACTAAGGGCAGGCGACCTATCCTCAGAGGCCCTGGTCCGGATCTGTTTGGATAACATCGAACAGCTGGACCCCTGCCTCAACGCCATCCTCTCTACGGATCCGGAGAAGAGCCTCAAGCTCGCGAGGGCCGCGGACCTCCGGCTTCGCCAAGGCGAACGGGGGGCCATGCTGGGCATACCGTTTGTATTGAAAGACAACTTTCATTGGACTGGCCTCCCTGTGAGCAATGGCTCCAGAATCGCCAAGGGCTACATCGCCCCTTACGATGCGACGGTCGTCAAACGGCTGCTGGAGGCGGGAGCTGTTCCCATCGCCAAGGCCAACATGGATGAATTCGCCATGGGTTCCAGCGGTGAATACAGCGCCTTCGGGCCCAGCCGGAACCCGTGGGACACCAGCCGGGTGCCGGGCGGCTCCAGCAGCGGGTCCATCGTCAGCGTGGCCGCAGGCTACGCGCCCTTCGCGCTGGGCAGCGATACCGGCGGCTCCGTCCGGCTTCCCGCAGGGTTCTGCAACGTCACGGCTCTGCGGCCCACCTACGGCGCGCTCAGCCGGTACGGAGTCACGGCCATGGCCTCCAGTCTGGACCAGCCGGGCCCGGTGGCGAGGTCGGCCGTAGGTGTCGCGGCGGGGTTCAGCGTAATGGCCGGGCGGGATCCTCTGGATTCCACCAGCGTGGACCTTCCGCACGCCAGCCGGCTGGGCGATCTGAAACCGGCCCCGCTCAAAGGCCTGCGGGTGGGGGTTCCAAAGGAATATTTCGGCGAAGGCCTCGACCCAACCGTGCGGAGCATCGTCGAAGCCGCCCTGCTGGCGCTGGAGCAAGAAGGCGCCTCGGTCGTCGAAGTCTCCCTGCCCCACACCTCCTATGCCATCGACACGTACTACCTCATCTGCACCTCCGAAGTGAGCAGCAACATGAGCCGGTTCGACGGCGTGCGCTACGGTGCTCGCAAGCCATCCGACAGCCTTGGAGGGATGGTGGCCGGAACCCGCGAACTTGGCTTCGGCCCGGAGGTCAAGCGCCGCATCCTGCTCGGAGCCTTCTGTCTTTCCAAGGGCTACTACGACGCCTTCTACCTCAAGGCCCTGAAAGCCCGCACGCTGATCACCAAGGATTTCACGGACGCCTTCGGACAGGTGGACATCATCGCAACGCCCGTAAGCCCGGGTGTGGCCTTCCCCATTGGCGACAAGACCCTGGATCCCATGGCCATGTACCTGGCCGACGCCTATACGGTGACCACTCCGCTGGCCGCCCTGCCCTGCCTCTCCATGCCAGGCGGCTTTTCCAACGGTCTGCCGGTGGGGGTGCAGCTCATCGGCCCCTCCCTCTCGGATGTGCGACTGTTGGAAACGGCCCACGCCTTCCAGCAGATCACGAACCACCACCTCCAACCGCCGCCGGTCTTGAACCAAGGAGCCAATCATGGCATTTGATGTCGTCATGCCCCAGATGGGTGAATCCATCGCCGAAGCCACCATCCTGAAATGGCACCGCAAGGTGGGCGAGCAGATCGGCAAAGATGAAACGCTGTACGAAATCAGCACCGACAAAGTGGATGCGGAAATCCCCTCGCCTGTCCAAGGCACCCTGCTCGAGATACTCGTGGAGGTGAATGCCACCGTGCCGGTGGGCAGCGTGGTGGCGCGCCTTGGCGATGCCTCGGAACTGGGCCAGGGCCGCCCCGCGGTGGACTCCGCCCCCCTGCCCGCGGCCACCGCTCCGCTGGCGGCTCCGGTCCACCCCATGAGCACCGAGGATGACAACAGCCTCGAGAACCGGCTGCGCACGAAGTCCTCGCCCCTCGTCCGCGAAATGGCAAGGCAGCACGGCGTGGACCTCTCCCAGGTGCCCGGCTCCGGGCAACAGGGCCGAGTGACCAAGGAGGACATGGATGCCTTCCTGGCCAGGCGCGGTCCGGCCGCGCCAGCCCCCGCATCCGCGCCGACTTCGGGCGATATGCCCAGGATGGCAGCAACCCATGATCCCGGCGCACCCACCCTGGGCGCCGTGCCTGGGCTGGCGGTCCCGCCCGCGCCCCACGTCCCGGCCTTCGGGGCCGGCGAGCGCGTGAAGGTCGAGCCCATGAGCCGGATGCGCAAGATCATCGCGGACAACATGGTGAATTCCAAGCTCCGCGTGAGCCCCCATGTATACACGGTCTTCGAGCTGGACATGAGCAACGTGGCGCGGCTCCGGGCCAGGCACCGCCAGGCCTTTGAGGAATCCTACGGCACCAAGCTGAGCTTCATGCCCTTCATCATGAAAGCCGTCATCAAGGGACTTCAATCCTTCCCGGTGGTGAACGCCTCCGTGGACGGCGACAACATCGTCTACAAGCAGGACATCAACCTGGGCATCGCCGTAGCGTTGGACTGGGGCCTCATCGTGCCGGTCGTCAAACATGCGGACAGCCTGAACCTGGGCGGCCTGGCGCGGTCCCTGAACGACCTTGCGGAGCGGGCCCGCACCAAGAAACTCACACCCGATGAGATTTCCGGCGGCACCTTCACCATCACGAACCCGGGCGTTTTCGGGGACATCTTCGGCCTGCCCATCATCAACCAGCCCCAGGTCGCCATCCAGTCCATCGGCGGCATCGTGAAGCGCCCTGTGGTGGTGACGGACGAGAACGGCAGCGATGCCATCGCCATCCGCCAGATGATGTATTCAGGCCTCAGCTTCGACCACCGCATCGTGGACGGAGCCGTGGCGGACCAGTTCATGAGCGTCGTGAAAAAAGAGCTGGAAACCGGGGCTTTCGGCCTGGAATAGAACTCAGTAGTTGGGTCCGCTCTCGCGGATCCGTTCCCGGAAGGTGGCGTATTCGCCCTCGAAATAGAGGGGGATGCTGCCGGTGGGACCGTTGCGGTGTTTGGCGATGATCAGCTCGGCTTCGTTTTCGGGTTCCTCATTGGCTGGGCCTGGGTTGGTGCGCCGGTGGATAAAGGCGACCATGTCCGCGTCCTGCTCCAGGGCGCCCGAGTCGCGGAGATCCGATAGCTGGGGGCGGTTCCCGGTCCGGTGCTCCACTTCGCGGTTGAGCTGGGACAGCACCACCACGGGCAGGCCGTGGTCCTTGGCGAGCAGCTTCAGTCCGCGGGAAATCTCGCCGATGCGCACGGCCTCGTTCTGTTTGGCCGCCCTGGAGCTGTCGGGGCTGCTCAACAGCTGCAAGTAGTCGATGATGACCAGGTCCAGCTTCTGGTTCGCCTGGCTGAGGTGCCTGTCCACCATCGAAATGATCTGGGGCACGGTGATGCTGGCGAGATCGTTGATGAACACAGGAAGTGCGAGCAGCTCGCTTCGGGCTTCTTCCAGGTGATGCCGGTCCTGGTCGCTGAAACTCCCAGCCTCGACGCGTTTCATGTTCACGCGCGCTTTCGCCGCGAGCAGGCGCAGGAAGACTTCTTCCGACGACATCTCGAGGGAGAAGAAGGCGACATGGGCGTTCTGCTTCATGGCCGAACGCAGCATCCAGTTGAGCGCGAGCGCCGTCTTGCCGACTCCAGGCCTGGCCGCGAGGATCACGAGATTACCGGGGCGCAATCCCTGGGTGAGGTCGTCGAACCGCTCGAATCCCATCCGGAGCCCCGCGGAGCCCCGGCCTTCCAATCGCTCCAGCAAGGCAGGCATCGCTTCGGCTTCCACCGCGGCGATGTGCTCCAGGCCCTTCCTGCGCTGGTCGCCCTGGGCGAGCCGGAACAGGTCCTGCGCGGCTTGCTCGATGAGGGTTTCCGGTGGAGCCTCTTCGGCGCCGGCCTGGCGGGCGATCCCGGCGCCGATGCGGATCAGGTCGCGCAGCTTGCGCTTCCGCACCAGCAGCTCCGCGAGGATCTGCGGGCGGCCCACTTCTTCGGCGCTGAGCAGTTCCACGAGGCCAGGGAATCCGCCCACTTTCCCGAGGGTGTCTTCCTGGTCCAGCACATCTTTCAAGGTCAGGGCGTTGACCTCGAGCCGCGCTTCGATCAGGGAACGGAGGCCCAGAAAGACGGCGCGGTGGGCGGGGTGGACGAAGTCCTCCTCGCGGAGCTGGAAAACGATGTCGGCCGCGTCCTTCTCAGCGCCCGGCGCGCAGCACGTGGCCAAGAGGGACCGCTCCGCGTCCACGTCCTCCGGAAGCTGGTCCGGAAGCCAGTCCGTGGCCATCAAAGACCAGGAGGAACGTAGCCGCCGCCATTCACGTCCACGAAAATCGGATTCGTGATGGCGATCGGGTAGATGCCTTTCTGGACCTTCGACCAGGGCGAGCCGGCGCGGTAGGGACCGGTCTGGCTGAGGGAAACGCCGGCTTCCACCACGATCCAGGCATCTTTAGCAGCGGGCAGATTCAGGGCCACCGAAGTGCCGCGTTGCCGGAAATCGCTCCCTGGGCTGAAGGTGCTGGGGTCCAGGGTCTGGGCCACCTCGCCGTTGACGATGATCCGGACCTGGTCCAGGGGGACCCAGTCCGGCGCGTAGATGGTGATGGAGACGCTTTGCGCCGCGCCGCTCACCATTCCGCCGGAGCCAGTCCCGTTGATGCTCACATCCAGCAGAGGCCCCGTGGAAGCAACCGCAGCGCCGCTCTTCAGGGCGTTGAGCACAGGACTTAGATCGGAATCCGTGGGAATGGCCGAACCCAGCTTCAGGTAGGTGCGGGCCAATCCAACCGGCGTATCGAGGCTGTAGACCCCCGAAGAGAGTCCGAGCCCTTTCGTGAAAGTGGCCGGAGTCTGCTGGTTCAGCAGGGCGAACCAGTCGCGGCGGACCGATTTGAATTCCGTGAACCAGGGATCCGGATTGGTGGCGCTGAATCCTTCGGCGCGCAACAGTTCAATCGCATTGAAACTGCCATTCGTGGCGCCTTGGGACAATGGGCCCGTGGCATTCCACCAGGCATTCACTCCGGTTCCAAGGGCCACGGCGGGATTGAAATTGCGGAGGGTGAAGAGTCCTTGAGGGCCCCTGGGCCGCTGCACGACCACATAGGAGCCCTCAGACTGTTTGATGAAATCCGCCAGGTTCCACCCTTGGGAGGGTTTCGCGCCGCGGTTGCGTTCCGCCCGCGGCGCCGGAGTGAAATAGGCGGTGGCCACGCCATCCTGGGCCAAAGTCGTGCTCCGGGCGCCAAATGCCAAAGGATCTGTTCCGATGGCGGTGCGGTAGGAAGCATCCAGGCCGATGAGGTTGAACTCAGACACGAAGTCCTTGTAGATCTGGCCGGAATCCGGAAAACGGTCAGTATCCAGGAGCCCAACCACGCTTACATTCTCCGCCAATGCGGATGAAAGCATCTCGCCCGGCAGCATGCCGCCACCCGTGGCCTGGGAAGGTCCGGGCACGTCGAAGGCCGCCCAGCCGCTCGGGGTGGCCGCCGGAACGATGATGAAGGAATGGCTGAACAAGGCCCCCGAGTCGGGAACCGTGGTGGCTTCGACCACCTGGGAATCCAGATGGCCTAGGGGGCCGCGGGTGGCGAAGGCCATGAATTTCCCCAACGGGAAGGAAACGATCGCGGAACTGGCCCCAGGCAGCCCTCCAGGTACGAACGAGGAGCCAAAGAGCTGGTTTCCGGCCCGGAACTGGTAGCTGCCAAAATTCGCGCCGGTGACGAGTTTCGCTTTTGTGACCGGATCGAATGCTCCCGCCAGGCTTCTGATCCTTTGGAAAGCCGGGTCGGGCGTGGAGCCTTGGCCAGCGAAGGTGAAGCGCAAGGGCTGGAAATTGCCTGTGGTGATGTCTTTTGTCCTGGCGGAAAAGGCGTGCGGAACAACTTTGGAGCCGATGTATGAATCCCCTTGGGAATTATTGGGGACGACGACGTCTCCTCGCTCTGGCGCGAGCTGCTGGGTTATGAAAAATTCATTGCTCCCGGTGAACTTTTCAATGATGAGCGGCGTCTGAAGGTCGGGGCGGATGGTGGTGTCCAGGCCGTTGGTGAACTGGGTCTGCGTGTGGCTCTGGTTCCTGTTCCGGATGATGACGCGGTAGCTTCCGACCGGCAGGGTGGTGCCAACTTGGCCCACCGAAGACAGCGAACTATCAGGGGTTTCCAGCCAATCCACACGCTCGAGGCGCCAGATGGGGGCGGCCTCCGTACCTTGGTTCCGCTCGAACCTGATTTCGGTTTGAAGCTCCCCGCCGATCTGGGCCGTGCCAAAGGTCGAGTAGATCACGGAGCCTAGTTCCTGGGTTGTGGCCCTCGCGGTCCGGTCCACCATCATGGTGTTGAAGATTCCGGTCGAGCGGTTCGTCACGGCGCTGCCCGTGCTCTGGCCGCCGACGATGAAGAGTTTCCGCCTGTAGGTGACGGACTGGCCTGCGCCCAGGCTTCCCGCTGGGAGGCTTCCCACCACGACTCGCTGCGGAAAGACGGGCCGGTTCTCAGAAAGCGTGTTTTGGGGATCCGAGGCCACCAGGAGGTGGTCCGCATCCAGCGGCAGGATGCCGAGGCTCGTGTGGGAATCCAGGGTTTCGGCCGCGGGTTCCACACCGATGAATCCTGCCATCCCGGCCCGCACGCTCGAGGTGAGCGGGTGGGCGAAATCGCTGCCTGGAATCTGGACGCCCCAGGCGTCCGAGGGCAACGGGGAGCCTGCCGCATCGGCATCGGCCGGCACCACGATCCGAAGTCCGCCCCCGATCTGATACAGGAAATCCCCCAGGTTTTGCACCGATACCGTGGCGCCGCCGGAATTCTTGACGGTCGTTTCCAGGGTGTAGAACCGATCGGTGGTCCCGAGCGTGACCTTGTGGGAAACGGTGAGGCCCTGCACGCGGCCCGTGGGATCCCAGGTGGCGCCGCCCAGCTTGTGCTTGGTGTCCAACAGGTAGCCGGTCATCTGGATGCTGTAATCGCCATTGCCGGCCACCGGCGCGATATGGTCGAACACGAGGGGCAATTCCGGATCCTGGTTCACCACGGGGGTGAGGCGGTCCAGCATGTCGCCCGGGATCGACACCCGCTTGAAGCTTGTATCCAGGCCGATGTAGCTGATGTCGATGATGCTGCCGCCGCTCGCGGCCCCAGCCACCGCCTGCCCCGATCCAAAGGGCGTGCCATCCACCGCCAGTTCCACGAAATCGTTGCCCAGATAATAGTCCCCGGCTGCCGCCTCGGCCTTCATGCCTGCGGGCCGGTCTCCGCCGATCGCCGGGATTTCCATCCCCGCCAGGGAACTTCGCTGGATCCCGGTGGCCCGGAAGCATCCGAGGCCCGCGCCCAGGAGCAGGGCGGGGAGGGCTAACGGGAACAGATTGCCGAAATGCCGGAAAGCAAGGGCGTTGTTGGCTCGATCATATCGGTTCATTCGGCTTCCATTCACTTCAGGACCCCTGTCGGGATCAGTTGATGCATGCGGGTCATGGGCAAGGCGGGCGTCTCGATTTGGGTCGAAGGTTCTATGCTAACCCACGATGGCTTCTTCCGATTCAGCTGGTTCCCGCCCCGCGCCGCCCGCCCGTCCCGGGCGGCGTGCCCGATGGATCTGGTTGATGCTCGCATTGCTCTTCTTGGGCGATCTGTTCTGGACTGCCGAAAGGTTCCCGTCCCATAGCCGGGGCCGTGTTTTCTCCCTGGCCGCGGCTCCGGATTTTTCAGCTCCGGTGCTGGTGCTCGGGGCCGGCATCTACTCTGATGGCGAACCCACCGCCGTGCTGGAAGGGCGGCTCCATGCGGCCCTGGATCTCTACCGCACCGGAAAGGTGACCTGGATCCTGGTGAGCGGGGACAACCGGGCGGCCAGCTATAACGAACCCCAGGCGATGCGCAGGTGGTTCCTGAAGCAGGGCGTGCCCCCCGACCTGGTCATCGCCGATTACGCCGGCCGCAGGACTTATGACAGCCTGAAGCGGGCCAATGTGATATTCGGACTCCAACGCCTGGTCGTGGTCACCTCCGACTTCCACATGGCCCGGGCGATCTACCTCGGAAGCAGCCTGGGCCTTGACATCTACGGGGTTCCGGACAGCACCCGGGAACATACCATGGGTTCGCGGATCTGGTTCTGGATCAGGGAATACGGAGCCCGCCACAAGGCTTTGGTCGACACCCTGTTCCCACCCTCGACCCGGCTGGGTCCCCGGGAGCAGACGCCGGGCGAGCCTCAAAACCCTGCCCAAGTGCCGCTTGCCTTGGAAAAGGCCGTGCAATGAAGTTGAAGGATGTGCATTTGCTCGCAGCCAAGCGCCTGCCCCAGGGCCGCTACGGCGGGAGCCTGGCGGGCGAAGGAGCCGTCAAACTGGGCCGGCATTGCGTCCAAGGCCTGCTGGAAGAAGCCGGACCAGATCCATCGCACCTCTTTTGGGGCATGGCGCGGAGCCACACCCAGGGCATGAACCCAGGCCGAACCATCGCGCTCGGCGCAGGCCTGCCGGTGGAGGTGCCCGCCACCACCCTCAACATGGCCTGCGGCTCCAGCCTCCAAGCCCTCATCTTCGGCGCTCTGGTGCTGGAAGGCGGCGCCGCCGGGACAGTCCTGGCAGGCGGCAGCGAAGCCATGAGCGACACCCCGCACCTGGTGCCGGGCCTGCGCTGGGGCTATCGCATGGGCCACCGCCATCTGCCGGATGTGATGCACCAGGATGGCCTGCGCTGCCCAGTCACCGGCCTGCTCATGGGCGAGACCATCGAAAGGCTAGCGGCCAGGCGCGGCATCTCCCGGGAAGCCAGCGACGCCTTCGCCCTGCGGAGCCACCGCCGGGCCGGGTCGGCGGATTTTTCAGCGGAACTCGTCAACCATCCGCGTCTCGCCAGCGATGAGTGCGTGCGGCCGGATAATTCGCTGGAAGCGCTTGCCGCTCTTCCGCCTGTCTTCAGCAAGGACGGCCAGGTCACCGCCGGCAATGCGTCGGCCCTTTCCGACGGCGCCGCCGCGGTGCTACTCGGACGAGGCCAGGGGGCGGGAAGCCAGTCTCCGCTGGCGCGCGTCCTGGGCTGGAGCGAATCCGCGGTGGACCCCATGGACATGGGCGAAGCGCCCGTGCCTGCGGTGCGGAGGTTGCTCGCAGAGCATGGCCTTGCGGTGGGCGACATCGATCTGTGGGAAATCAATGAAGCCTTCGCGGCCCAGGTCCTGGTCTGTGTCCAACAACTGGATCTGGATCCAGGGAAACTCAACGTGGCCGGTGGAGGGGTTGCCCTGGGACATCCCATCGGAGCTTCGGGCATCCGCATCGTCGTGACGCTCATCCACCAATTGCGGCGGCGCGGCGGCGGCCTGGGTGTGGCGACGCTCGGCATCGGGGGCGGCCTGGGTCTCGCCCTGCTCCTGGAAGCCACTCCTTGAGCGGGGCCCGGGTCCCCGTCTGGAAGGAGCGTCCGCTGCGCAATTTCCTGCTGGCGGCCCTGGCTTCCAACATCGGGAACTGGGTGCAGATCTTTTCGGAACAATGGCTCGTCTATCTGCTGGCGGGGCCCCTGGCGGCGCGGTGGGCGGGTCGGCTGGGATTCGCTTCGGGCATCGCGGTGCTGATCTTCACCCCCCTGGGCGGGAGCCTGGCGGACCGCCTCGACCGGAGAAAAGCCCTGGCCTCGGCGCAGGTGTTTCTCATGCTGCTGGCCCTGGCCATGTGCCTGCTCGCGGCATTCCACCAGCTCACCCTTCCGAGGCTGCTGTTCTTCGCTATGGCCAGCGGCCTGGGAGCCGCGGTGAGCATGCCCATGGGCCAGAGCCTGATCGGGGATCTGGTCCCCCCGGACAAGATCCCCGCGGCATTCGGACTCATGTCCGCCCAGTTCAATCTCAGCCGCATCATCGGCCCCGCCCTAGCGGCTGCGCTGTTCCCGATCGTGGGCGCGGCAGGCAATTTCGGCCTCAACGCTTTGTCCTTCCTCGCCTTGGTGGTGGTATGCCTCCGCCTGCGCCTGCCCCAGTCCCAGCATCCCACCGCTGACCCGGGTTCCTATCTCAAGAGTTTCAGGGCCTTCCGGGCCGATCCGCAGCTCTCGGCCCTGCTGGTCATCGCAGGTGTCTGGGGCTTTTTCGCCTGGAGCTACTTCCCTCTGCTCCCCGTTTTCGGCGCCAGGGCCTTGGGTCTCGGAGAACGGGGCGTGGCGGGCCTGCTCTCGTGTTTTGGCCTCGGGGCGGTGCTGGGATCCCTGGCCGTGGCGCGGGATGTGTCAGGCCGCGACCGCTTCCCCCGCATCCTCTTGGCGTTCGGAGGATTCGGCCTCGGGCTCGGGCTTCTGGGCGGACTTGCGCATCCCGGCGCCGCCTTCCCGGCCATGTTCATCATGGGGGCCTTCCAGGCCACGGGCTTGTCGCTCATGAGCGGCACGATCCAGCGGAAGATCCCGCCAGGCTTGCGGGGACGGGCGAATGCCATCTACCTCACCGCTGTCATCGGCATCACGCCCCTTGGCACCTTGGCCGCCGGTGAAGTCGCCCAACGCCTAGGCAACCAGGGCCCCAGGCTCGTGATTCTGGCGGATGGCCTCATCCTGCTGGCTTCGGCCCTCGGATTGACCCTTTTCCTTCGAAGACGGCAAAACCCCATGGACCAGCAGGCCGGAGGGCCGGCCTAAACCATCCGCCCTCCCGCGCGAAGCCATCCTAGCCAAACGGGGCGCCTAGGCCTCACTCTAGATGCTGGAACCACGGGGAACCGACATGACCGACTCATCGCTGATCGTGTTCAAGGACATCACCAAGGTCTATGTGATGGGCGATATGGAGGTGCGCGCCCTCGACGGGGTTTCCCTCTCCATCAGCCGGGGCGAATACGTGGCCATCATGGGGCCCTCGGGATCCGGCAAATCCACCATGATGAACGTCATCGGCTGCCTGGACTCCCCCACCCAGGGCACCTATGAGCTCAACGGGAAATTGGCCTCGGCCATGAGCGATGACGAGCTGGCCCAGATCCGCAATGAGGAGATCGGTTTCGTGTTCCAGACCTTCAACCTGCTGGCCCGCACCACCGCCATGCAGAACGTGGAATTGCCGTTGATCTACGCGGGCATGAGCCCGGCGGACCGCCATGCGGCGGCGCGCCAGGCCCTGGAGAATGTCGGGCTTGGAACCCGCGGCGAGCATATGCCCAACCAGCTCTCGGGCGGCCAGCGGCAGCGCGTGGCCATCGCGCGGGCCCTGGTGAACAATCCCTCCATTTTATTGGCGGACGAACCCACCGGCGCCCTGGATTCCAAGACCAGCATCGAGATCATGGCGCTTTTCGAAGAGCTGTACCAGAAGGGCAATACGATCATCATCGTCACCCACGAAGAGGACATCGCCCGCCATGCCCACCGCATCGTGAAGCTCCGGGACGGGAAGATCATCCACGATGAGCCCAACGAACCCATCACCAGCGCGGAGCACTTGGCGCATCTGAGCCTGTAGGCTTAGGGGCGTCGGGCAGCGACCCGGTTGTCCGCCTCGACGGCTACTTCAGCACCCCCAGGACCAACCGCGATCCATCTTCTCCACCCCAGTGGAGCCTCTGCGTGGCCTTTCGGTAATCCCCCGCCTTCGGGTTGCCATTGCGGAGGAAGGTCTGGGGATTGCGGTCCACCAGCGGAAACCAGGTGCATTGGACCTGGACCATCAAGCGGTGGCCAGCCTTGAAGGTGTGGCACACATCGTTCAGTGAAAAGTCCACCCGGGCCGGCTGGCCGGGCACGAAGGGTTCGGGGTGCTCCAGTGAATTGCGGAACTTCCCGCGCATCACTTCGGCGCGCAGGAGCTGCTGGGTGCCCCCGAGCCGCACCTTGTCCGGCTCCCCCGCTTCATTCTTGCCGGGGCCGGCCAGGTCCGGCGCATCGTCCGGATACACATCCACGACCTTCACGATCCAGTCGCTGTCGGTGCCGCTGGTGGAGACCTTGAGGCGCGCGTGGATGGGCCCCGCCAACCTCAGGTCTTCCTTGAGAGGTTCGGTCTGGAACACGGCCACATCGGGCCTCCTCGATGCGAAACGCTGGTCCTCCACCACATATTCCTTTGAAACGTCCAGTTCGACGTCCTGGGTGTAAGGCACAGGCCTATCAGGATCGCTGATCCAGGATTCCGAGCCGGGGGACGGCGCAGCCGAGCCCAGGCTCAGCGCCCCGTCCTCCCGGAAGTACAAGGCCACCGCCTTGGATTCTCTGGGTGGCCAGGCATCGAAACGCTCCCAACGGTTCGCGCCGGTTTCAAACACCATCGCCTTCGGCAGTTGGGGGTCCGGAGCGCCTTTCAGATGGCGCATGAAGAACGGAAACTCGATGGCCTCCTGGTAGTGCTTGGACACTTCCGAACCGAAATCCACATTGCCCAGGCGGCGGTATGCGGGGACTCCCCATCCGCCGTGGTACCACGGACCCATCACCAGGTGGCGTTCGGTGCGCGGACTCTGGCGGCCCAGGGCCAGGTCGACCTGCAGCGGGCCGAAGGGATCCTCGTCGTCGAAAAATCCCCCCACCATGAGCACCGCCGGCTTGATGTCCTTGAGGTGGGGCCGCAAATTCCGGGATTTCCAATATGGGTCGAGGTTGGGATGCGCGACGACATCGCTCCAGCTCTTCACTTCGCCCTTGAAGAATTTCTTATCGAGATCCTCCAGGGAGCCGCTGCGGAGGAAAAAGCGGTACCCATCTTCGGTTCCAGGGTCGAAGCGCCGGTCCGCGGGCGGCCAGACCTGGGTGGGCGCGGGGCGGGGCCAGCCGAAAAACGTCTGGAATCCGAAGGCCTGGCTGAGGAACAGCGCGCCGTTGTGATGGTCATCGTCGCCTTCGAAAATATCGGTCACAGGCGCCTGCGGCGATACAGCCGCCAAGGCCGGGTGGGCATCGATCATGCCCGCCGCGGCATAGAAACCCGGATAGCTGACGCCCCACAGGCCGACTTTGCCGTTGGTGGAAAGGTTCTTGACCAGCCAGTCGATGGTGTCGAAAGCATCTGTGCTCTCATCGACGTCCCTCGGAGCCTTGCGCGGCTTGTGCGGTGTCATCTCAGTGAAGGAGCCTTCGCTCATCATCCGGCCCCGCACATCTTGGAAGACGAAGATGAATCCTTCTTCCATGAAGCGCCGCGATGGTCCCAGCTCCCGCCTGAACTTGTCCGGCCCGTAGGGCGCCACGCCGTAGGGGGTCCGCTGCATCAGCACCGGGTAGGTTCTCGAAGTGTCTTTGGGCGCGTAGATGGACGTGAAGAGGCGCACGCCGTCGCGCATCCGGATGAGCACTTCCCGCTTGGTGTAGCGCTCCTGGACCTGATTGGCCGCCGGCGCCTGGGCGGCCAGGACGGCCGGAAGCATCAGGAATGGCGCACAGCTCAGCTTCATCACGGCTCCAGCACCGGCAGCACCAGGCTCGAAGCCTGGGCCCGGTTGTGGTGGAGGCGGATCGTGGCCTTCTTGAAATCAGAATCCTTGGCCTTGTTGATATCCAGGAACACCTGCGGATTGCGGTCCATCAAGGGGAACCAGGTACTGTGGACCTGCACCATCAGGCGGTGGCCTTTCCGGAAGGTGTGGAAGATGTCATTGAGCTGGTAATCCACGGCGGTCGGAACATCCGGTTCGAAGGGTTCAGGCTTCGAAAGCGAATCCCTGAATTTGCCGCGCATCACTTCCCCCCGCACCATCTGCTCCGTGCCGCCCAAGGGACTGTATTTGGCCCGCGGCGGGAGTTTCTCGTCGGGATCTCTGTAATCGTCGGGCCACACATCGATGACCTTGACCACGAAATCCGCATCCGTGCCGCTCACTGAGACCCGGAGGTGGACTTGGATGGGTCCGGCGACGGTCAGGTCCTTGTCGAGCACCGAAGTCTCGAACACCAGCACATCCGGCCGCGTGGACACGAACCGCTGGTCGGCCACCATGTACTCCCTCACCATCCCAGTGTCGATGCCCGGCCAGAACGGCACGGGACGGGCCGGATCGCTGATGTACTCGTCAAATCCCCCACCCTGGGGGGGCACCGCGAATCCCAGCCGGCCGCCAGGCTGGAAATAGACTTCCGTGGATTTCGCCGTCCTGGGCGGCCATTGATCCAGGTGCCGCCAGACATTCCGTCCGGTTTCGAAGACCGTCGCAGTGGAAAGCTTGGGCGCCGGCGCATCCTTCAGGTAGTGCATGAAAAAGGGGAATTCGACCTCCTTCTGGAAGTATTCGGATGTCCTCGCGCCGAATTTCACATCGCCGAGCTTGTCTCCAGGCGTGCGGTTCCAGCCGCCGTGGACCCAGGGGCCCATCACCAGGAAGTTCGTGGTGGCAGGGCTCTGCTTGCCCACTTTGTCGTGCACCTGCAGGGCGCCGAAGAGGTTTTCAGCGTCGAACCAGCCGCCCACCGTGAGCACCGCCGGCTTGATGTCCTTCAGGTGGGGCCGCAGGTTCCGCGACTGCCAGAACGCATCGAAGTCCGGGTGTTCCATCATCTCGTTCCAGAAAGCCACCTGCCCATGCAGGAAGCGCGGATCGGCATTCGACAGCGCGCCCATCTTGTTCAGGAAGAAATCGTAGCCGTCCGGCGTTCCATGCTCGAAGCGCCTGCCCCATTCGGTGGTCGGCTTCGGGCGCGGCAATCCGAAGGTCGCCATGAAATTGAATCCGTGGGGCAGCCAGAGCGCGCCATTGCGATGGAAATCATCCCCGGTGAACCAGTCCGTGACCGGCGCCTGCGGCGAGCTGGCCTTCAGCGCGGGATGCGCGCCGATCATGCCCGCCGCGGCATAGAAGCCCGGATAGCTGATGCCCCACATGCCAACGCGGCCGTTGTTGCCGGTCACGTTCTTGAGCAGCCACTCGATGGTGTCGTAGGTGTCGCTGCTCTCGTCCACATCGGTGGGCTTGGTTTTGTTTTCCAGATGCGGCGTCATGTTGTTGAAGGTCCCCTCGCTCAGGAAGCGGCCGCGGACGTCCTGGTAGACGAAGATGAAGCCCTCCTTTCCGAAGAGCGCCGTTGGGCCGAGGTCCGTCTTGAACTTGCCCTCCCCGTAGGGAGCCACGCTGTAGGGCGTGCGCTGCATGATGAACGGATAGGTTTTCGCCGTGTCCTTGGGCGTGTAGATGCAGGTGAACAGCGCCGCGCCATCGCGCATGGGCACCATCACTTCGCGCTTGGAGTAGTGTTCCTTCACGTAATCCAGCCCTTGGGCCGGCAGGACCGTGGACAGGATCGGAAGCAGCAGCAAAGGCAAACGCAAACCCACACGCGGCATCAACCTCATGGCGACTCCAGAAAGGATGGAGCGAGGATACCAGGGTTTGGCATCGTAATGCGATGGTTCTTCGATTCAGTCCCTGAACACAGGTGCCTGCTTGCTCATGGCGGCCATCATGGCGGCTTGGATGTCCTCAGAGACAAGCATGGCAGCGTTCCAGGTGGCGATGGCCGCGAGGCCATCGGCCACGCTGTGGTCGCGGGTGTAGTTGAGCATCTCCTTGGTGCCGCGGATGGAGAGGGGCGATTTCCCGGCGATCTGGGCCGCGATTTCAAGGACACCGGCCTCCATCGTTTCATCGGATTCGAAGACCTGGTTCACCAGGCCGCAGGCGGCGGCCTCCGGGGCCTTGACCTTCCGGCCGGTGTAGGCCCATTCCCGCACCAGGCCTGGCGCCACCAGCTTGGGAAGGCGCTGGAGCGAGCCCACATCGGCCACCATGCCGATATCGATCTCCTTGATGGAAAAGTGCGCGCTTGCGGTGCAGTAGCGCATGTCCGCGGCGGCCACCATGTCCAGCCCAGCCCCGACGCAGGCTCCGTGGATGGCTGCCAGCACCGGCTTCCGGCAGCGCTCCAGGCTGCTGAGGCAATCCTGCAATTGCAGGATCAACCCGCGCAGTTTCTCAGCGGCGCGGCCCTGGCAATCGTCCTTGATGGCTTGCTGCACGCCCATGAGCATGGCCAGGTCGATGCCCGAGCAGAAATGCCGCCCGTTGCCCGAAAGCACCACCACGCGCGCTTCCGGCGTTGCGTCGGCCCATCGGAAGGCCTCGCCGATCTCACGCCACATCGCTTCGTCCATGGAATTCGCCTTGTCCGGCCGGTTGAGCCGGATCCTGGCGATGCCTTGCTGCAGTTCAACGATCAAAGTCGTGAAGTCAGGCATGGGTGGCTCCTGGAATGATTGCCGTCCAATTGTGACCATGATTGCGGTCGGATCGTTGGCTAGCCTATTGAATCAAGGTCACAGCTGCTTCAGCATGCCCTTGGCATAGTCGGCGTTGGGGGCACTGGGGGCCAGTTCAAGGAAGGTTTGGATGGCCTTTCGAGCCTTTTCCTTGTCACCCAGCTTGGCGTATGCGTCACCCAAGTTGCAGTAGGCGATGGCGCGGGAGGGGTCCATTCGCAACGTATTCTCGAACCAGCGTACGGACTCAGCGAACTTGTCCTGTTTGTAGTAGACGAAGCCCAGGTTGTTTGCGGCCAGGGCGAAGTCGGGCCTCAGCTTGAGGGCTTCCGTGAATTCCGCTTCCGCATCTGCGTAGCGCTTTTCCCTGAAGGCCTGGAGGCCCCGGTCATTGGCTCGCTGGGCTGACCGGCGCGGCGCCATAGCCACGGGCTTGCCCGCCACCAGCTTGGCCTCTCCACCCTCGAGGGTCTTTACCATCACCGGCGCAGGCGCCTTGGCCGCTCCTTGCTGCTTGATCATCTCAAACCTGGCGTCCAGCTTCTGGTTTAGGGCTATGGCGGCGCTCTCAAGCTGCTTCGTGCCGGGGCTCAGGAACTCGTTTTCCGCCGGGAGCTCGAAGACGAACTCGCCACCCTCGGAACCAGGGAGGCTGCCGAACGCGGGCGTCTGCTTGGAGACACATGAGACGGCGGGGGCAATGTAAGCCACAAGCTCTGTGGCCGTTATGAAACTATCGCCGTTCAGATCCGCTTTGCCGGAAAGCCCCTGGAGCAGGGTCCAGGTGAAGATTGAGTGCCCGCCAGGTCCACCATCGGAAACCATCTGATCCGCGCCTCCGGCGGTGAGCATCTGGCGTCCGATGCGCTTGGCATTCTCCCTCAGGAAATTCTGAGAAGGCCCACCCCGGGTGAGCCCAAGGCCGCTGTAGCAGGAGTCCATGATGAAAAGCGCGTGTTTGGCAGGGATTGCTTCAGCGATGTTCTGCAGCTCTGTCATGGGGATGGCATCCGTGGCTACGTTGGCGGGATCCGAATCCACGGGCACTAAGTAACCCAGATCCCGGCCCGACGATAGCTTGCGCGTGGCGCCGTGGCCCGCAAAGAACACGAAGACACGGTCGTCCCGCTGGAGGGAGCTGGAGCCCAGCTGCCCATTGAGGACGTTCAGGATCGCGGCGCGGGTGGCCTCCTGGTTCTTCAACATGAAGACGTGGTCCTTGGCGAAGCCGAATTTCTCAACTAGGTCTCGGCGCACCGCCTCCGCATCCCGCACCGCGTATTGCAACTTGGGCCACTTGGCGTATTCGTCGATGCCCACCACCAGGGCCCAGCTGTCCCGGTAGCCCGTAGTGGGGACAGTTTTGGCGGAGGCGGGTAGCGTGGCCTCCCCCACTTTGAAGCCGGTGCCATCCCAGGTGGCGAAGCGGTATCCATCGGCGATGAGCCGGTCCAGGATGCCTGGAAGGGCCCTCACCGTACGGGCATTGATGTCGTGGAAGAGCACGATGCCGCGCTGCTCACGGTCGATTTCCCGGAACACGCGGTCGGCGATGGAGTTGGGCACGGGATCGGCCCAATCCAGGCTGTCGATGTTCCAGAGCATGGAGCGCAAGTGGATCCCTTCCAGGGTGCCCAGGGCCGTCCTTGAGTGAGCCCCATAGGGGAAGCGGAATAGATGGGAGCCGTCCCCCTGTATAGCCTTGAGCAACACGGCGGTGCGGAGAGCTTCATCCCTCAGCGCCGCGTCATCCTGCTTGGCGAAGTTCGCATGGCTGAAGCTGTGGTTCCCAAGCTGGTATCCAGCCTCCACCAGTTTCCGGCTGACGGCCGCGAGGCGCCCGGGCTTGGCCTGACCGTCGGCCCCGATGGTGCCGAGGTTCTCTCCCAGCTCGAAAAACAGCCCGGGCACACCGTACTGCTTGAGGACCATGGCGATTTCTTCGGTATAGGTTCCATGCGGCCCGTCGTCGAAGGTGAGCATCAGGGTCTTGGCGGGGAGCGACTTGCCCGTAATCTCCAGCGAATCATCCGCCAAGCCGGTCTTGGGCGGGTAGGGAATGATGATGCCGTAGTCCTTAAGGATCTGCTCCCGGGAGATAAGCGCGCTCAACTTGGCCACATAGTCGTCCCAACGCTGGCGCTGAATCGCAATACCACGCTCCTCGAAGCGCCCGAAGATCTGCTTCAATTCCTTATCGTAGAGGGCCTCAATCTCGTCGAGGGCGGATAGGTCCTCGGAGATCCTTCGGTGCAGCTTCACCGCCGGCAGTGACTGATCCTGTGCGACCCCTTGCAGGAGCGCCCGGAGATCTTCACGAAAGGCCAGCCGGTCGGCGTCGTATAGCCCCTCGCCCGCCTCGATCCAAGTGAGCACTTCATCCATCACTGAGAACCGCGTGTTGTGTGGTGAGGCCGCCACCACTGCCATGGCCTGCTCCAGAACGGCCGAGCGGGCCTGGTTGTCATAGTAGATGGCGTGCCCGATGCGATCTATGGGTTCGCGTTCCCCGGACTGCAGCGATTTTTCATTCGCGAAGAGCACGATGAGCCTCCTGTACCCCACCAGTGCTTCGTGCAGCACAGCCAGGAGCGGCTCCGCATCAGGCTTGGCCTTGGGGTGCGCTATCAGCTCCTTCAGCCGGGCCTGGGCGGTGATGGCGGGAATAACGCGGGGCCTGCTCTGCGCGATCCAGCCGATGGCAATCCCTCCAAGGACAAGCACGGCAAACAGCAACAAAGCGAGTGTCTTTTTCATCGAGAATTCCGGTTGGGTTTGCATGAATGTCTGAAGGGCCAGTCTAACGACACGCGCATCGGGTTTGTGGCTGCATCAACATTGACGGTTTATCCCCTAAACCAGGTACGAAAACTGACGTATTGCCTCCTCGAAACCCTTCCAGGAGGCATCCATGCCCGCATTCCGCCCCGTCGCTTCCCTCATCCTGGCCCTCGCAGCCACGGCCCTGGGCGCCCAGACCTTCGTCCTCCAGCCTGCCCAGGCCGCAGCTGTCACCGAGAGCCATACGGTGGCCTTGGCCAACGGCTCGAACCTCTCCATCAAGAACACCAACGGACGCATCAAGGTGGATACCTGGGACCGGGCCGAAGTGGCTTTCACGGGCCAGTTCAAGCCCAGCAGCAAGGATGAGCAGGTGAAGGTGGTGTTCGAATCCAGCCCCAAGGGCCTGGAAATCCGCGGCGAATATCCCAAACACCAATCTGGATGGGGAAGCTACCGCGGCGCAGTCTGCGAGATGGAACTCAAGGTGCCCCGCAATGTGCTGGCCCATATTGACACCGTCAATGGCCGCATCACGCTGACCGGACTCGAAGCAAAAGCGGATTGTCAAACGGTCAATGGCGCCATCGAGGCCCAGGATCTGAATCATGGCCTGACCGCCGAGACCGTGAACGGGGGCATCTCCCTGGACAATGTGCGCGGCGCCATCAAGGCCTCCACCACCAATGGCGGCATTTCGGGCAAGGGTTTGGACGGAATGGGCCAAGGCATCGAGCTGTCCACGGTGAATGGAGGTCTGAACGTGACCATGGCGAAGCTGGAAGGATCATTCCGGGCCACCACGGTCAACGGCCGGGTCTCCGTCAACACCAAAGGCGCCGAACAAGTGACCGCCACGAAGCACCAGGTGGAAGCCACCTTTCCCGGCAGCAAGCAGGTCATCCGCATGAGCACTGTGAATGGCGGGCTGGTGGTGAAGTAGGGGCCACGACACCCTCGATTCGAGTCCGACCACCTGGTTCAAAGCCTCTTTTGAGCACCTCTATCTACTCGGTCGTGAAAAACCCCACGTGGGTTCCCGACTTCGCAGAGTGCTTTGTGCACTCTGCTTCGTCACCCCACGGGGGTTTTGGTGCCGGTGGCCGGACTCCGGTGCCCGCCGCGTGGCTGGCTGCGCACGGGAATCCCCTTCGGGGACCGACTGCGGACGCATGCGTCCTCCGTCTTTCCTTACCTGCACGCCATCCTCGATTCGAGTCCGACCACCTATTTCAAAGGCCCCGGATGGGGCCTTCATTCTTGGTGCCGGTGGCCGGACTCGAACCGGCACTAGGGGTCGCCTAACAAGATTTTGAGTCTAGCGCGTCTACCAATTTCGCCACACCGGCATGGGGCTAGGATACCGGGCTGGCGCGGGTTTTCAAAGGGGATGATTCAACCACCGCCCATTGCCCGCATCCTTAAAGCGCCGTCAACGGTATCCGCCTGCCCTGCCCGAAGGCCTTGGGGCTCACTTTCAGATTGAAGGGAAGCTGCCGGCGCTTGAACTCTGTGCGGCGCAAGAGGCCCAGGATGCGCGGCAGGGCTTTTCGGGCGGACTCCAGGTCGGCGCCCTCCATCAACAATGCGAGATCGTCCGCGAGGCCTTCCTCAGGTCGCTGCGCCTCGATCACCGCGCCCAGGATGGCATCAAGCACGGCGTAGGGCGCGAGGCTCGCCTCGTCGGTCTGGCCAGGGCGTAGCTCGGCGGTGGGAACTCTGCTGAGGATGCCCGGCGTGATGGCGTCTCCCAGTTCACGCGCCAGCCCGTAGACGCGGGCCTTCAGGCAATCGCCAAGGATGGCAAAGGCGCCGATGCCATCCCCGTACAGCGTGAAGTAGCCCGTGGCAGCTTCGCTCTTGTTGCCCGTGTTGAGCACCGCGACCCGCGGGGTGCCCAGCAGTGTGTGGACCTCGGGTTCCGAGGTGAGGGCCATGAGCAGCATGGCCCGGGCCCGGCTCTGCAGGTTCTCGTCGGTGATCGTAAACGCGCGGTCCGGAAAGGCGCCTTTCATGGCTGCGGCTGCTCCAGCAAAAGGCGTGTCCGCATCGAGGCAGATGAACTTGATCCCCAGGCGGTCGGCCTGGTCCTTCGCCAGGCTCAGGCTTTCGCCGCTGGAATACGCCGTCGGCAAAGCCACGCCCAGGACGCGGTCCGGCCCAAGAGCATCCACTGCGACCGCTGCCACCACCGAGCTGTCGATGCCGCCGGAAAGGCCGATGACCACTGCTTCCAAGCCCTGCTTGGCCAAGTTGTCCCGCAAACCCAGGTGAAGGGCATCGCGCAGCCATGGGCCCTCCTCCGGACTGGCGGGCCAGGATGACCCGGCCGCCTCGGTATCCACCCACACGATGCCTTCGGTGAATCGCCGCCCGCCCTGCCAGGTCCCGTCCGGCTGCGCCAGACAGGAGCCGCCGTCGAAGAGTAGCCAACTCTCGGCACCCACCCGGTCCGCGTAGACCAGGGGCATGCCGTGGGTCTTCGCGAGACCCTGGATCAAGGTCTTCCGCTGCTGCTCCTTCGATGCGATGGCCCAGGGCGCGGTCCTGCCGGCCGGGAGCCAGGAGCCGAGCATCGTCGGGCTGGCGGAGGCGTTCAGCAGCAGGGTGGCGCCCGCCCCGGCGAGATCAGCGATGGGATCGCAGGCGTAATGGACCGCGGCGCCGCTGAAGTTGCGGTCGGCCCACAGGTCCTCGCAGATGGACAGGCCGATGCGGTGGCCGAGATGCTCGATGAGCTTCGGCAGTTCCGGTGAAGGCTCGAACCACCTGTGTTCCTCGAACACGTCGTAACTGGGCAGCAGCCGTTTCCGGACGACCTGGCGGATGGCGCCGTCCTGGCACCACCACAATTCATTGAACAGGCGGCCGGTGGGGCTCGGGCTGAAGGTCCCGAGGACCAGAGGCACCGTCCCGCTGAGGTTCGCCAATCGCCTGGATGCTTCGGCCACCCGGGTCCGCAGGCCGGCTTCCCACATCCGGTCCTCGGCCAGGTACCCGGCCATCGCCAATTCCGGCGTCACCACCAGCTCGGCGCCTTCCGCCACGGCCTTGGCGTAGGCCGCTTCGATCCCCGCACCGTTCGTGGCCGGATCGCCGAGCCGCTGATTCAGTTGGAGCAGAGCGATTCGCATGCATCTAGGTTATGAGGTCTGAGGCACGAGGGATGAGGTAAATAAGGCCCGCTCGATCGGCGCGGCCAAGATTGGACCTCATCCCTTGCGCCTCATGCCTCAGATCCGGCTCACCACCAGATCTCCACCCGGGTGCCGCCTTCTTCGCGCTTTTCGAACCGCAGATCCGCGCCCTGGGCGTTGATCCACTTCAAGGCGAGTGGCAGTCCGAGGCCGGTGCCGTCGGGGCGGCCGCTTTCGAAGGGCCGCAGCATCCGCAGCAAGGTGTCCTCGCCCAGACCAACTCCCTGGTCGAGGATCTGGATGCGGGCGTCTTCCACCACCACGCGGATCTCGCCGCCCCGGGGCGTGGCCTGGCAGGCGTTCTCCAGGAGATTCAGCAGCGCCTGATGCAGGAGCATCGGATCCGCCATGGCGAGTCCCTGGCCTTCCAGCTTCAAGACGCGGCCATGGCTGAGGGGCCGTTTTTCGATCTCTGTGATGACGGCGCCAGCCACTTCTTCCAGCCTCGTTTCCGAGTACTCGGGCTCCAGCGGCTTGGCCCATTGCAGGAATTTCTGGATGACCCGTTCCAGTTCGTCGACTTCATCCAGCAGGTCTTTGGAAACGTCCACATGGCCCGCGCGATAGAGCAACTGGCCGTGGCCCTTGAGCACCGCGAGGCCGTTCTTCAACTGGTGGGCCACGCCGGCGGTCATCTCGCCCAATTCGGCGAAGCGCTCCCGCAATTGGCGGCGGCGGTCCTCGGCCTCCTGCTCGGTGATGTCTTCGAAGGAAAGCAGTGCGCCCACCTGGTCCGGAGCCGCGATCCGCCGTAGCCGCCAGCGCTTAAGGGCCCCCTGGGCATTGGAACCCTCGCAACGCCAGCCCGGGCCCGGGTCCCCGTGAAGGCCTTCCAACAGCCACGGGAATGGCTCCAGCACGAAGGCGGCATCCAGGCCCACCACGCCGGGCTTCACGCCCAGCAGTTCGCGGCCCATGGAATTGAGCGCCGCCACCTGGTTCTTATGGTCCACCCACAGCAGCCCGAACGGCAGCGCATCCACCAATTTTTCATGGACCGTGCGCAATTGCCCCAGGGTCGCCGCCAATTCGCCCCGCTCGTGGAGGCTCCGGCTCACGGCACCCAGCACCAGCAGCTCGGGATCTTCCTTGGGCGAGCGGCGGTTGCGGAAGACGCGGATGCCGAAAATCGCCGCGCCGAACAGCAGCATCCCCACCGGGATGGCCATGGCGATGAGCGAGTCAGCGGGAAGTTTCATGGAATTCCTGCCCTCAGATTACGCTTGTTCCATGGATCAGCATCCCATCTACATCCTGTCCGGGGGTTCCGGCGAAACCGCCATGCGCATGGTGGCCGCCGCGCTCACGCAGTTCCACTCCGGCGATGTCTCGGTCCTGCGGCGTTTCCAGAACGTCTACACCCAGGAGGACATCGAGCGGATCCTGCAATTGGCCGCGGAAAAGCGGGCTGTGATCGTCCACACCATCGTGAGCCGGGAGCAGCGCATCTTCCTCGACCGGCGCTGCGCGGACCTGCGGCTCACCCAGGTGGATCTCTTCGGGGACCTGCTCAACACCCTGGGACTCTACTTGCGGGAGAGCCCCGACGAACGCCCGGGCCTGTTCCACGCGGTGGGCGACCGCTATTTCAAGCGCATCGAAGCCATCGAATTCGCCTTGAAGTACGACGACGGCGCCGACCTTTCGGGCATCGCCACCGCGGACATCGTGCTGGTGGGCCTTTCCCGCACCAGCAAGACACCCCTTTCCATGTATCTCGCCATGGAGGGCTACCGGGTCATGAACGTGCCCCTGGTGCCCGGCGTGCCTGTCTCGCCGGACCTGGACAAGATCCCCCAGGGCCGCATCGTGGGTCTCACCATCCAGCCTGACCGGCTGCAGGAGATCCGACTGAACCGCCTGTCGCGGCTTGGCGCGGGCGGGTTCGCGGACAAGTACAGCGACATGGGGCACATCCTGGAAGAACTCACCTACGCCGAGGGCGTCTTCAGGCAGCACCGCCGCTGGCCGCTCATCGATGTGACGGGGAAGAGCATCGAAGAGACCGCGGGCCTCGTGCTGGACCGCGTCTTCGGCAAGGAGAGGGCGGTATGAGCGGAGCTCTCCCGCGGTACCTGGCCGTCCGCGGAAAGACCACGGAGCTGTCCGCGCCCCTCACGCCCGAAGACCAGGTGGTCCAGGCCATGCCCGACGCCAGCCCGACCAAGTGGCATCTGGCGCACACCACCTGGTTCTTCGAGACCTTCATTCTCGTTCCCGGTTTGCGGGACTACCGCCTCTTCGATCCCGCCTACGGCTTCCTCTTCAACAGCTACTACAACGCCATCGGCCAGCGCCAGCCGCGAAACCAG
This sequence comes from Holophagaceae bacterium, assembly GCA_016720465.1. NCBI lineage: Bacteria > Pseudomonadati > Acidobacteriota > Holophagae > Holophagales > Holophagaceae > Holophagaceae bacterium. The sequence goes on from JADKKO010000001.1 coordinate 873,797, forward strand.
CGCGGCCTCCTGACGCGGCCCGGACTTCAGGAAATCCTCGCCTACCGGCGCCATGTGGATGCGGCCATGGAGGCCTTTCTACAAACTTCGCCCGGCCCGGACCCGGCACTCCTGGAGCTGGGCCTGAACCACGAGCAGCAGCACCAGGAGCTGATCCTCACCGACATCAAATACCTGCTGGGATCCCAGCCCCTCAAGCCCGCCTACCGCCCTGCCCCGACGAGCGCGCCGACCCCGGCGCCACCGTCGAAGTGGATCGCCTTCGACGAAGGCCTGCGCGCCATCGGCCATGGCGGGAAACAATTCGCCTTCGACAACGAGGGGCCACGCCACAAAGTTTTCGTGAACGCATTCGAACTCGCCTCGAGGCCCGTCAGCAGCGGGGAGTATCTCGAGTTCATGCATGATGGCGGCTATGCGAAACCCGAGCTGTGGCTTTCGGACGGCTGGGACGCCGTCCGCGCCCAGCGCTGGGATGCGCCGCTGCACTGGCGGAAATCCGAAGAGGGTTGGAAGGTCTTCACCCTCCAGGGAGAGCAGGAGCTGGATCCTGGGAGGCCGGTCTGCCATCTGAGCCATTACGAAGCGGATGCCTATGCACGATGGGCCGGCGCGCGGCTGCCCACGGAATTCGAATGGGAGGCCGCGTCGGGCCATCCAGCCCCCGCACAAACTTCCGGCGATGTGTGGGAGTGGACCGCCAGCGCCTACCTGCCCTACCCGGGCTTCCGGATCGCGGAAGGCGCCGTGGGCGAATACAACGGCAAGTTCATGAGCGGCCAGATGGTGCTGCGGGGCGGCAGCGTCGCCACGCCTCCGGGCCACATCCGCCCCACCTATCGGAATTTTTTCCCGCCTTCCGCGCGGTGGCAGTTCTCAGGATTGCGGTTGGCGCGGTAGACGGAAATGACGCCACCCGTCTAGCCTGATCCGATGCCCGCATCCCGCATCGCCCCTGCCCTGATGGATGAAGTCCGGACTGGCCTTCTTTCCGTTCCCAAGCGCCTGCCGCCGACGCTCTTCTACGACGCGGAAGGATCGGCCCTCTTCGACCAGATCACCGGACTGGCCGAGTATTACCCCACGCGGACTGAGCGCGGGATCCTGGAACGGCATGCGGCGGACATGCTCCAGGCGGCCGGGACGGACCTCGAGGTGGTCGAACTGGGCTCCGGCAGTTCCGTGAAAACGCACCTGCTTCTGAAGGCGCTCCTGGAACGCCAGGGACACGGCGCCTACGCCCCCATCGACGTGAGCGACTCGGCCCTGGAGCAGGCCAGATCCGCTTTGGCCGCAAGCTTTCCTCCGCTCGAGGTGCGGCCTGTCCATGGAGATTATCTGGATGGCCTGACCTCGCTGGAACGGCGTGGGACGCGGCGCCTGGTGCTGTTCCTGGGTTCCACCATCGGCAATTTCGATCCAGCACACGCCACGGAATTTTTACGATCCGTGCGGGAAGCCCTCCAGCCCGGGGATGCGCTGCTCATCGGTATGGACCTCGTCAAGGCGCCCTCCATCCTCGTTCCCGCCTACGACGACGGCCTTGGCGTCACCGCCAGGTTCAACCTGAACCTGCTGGCCAGGCTCAACCGCGAATGGGGCGCGGATTTCAGGTTGGACGCCTTCCGCCACATCGCGCTATGGAACGGGGCCGAGTCGCGCATGGAGATGCACCTGCAAAGCCGGGCCCGGCAATCCGTCTGCATACGCGCCCTGGACCTGGAGATCAGCCTGGAGGAGGGTGAACGCATCCATACCGAGAACAGCTACAAGTACCGGCCGGGCATGGGCGAAGCCATTCTCGGCGACGCAGGCTGGGCGCTGGAACGCACCTGGACAGACGATCAGAGGTGGTTCGCCCTGCATCTCGCCCGGTGCTGAAACGCCATTTGCGCCGGCGTCAGGACTCGAGGCCCGGCGCTTCCTCAGGCATCTGCCAGCGGTTGTAGCGCAGGAGCATCAGCAGTCCCGGAATGGAAATCCCCATGCACAGCAGGAAGAAGCCGGGCCACCCCATCCACTTCACCAACTGGCCTGCGGGACTTGAAAATACCGTGCGGGTCAGGGCCATGAGGCTCGACAGCAGCGCGTATTGCGTGGCGGTCATCCGTTTGTCGCAGATGCGCATGAGGAAGGCCGCATAGGCCACCATGCCGGTGCCGAAGCAGAAGTTTTCCGCGCCGATGGTGGCCAGCATGAGCGGCCGGTTGTGCCCGATGACCGCCAGCAGGAACGGTGCGGTGATGCTCGCGGCCTGCAGGATGCCGAAGAGGATCAGGGATCGCCGCAAGGACCAGCGCCGCATTACCAGGCCGCCCAGGAAGGCGCCGATTAGCAGCGAAACCAATCCCAAACCTTTCGTCGCGAGGCCGATTTCGGTCTTGCTGAAATCCAGGGTCATCAAGAAGACCGTGTTCAGCGAGGCCGCCAGCATGTCACCCAGCTTGTAGAGGATGGTGAAGGCCATCATTTCCAGCGCGCCCTGGCGGGAGAAGAATTCCGTGAAAGGCTTCACCACCGCATCCACCAAGGTGCGCGGTGGATTGGCGCCGGCGGGCTCCGGCGCGAACCAGGCTGTCAGCATCCCCGGCACCATCATGGCCCCCATCACCAGGTAGACCACGCGCCAGGTGGTGCGGTCCGCGAGCCAGAGCGCGAAAGCGCCGCCCACCAGCATCGCGATCCGGTAGAAATTGATGTTGAGGCTGGAGCCAAGCCCGAGATCGCGGACCGGCAGCAGTTCGGTGCGGTAGGCGTCGATGACGATGTCCTGGCTGGCGCTGAAGAATGCGACCATCAGGGCCAGGCCGGCAATGAGGCCCAGGTTCTGGCTCGGGTTCCCGAACGCCATCGCGGAGAGGCCCAGCACCAGGGCCAATTGGAAGATCAGGATCCAGCCCCGGCGGCGGCCCAGGAAGGGCGGCGTGAAGCGGTCAAGGATGGGCGACCACAGGAATTTCAGGTTGTAGGGCAGGCCGATGAGCGCGGAAAGGCCGATGAGGCCGAGATCCACGTGGGAATCCTTCATCCAGGCCTGCAGCGTGGAATTGGTCAGCAGCAGGGGCAGGCCCGACGCGAACCCGAACAGCGAAACCGCCGCCAAGGGCGGCAGTGATTTGGTCCGGGTTTCAGCAGTCGGCATATTGGATGGTAATGGGAAAACCTGGAACCGCGAATAACGCGGCAATCTGCAATTAAAGGCTTAGAACCGCGAAATAACGCGAAAATCCGCGAATAGAACAAAACCTGATCATCCCGCAAGCTCAGCCTCTGGACCTCGCACGCACCCCCGAGGCATGCAGATTCAAGCGGCACGGGAATAGCAGGCTTTTTTCGCGTCCTTTCGCGCCTTTCGCGGTTAAAAAACCTACAGTTCCGCTTCCATCCGCTCCACGATGGTCTTCAGCACCTTGATCCGCCCGAAATTCTTGTCCTCGCTTTCCACGAGCGTCCAGGGCGCATGGCCCGGGCTGGTGCGGTCCACCATGTCGCACACCGCCTGCTGGTAGGCGTCCCACTTCTCGCGGTTCCGCCAGTCGTCGTCGGTGATCTTGAACCGCTTGTAGGCCGTGTCGCGGCGCGCCTCGAAGCGCCGCAATTGCTCCTCGGGGCTGACGGTCAGCCAGAACTTGCACAGGATGGTCCCATTGCGGTGGAGCTGCTCCTCGAAATCGTTGATCTCGCCGTAGGCGCGCATCCAGTCCACTTCGGCGCAGTAGCCTTCCACCCGTTCCACCAGCACCCGCCCGTACCAGGTGCGGTCGAAGATGGAGAAGCGGCCATCCCTGGGCAGGCGCCTCCAGAAGCGCCAGAGGTAGGGCTGCGCTTTTTCCTCGTCGGTGGGCGCCGCGATGGGGATGACGCGGTAGATGCGGGCGTCCAGGGCCCCGGTGACCCGGCGGATGGCTCCGCCCTTGCCCGCGGCATCGCTGCCCTCGAAGGCCAGCACCACTGAGCGCTTCTTGAAGGATTTGCTGCGCGTGAGCAAGTTCAACCTGCCCTGGAGCCGTTCCAGCTCCACGTTGTAATCAGCTTTTTCCATGCGTTGGGTCAGGTCCAGCGTCTGGAACACGTTCACGGAATCCAGGCGGGAGGGCAATGGAGGCGCCAAGAGCCGGGGCTGGTTCGCCGCTCCATCAAGCCGGCGCCGCAGCGCGTCGTGGATGAACTGGCCCACGGTGAGGGCCTGGTAGCGGAAATCCGTAGCCTCCACGATGGTCCAGGGGGCGTCCGCAGTGCTCGTGGCGGTCAGGGTCTTCTCGCAGATCTTCCGGAACTTGTCGTACATCGCGAAGTGTTCCCAGTCCTGCTCCGTGACCCGCCACCTGGTGAGGGGATCAGCTTCCAGTTTCTTGAGCCGTTTCTTCTGCACATCCTTCGAAAGGTGCATCCAGAACTTGAGCAGCAGCGCGCCCTCGTCCAGAAGCATGCGCTCGAAGCGCTGGATGCGGCTGATGCTCTGGTCCAGCTGCGCATCCTTGGTGTCGCCGTGCGCGCGCTGGAGGATCGGAAAGGAGTACCAGGAGCCGTTGAAGATCCCGATCTTCCCCTTCGGCGGGAGCTGCCTCCACCAGCGGAACATGTGGGGCCGCTCCCGTTCTTCATCCGTGGGCGGCTCCAGGCCGTGGGTCTCGATGTGCCGGGGGTCCATCCAGCTATTGAGCAGGTTCACCGTCTCGCTCTTGCCCGCGCCGTCCACGCCGCCGATGAGCAGGATCACCGGGAAACGGGGGGCCTGGGCCAGGTCGAATTGGGCGTCCAGCAGCAGCTCCCGCAGCTTGGGTGCTTCCAGTGCGAACGTTTCCTTGTCGACCTTATGGCCCAGCTCCGCGGATTCGAACATGGTGGCTCCCGGAAAGTGAGCCCAGCTTACTCTCCTTCGCCACTCCCGGCAGAATGGAAGCATGACCCTGCGCCTGCGATGGATCGAGCACCTCTCACCGGCCTACGCGCTGTCGGTGGCCTTGCGCCGCGATGTCCTGCGCAAACCCTTGGGCTTGGAGTTCACCGAGGCCCAGCTCGCAGCGGAATCCGCCAGCTTCCACCTGGCGGTCTGGGGGGAAGATGTGCTGTTGGGCACGCTGCTGCTCACCCCACTTGATGGGAGTTCCATCCAGATGAGGCAGGTGGCCGTGGATGAGCGGAAGCAGGGCCTCGGCATCGGTCGGCTGCTGGTCGCGGAGTCCGAAGCCGAGGCGGCGCGCCGCGGCTTCCACCGCATCATGCTCCATGCCCGGGATAGCGCCGTGGGCTTTTACCTGAAGCTAGGCTACCGGCCCGTGGGCGATGAATTCATCGAAGTGGGCGTGCGGCACCAGGAGATGGAAAAACGGCTTTAAGGGCCACCGCTCGCCACCCGTCAATAGTCATTCGCCAGCTCCGAGGCCCGCACCGGCTTCTCGAAGGCCTGGAACGCCGGCGCGCCGGCCTTCTGCGCAATCCATTCCGCCACGCGGATGCCATCCACGGCCGCACTGGTGATGCCTCCGGCAAAGCCAGCGCCTTCGCCGCAGGGGTACAGGCCCGGGTGCGATACGGACTGTCCATCCTCTCCCCGGAGCAATTGGATGGGGCTGCTGGTGCGGCTTTCGATGGCGAGGAGAAGCGCATCGGCGGACGTGAAGCCATGGATCTTCTTATCGAAAACGGGCAGCGCCCCGCGCAACTGCTCCTGCACAAAATCCGGAAGGCACAGGCGGATGTCGGAAGGCACCGCGAAAGGCCGGAAGCTGGTGCGCGGCAGCTTTCCGCTGGCTTTCGTCCGCATGAAATCCACCACGCTCGTGGCCGGCGCGCCATAGGTTTCGCCGGCGGCCCGGAAGGCCTTCTGTTCCCAGGTCCGCTGGAAGTACATGCCCCCAAGGAGATGGTCGCTGCCGAAATCCGATGTGGCAACCTTGGCCACCAGGCCGCTATTGGCGAAGCCGGAATCGCGCTGCTCATTGCTCATGCCGTTGACCACCACGCCGCCTTCCTCCGAGGTGCACTGGATGACTTCTCCGCCAGGGCACATGCAGAATGAGTAGGCCGCGCGGTTCAGGCCGAGATTGCAGACCAGCTTGTAGTCTGCGGGTGGAAGGCTCGGGTGCCCTTTGGAGGGGCCGTATTGACTCTTGTCGATGAAGTCCTGGGGGTGTTCCACGCGCACACCCATGGCGAAGGGTTTCTGCCGCATGGCGACCGCGTGGCGGTGCAGCATCTCGAAGGTGTCCCGGGCGCTGTGGCCCGGCGCCAGGACGATGGCGTCGCAGGGGATTTCCTCGCCATCCTGGAGCACCGCGGCCTTTACCTTCCCGTTGTCGAACCGGATGTCCTCGAGCCTGGATTTCCAGCGGTACCGGGCGCCGCGGGCCTCGGCATCCTTGCGGATGAGCACCGAGCATTTGCGGATGACATCGGTGCCCACGTGGGGTTTGGCGAGGTAGAGGATGCGCGGGTTTGCGCCGAATTTTACGAAGGTCTCCAGGACGTAGCGCGTGGCGGGGTGGCCGATGCGCGTGGTGAGCTTGCCGTCGCTGAAGGTGCCCGCGCCCCCTTCGCCGAACTGGGAATTCGCTTCGGGATCCAGCTTGCCCTGGTGCCACAGCGCATTGATGCTCTGCACGCGCTCGCCCATGGCGGGACCGCGCTCAAGGATGATCGGCTCGATGCCGTAGTCCAGCAGCCGCAGGGCGCAGAAGGTGCCCGCGGGCCCGCTGCCCACGATGACCACGCGAGGTTTCCCCGGTGCCGGCGCGACCACGTAGGGGGAAAGCGCCGGCGCAGCTTCCAGCTTCAGGCCGGGCGGCAGCGGCACACCGGAAACATCGCGCTGGGTTTCAAAACTCAAGGCCGCCAGGAACCGGATGGCGCCCTTGTGCCGCGCGTCCAGGCTGCGGCGTTCCAGCACCACATCCGAAAAATCCAGCGGTATCCCGCCCAACGCACGGCTCAATGGCTTGGCCAGATCCAGTTTTTCCTCGCCCAGGTCCAGCGGCAGGTTCGTGAGGAGGTAGCGCATGGGGGCTCCGGCGAAGGGATTCTTGGGGGAATCAAGGCCAGAACCAGTGTAGCGCGGCGGGCTTCAGGCCGCGGGGCTCGAAGCCCCAGATAGCCTCAGCTCGCCTGCGGAACTTTCCTGCGAGCCAAGATCCGCCGGATGGCCATCCATGTTCCTGTTCCAAGGACCAGCCACGGCGCCAGGAACACCAGGGCAGAAACCACCAGCGCGAGCAGCTGGACGAGCAATTCGACAGAACTACGGGCGGCCACGGCTACCGGCGCGAAGAGGCCGGGTTTCTTGGGTTCGAGCGCCTTGGTGATCAACAGCGGTTCATGCAGCTCCACTGTGATGGTGGACATGGACACCATCTGCTGGAAATAGCGCCGCTGCCCCTCCATCTGCTCGATCTGCTCCGTCACCTGCGAAAGCTGCTGCTCCGCTTCCAGCAAATCTTCCATCTTCGAGGTGCGGGTGCGCAGGATCTCCCGCATCCGCACTTCAAGCTGGCGTTTGTTGATGAGCCTCGCTTCCAGGTCCGCGAATTCCCTGGTCACATCCTGGGTGTTGACCCCCTCAAATTCCACCTTGCCAATGGTGCGGAGGGCGTCCAATGCCTGGAAGTAGCGATTCGGCTGCACTCGCACCACCACGGTGCCAGTGGCCCGACCCTGGTCCTGGCGGTTCGCTTTGATATCCGCGATGTACCCCCCGTTCTCAGTGGCGATGCGCTGAAGTTTGGCGAACGCTTCGTCGAAAAGCTTCACTTCAAGGGACAACTGGCCCGTACGGATGAGTTTCTGGCTGGCGATCATCGAGTTCTGGGATGCGTCGGCGGATGCATTGACCAGACCCGGAATGAGAGGATCGCCGGATGTGGGCCGAGGTTCCGGTTTGGACGCGTGATGCTCAGGTGGCAGGCTCATGAACTCACTGTTGGCTAGCGGCCTCCCAGTCTTGTGGTTCGACAGCCATACGAGACCTGTGGATCCCGCAAGGACTACCCCCGCGACAGTGAACAAAGCAATCTTGCTCGGCCTCATGGTGGCCTCCTCATGGATGGTGTTCGTGGATGATGGAATTCTTCCGGGCCCTGTCCGTTCAGTTGGTTTCTTTGGTCACGAAGCTGCCGCCCCAGATGGCTTGGGAATCCCAAGCGGAGAAGGCCTTCGCGAACTGCTGCATGTCCTTTTCAGTGATCTTCCCGACGGGGGTGACGAAGTAGACGACCGTCACACGGATGGGTTCCTCGGCCCGGGCGCCGCGCCAGTTCGCCCCGGTGGAATAATGGCCTTCTGTCTCGCCGTGGCCGATGGCGACCTTCGAGAGGCCGGGTTCTGCCTTGAATTTTTGATCTCCTTTGTATTCCATTGGCGTGGGTTTGGGGGCCTGGGAAGGCGAAGGTGAGGGCGGAGCCAAGGAAACCATGTCGCTGGCCACTCCGCCGACCACACCTGCCGCAGTCCCCGGCGCGGGATAGCCGAAGGCCCACGCCATGGGCGGCGTCCCAAGATTCGAGAGCTGCGCCTTGGCGTCGCGCCGCAGGGGAATCTGGATGAGGTAGTAGCGCTGCACGTCCACGTCCATGCCTTTGGCCTTCAATTCTTTTTCGAGTCGGCGCAGGTCCTGGCGGTCTTCGGCGCGGCTGGCGGTGAAGGGCGCCTTCTGCCCATGGATGTTGGCGTAGAGCATCTGGTGGGTGCCAGGCCCCACGATGGCCTCGCTGCTGCCCTCGATGACGTCGGTGATGACGAAATTGGTGGAGCCGTAGGGGAAGATGCTGAAGTTGAAGGCAGCCCTGGGCGGCGTCGCGCGCTTCCGGCCTCCGCGGCTCCAGGCGCCTTCCATGGACCAGCTCGGCACCGGCACGATGGCGAACTGGTTCGAGACGATGACATTGCGGTCGCGCGCCTGGGAGCTGAGGCCCAGTTCCCGCAGGCGTTCGGGCAGCGTGCGTTCCAGGGTGCGGCCGCCCTCCTTCACGTGGATCTTGATGCGATCGCTGGGCACCATCAGCACTTTGTCGCGGAAGTTGTTGTCGCGCCGGACCGAAAGCGCCAACTGCGCCGAGCCCGGATCGTTTTCGTTCCGGCGCACCCAGATGCCCACATCGCTGATGCGGTCCCCCCACACGCTGTTCTGATGGCGTCCGATGTCCTCCCAGGAAATCTTGACCGGGCTGAAGCTGCGCCCGTGGAGCAGGGCCAGGAACCCGGGCTGGTTCCACGTATTCACCGTGTCCGCGAAGTAGGTCTCCCACGCCACCGGCGGCACCGGCGGAATTGGCCGGGGGGGCGGGATCCGGTGGACCAGCGAACCGATGGCCCCTACGACATTCCTGACCGTGGAGGAACCGGCGCCGATGTCGAGTCCCAGTTCCTGGGCGATTTCCACGGCGGCGAAGTCCACCTTGCTGTTCCCGAGACCATGCGCCTGGGCCTCCTGCACCGCCAGCAGCACGTTGGCGCGGATGCTCGCGGCCTCGGCCGTTGTGAGGCGGATCCCCTGCTTGGCGAAAGCGTCACGGATCTGGGAATCGCTCGAAGCCGCGCCCTGGAAGATCGCCTGGGCCTGGTGTCCGGCGCCTTTGCCGGGTGCGCCAAGGATCGCGAGGCCCAGCAATGGAAGGAGCAGGACAGATTTCATGGAGGCCTCCGGTTTTTTTATGTTCGGAAAGTTAGACAAGGCCCATCGCTGGAAAGTTCCCGCAGGCCTCGGGCCCGCCCATGAACGTTTCGGCCATTCACGGCAATATGAAGGTGGAGGTCATGATGTCCGTTGTTCTTTCCGCCTTGCTCCTGCCGGCCCTGCTGGCCCAGGCGCCCGCCCGCAAACCCGCCCGTACCGCCAAACCAGCCAAAGCCGCCCCCGCCCCAGCGCCTGTCAAGAGTGCCGCTCCAGCCGCAGCCGTCGATCCGACGCCCTACTTCAAGTGCATCCTCGGTTTGAAAGGCACCATGCGTACCGTCAGCCAGGCCCGGGATTCCGCAGGAAACCCGACGGTGGAACAGAAGACCGAGACCTTCGACTACCGGATTCCAGGATGGATGAAGGAGAATGCCTACCCTGAAGGCGCCGTGGTCTGGGAGTTCTATCCCTCCCACGAAGCGGATGCCAAGACGACGGGCCGGGTGGACATGGTCATCGAAAACGGCGGCGAAACCGTGCGTTTTTCCTCCACGGACCCGACGGCCTATGGCACCTTCGCCTTTTCCTCCCCCGCCCGGGGACGGGCGGTGTCGGCCCTTGCGAGCATGGCGATCACCGGCACGGCCCAGGTCGTGAAGGCCGGGGTCAGCACCACCGAAACCCGCACGGTCAGCAGCATTCCCTTGCCCAACGTGAGGAAAGGCCCCCAGGACTACGCCGCGCCGACCCTGCTGTTCACCGGTTCGGGACTCTGGGCGCTTCCCAACGCCAAGAGCGCCTTCGACGCCCAGGCCAGCATCGTGTACGCGCATTCCAAGGGCAGCCTGCGCGCGGACGGCAAGGTGGACGTGGCCTTCCAGCTTCACCCCGAATCCCGGTCGGCCACGCCCAAATAAACAACCCCGGCGCAAACGCACGCCTCCAGATGCTCCGCGCCGGTTTCATCCGCGCAACCTGAATTGCAGTGTGAGGTGGAACCGCGCGCTGTGGGGCTGCCCGTCCAGGCGCGCGGGCGTGAACCGCCATTGCTGGGCGGCGCGGATGGCGTCGTTCTTGAAGACCACGTCGCCCGAGGCCATCTTCACCTCGGTGGGGACGCCCTGCTCATTGATGGTCATGATCAGCACCACGTCGCCTTCCTTGTGCGCAAGGCGCGCCAGGCTCGGATAGATGGGTTGGATCTGGTGGAGGATGCTCACCGAGCTGGCGCTCACTTCCACGGGTGCGCCCCACCCGACTTCGGGCGTGGTCGAAGTTGTTCCGGGTCCGGTTTTTCCGCCTGGGGCAGTGGAGCCGGCTGGATCTCTCGCGATCAGGCTTCCCTGATCGTGTGTCCCGAGGGCCAACGGGGTTTCCGGAACGCCGATCTGGGGGCGTTCGGCCGGGATCGGCGCATCGGTGTTTTCGGCTCCAAGGCCGCGCATGGGAGGTGGGGCTGTCGCCACAACCGGCCTCGGGGCTGGTTCAACATCCGCAATGTTGACCACCGCGATCTCGCGGTCCGTCTTGATGATGCGTTCACGGATCGCCGGCGAGGCCTGGGCCACCAGCACGGCTCCCGCCGCGAGGGCGCAGTAGAGGTTCGCGCTCATCAGGAAACTGAGGCGGCGGTCGGTCTTGGGGGCCGCGATGGAGTGGACCTGCAGCCCGGGGTGGACCACGGTGATGGCGGGAATCCGGGTAGGCCGAAGGCTGCCCTGCTGGAGGGTCTGGGTGGACATGGGAGGCTCCTTTATGTGACTGGAAAACGGGCCCTGGGACCTGGAGGCCCGGCCGGTGCCCCCAGTGCTTTCCGCCCACGTCGATTCAACCCGGGAAGCAGCATTCGGATCGTTGCGAAGCCTTGGATGGCTTGCACTCCGTTTCGATGTCCCAAAGATCGTTGGGTAGAGAATCGTTCATCGGGAACCCGAGTCAATGCTTCCCCCTAGAAGTTACGGCAACGCGACGAATCCCCCATTCACCACGCGAGTGTCACGGCCGGAAGGCCGATTCCAGTGGATTTCCGCGGTCTGGTCACCAAGGACCATGACAGAACCGGAAGAAATGGCCCGATGCCGCGCCGCTACATCACCATCCGGTGCATCACGTCATAGCTCCGCAATCCGCCGCCGAGTTCCCTCATCAACCGGCTGCGGAGCAGCTCCGTGCAGGCGCGGGCGGCCTGGAGCCGGACGTCCGGGGCATCTTCGGCGGAACAGGTCCTCAGGGTCCGCAGGTGTTCGCGCGTGCCCGGAGGCAGGGCTTCGGCGGGATCCATGGGCGTGCAGTCGGCGCAACGCCAGCCATGGTCCTCCGAGAGCATCACGATGGGCGCGGTTCCATGGCCGCAAGCCCCGCAAAGCCGCGGATGGGGCAGCAGGCCCATGCAGTGCAGAAGCCAGTGCTCCGCATAGGCCAGGATGTTCATCGCGCGGTCCGGATGGTCCTTCAGCGCGCGGCCGCAGGCGCTCAGCAGGCGGAACAGCCGCTCGTCTTCCACGCCCTCCTTCGCCACGCGGTCGAAGATGTCCGCAAGGCACGCCATCACCAGATTGGATTCCAGATGCCCCAGCGTCAGGGGCGAATGCTGCAGTTCGCAGCGGGTGACACGCCGCAGATCAGCCTGCTCCTTCCCGAAAAAGCCCACCTTCACAAGGCTGAGCGGCTCGAAAGCCGATACCCATTTGGCCGATGGTTTTTTCGCTCCCTTGGCGATGCCGGACTTGCGTTCGCCGTGCTCCGTGAGGAACGACACCACCAGACCGCCATCCTGGAAGGGCGAGGGCCGCAGCACGATGGCCTGGATGGTTTCGATCACGGGGGCTCCTGCCTCCAGGCTACAGGAAGGCTGTTGGCTGGAGATCCAGGCTTGATGATCGGGGACCAGCGGCCATCGCGTTCCGGGTCCTGGACCCTCGTTCCGCCTGCCGCTTGGAAATAGTTCCTCAACCAATGGCCTCCAGACCGCCTCTCATCTTGCGAGGCACAAACCAATCGGAGGCCCCCATGAGCATGAACTTCAAACTTTTGATCCCCTTCAGCCTGGCTGCGGTTCTGATGGCCCAGGCGCCACCCCCCGGACCGCCCCAGGAACTTCCCCGCCTCCTGGCCGGCAGGATGGGCATGCGGGCCGGCTTCTTGGCCAGGAAACTCAACCTGAGCGCCGACCAGAAAGCCGCAATGAAGGCCATCGGCCAGAAGCACAAGGACGAGATGAAGGCCAAGCACCAGGCGAAGCGGGAAGCCCGCCAAGCCTTCCAGGCCGTGATGGCGGATCCCAATGCCAAGCCGGCGGACATCCAGGCCGCCCACCAGGTGCTCAGCCAGCGGGCCCTGGACGCGGCCCTCGCGGGCCATGCCCTGCGCGTCGAGATGCGCGCGGTGCTCACCCCTGAGCAACAGCTCCAATCCGACCAGTTGCGGGAGGAATTCAAAACCAGGCACCAGAGGCGGATGATGCATCTGCGCAAGGGGTTGGGCCTGGAAGGATGAAGGCCGCGGATCCTTGAAATAAGGGGCTCCCACGGGAGCCCTTTTTTTGCCGTGGATCAAATTTCCTGATTACCCACGAGCCTCAGCCGGAAAAAACATCCCGCGAAGGGCCGCGAATAGCTGCCATGCCACGGGTATTAGCCAGGCTGATGCCGAGAAGGGGTGAGGGAAGGGCCGCGAAATCTCTTTTGCCACACCAGCGCTTCGGCGACCAGGAGACTCATCATGGGCCAGCCTCGCGGATGGAATTCAGGCGGCCCGACGATCACACCGGCGAGCCCGTCGCCGGGCCGCCTAATTGGCCAGGCGGGCGCTACGCGCCCCGCGAAGCGATACCGGGTTGATTCACTTTGGCCCTGCCAGGCGCGGCTCGGCCCTTCGCGGCACCCCTCGGCTGAAATTGGGGGATAACAAGGTCAAATTTTTCCACCTCCTGCCAGACTGGACGGATGCGCCTTTTTCTCCATCTGACCTTCCTTCTGCTATTGACGGTGCCCGCATTCCCACAGGCGCCGGAGGTCCAGCGCTTCAGGCAGTGGGTGGCGGGCCAGGAATTGGGAGGCGCCGAAAGCCGGACCACCTTTGAAGGCGCTGCCACCCGGATCGAACGCCGCGAATGGATCAACTTCACGCGGCTGGGCATCGAAATCCAGCAGGAGATCAAGGAGACCAGCGTCCGGAATGCGGATGGCAGCCTTCATTTCACCTGGCGCACGCAGATCTCCAAGGAGCCGCTGGAAGGCGAGGCGGACTGGTCGCCCTCACGCCCCAGGGAGCTGCGGGTGAAATCCAACGGCTTTGAAGCGAAGGTCATCCCCATGCGGACCGGCGCCCTGCTCTGGCCCCGGGACGTGGATGGCAGGATGCGCGAAGCGGCCCGCCTCAGGAAACCCGTGAAGATCAGCAGCTATTCCTTCACCACCCAGCAATGGACGCAATTGGACCTCAATCCCGTCGGGCCTTCCCCCTTGCCCGGCTTCCCCGACGCGGTGCTTTTCAAAGGGCTGGAAATCGACGGCGCCACGCGCGCGGAAACCTCGGTCTGGGTGAGCCCCACGCGCGGCGATCTCAAACACACCGGAGAGATGATGGGCCTGAGCCTGGTGCTCCAGCTCGCCGAGCTGCCGGACCCCATCGGCAGCAGCAAGGGCAAGGAAGCTTTTTTCGAGCAGAGCCTGAAGACAATCCCGCAGCATCCCTTCCAGCCCTGGCTCACGGAGGTGCGCCTCCGGTGGCAGGGCGCCAAGCCGCTGCAGTTGCCAGAAGATCCGCAACAGCATCAGGTGAAACCCAACCTCTTCGCGCTCACCTCGAGCGCGCCTCTCAAGGCGGAAGAGGCCAAGGAACTCCCGGTCAGGGGCAAGCCATCAAAGGAAGATGCGCCCTTCCTCGCGGCCACGCCGATCGTGCCCTTCAACGACCCGGCCTTCGACGGGCTGGTATTCCGCATGAGGGCTCCCAAAGGGGCCTCGCGCTGGGTGCTGGCCCAGCTCGTGACGGACTTCGTGTGGGAATGGATCGCCCAGAAAGACTACACAGTGGGTTTCGCCTCGGCGCTCGAGGTCTGCCGCAATCCGCGCGGGGACTGCACCGAGCATGGCGTGCTCGCGGTGGCGCTGCTCCGGAAACTGGGGGTGCCCGCCCGCGGCGTCGTGGGCTGGATGGCGGCCGGTGAAAACCTGGGTCTGCATTTCTGGGTGGAAGTGAAACTGGGCCGCCGTTGGGTGCCGGTGGATCCCACCTTCGACCAGGCCCCGGCCTCTGCCTTCCGCCTGAAACTGGGCACCACCGACTTGGCGGACCTGGGCTCTGTGGGTTGGGACAACGCCGGCCAGATCTTCGGCGGCGGAACGTGGAAAGTCGAAAAGCCTGATGGCCTCGGCGACCTCCGCCTGGAGGCCGGAGGAGAGATCCTTCATGCGCCTGGGGGCACGCGCCTGCGGGCAGCCGGATCCACCTGGAGTCTGGGTGCCGGGCTGGTGCTGCATCGCGAAGGCGGGGACCTGAACATTTCCGCCGTGCCCCGCCCCTATCCGGAGTCTTTGGAAGGGGCCAAGCGCCTGCAATCCGGACGTTGGTCGGGTTGGTGGCAGCCCAAGGAGCAAAAGCTCTTCGTGGATCTCGGCGACCGCCGCTGGCTGGGCGTCGAACCGCTGAACGAGCACGGCTCCGCGGCCTTCATGGACAGCCTGGTGGTGGAGGGCCCCGGCCGCTAGGCTGCCGGCGCTCCGAGGCGCCGAGGAAGACGCTTGCGAGCCGGCCCGTTTCAGGACGAAGGGTCCTGCCCGATCCGTGAGATTCTATTGGATTGGAGTCGCAATGCCTGTCGCGCTATCCCTGGTCAATGCGAGCAAAGCCTATGGCGCCCAGCCCATCCTGGATTCCATCAGCTTCGGGCTGCAGGAAGGCGAAAAAGTGGGGCTCATCGGCCGCAATGGCGCGGGCAAGAGCACCCTCTTCAAGTTGCTGGCGGGGGTGGAGGCGACCGACAGCGGCGAAGTGATCATCACCCAGGGGCTGCGCGTGGCGCGCCTGAGCCAGGAGCCGCACTTCGCCCCCGGCGCCTCCGTGCGGCAGGCGCTGGAGGACGCGCTTCAAGACCACCGCAAGCTGCTGGACCGCCATGCGGCCATCCATGAGGAGCTGCATGGCGATGGCGGAAGCGGAGCCAGCGGATCCAAGGCCGAGCGGCTCCACCAGGAGCTGGATGCCATCGAACACCATCTGCATCACATGGGCTGGGATCTGGAGCCGCGGTTGAAGGAAGCCTGCACCACCTGGGGGCTGGCGGACGTGGAGGCCGAGGTGGAGTCGCTGTCCGGCGGCTGGCGCAAGCGCGTGGCGCTGGCCCAGGCCTGGCTGAAAGATCCCGACGTGCTGGTGCTGGACGAACCCACCAACCATCTCGATCCCGAGCAGGTGGAGAAACTCGAAGCCTGGCTGCTGGGCTTCGAAGGCGCGCTGCTGCTCATCACCCACGACCGCCACCTGCTGGATTCGGTGGTGGACAAGATGCTCGAACTCGACGGCGGCAAGCTGGCTGTCTACGAAGGTTCCTACAGCGATTACCTGCTGCTGAAAGCCGACCAGGAATTCCGCGAAGCGCGCTTGACGGACCACATGCAGAACCGCCTGCGCCGGGAAATGGCCTGGCTGCGGCGCGGCGCGAAGGCCCGCACGCGGAAATCGAAGCTCCGCATCCAGGACGTTCTGGACCTCAAGGACGACGTGGACGACCGCAGCCGCAGCGAATCGCGGGAGAGGCTGACCTTCGCGGGCGGTTCCAACCGCAGCGACGCGCTCGTGTCCGGCCGCGGCCTGCATTTCCGCTACACCCCCGAAAGCCCGGACCTCCTGGGCGGTCTCGACCTCGTGCTGCAACGAGGCATGCGCATCGCGCTGCTGGGTCCCAACGGCTGCGGCAAATCCACCTTGCTGAAGGTGCTCATGGGCGATCTCCAGGCCAGCGGCGAACTGACCCGGCACCCCAAGCTGTCCATTTCCGTCATCAGCCAGGGCCGCGGCGAGCTGGACGGCGATGCCTCCGTGCTGGACAACCTGGCGGAGCGCGCCGCGGTGGTGCGCATCGGCGGCTCCGACATCCTGGCCCACGTCTATCTCACACGGTTCGGTTTCCCCGTGGACCAGCAGAAGCGCGTGGCCTCCACGCTCAGCGGCGGCGAGCGCAACCGCCTGCTGCTGGCGCGCACCATGCTGCATCCGGTGGATCTGCTGGTGCTGGACGAACCCACCAACGATCTGGACATCCCGACCTTGCAGAACCTCGAGGAAGCCCTCCAGGACTATCCGGGGACCCTGCTGCTCGTGAGCCACGACCGTTTCTTCCTGGATCAGGTGGCCACGCACACCCTGGCCTGGAACGGCGCGGGCTCGCCCCTGTGGGAGCTGTACGAGGGCAGCCCGGCAACCGTGAAAAGCCTGCGCGAGCAACGGGCTTTGGAGTCGGAAGCCTCGAGTTTCAAACCCGAACCCGCGAAGACCGGCGCCAGGATGGAGAGCAGTGGCTCCAAAAAGCCCCGCCTTTCCCAAAAAGAGCAGCGCCGCCTGGGAGAAGTCGAATTGCAGATGGCTTCCCTGCACGAGCACATCGCTGCCTTGGACACTATCCTTTCAAGTCCTTCGGCCTTCCTCACCGCCGAGGCCTCGGGCCACCTGGCCCTGAAGGACCGCGATGCCGCCAAGGCCGCCCTGGAGGCCCTGGAGCTGGAGTGGATGGACCTGGAAGAAAAGCGGCAAATTCTTTGACGCCCCCCAGCCGGGATCCAGCCTGGAGGTGGCGTTCCTCCAGGGCGGATCATCGATTTGATTGCGGATGAACCCCGCAGCAGTCACCCTGCGGGGATGAATTTGTCACTTTTCAAGGACACGCTGCCCGACGGGTCGAGCTTGGCCCCGGTCCAGATCCCCGGATCGAAATCCGTGACCAACCGGGCCCTGCTGCTGGCGGCGATGGCGCCCGGCACCTCCACGTTGCATGGCGGGCTGGAGGCCGAGGACACGCGTTGGATGCGCGAATGCCTTTGGACGCTGGGCCTGCCCGTGGTCGAGGTGGAAGATGCCTGGAGCATTTCCGGCGGTTTCGCCCCCAATGCCGCCGCACCCATCTATGTCGGCGCCTCAGGCACGACGCTGCGGTTCCTGGTTCCATGGCTGGCCCTGAGCGCCAGAGTCCCCGTGCGGATCAACGGCGCCGCCCGGCTCTTCGAGCGGCCGCTCGGGCCATTGCTGGCGCCCCTTCTGGCCCTGGGGGCGAAATGGCGGTTCGAGGGAAACGGAGCCTGGCTGCACCCGGCGCCCGAAACGCCGGATCAGTTGGACGCGATGATCGATGGCAGCCTGAGCAGCCAATTCATCACGGGCCTGGCGATCGCCGCCGCCGGCCTCAGAAAGGGCGGGACCCTTTCCTGGGACAGGCCCGTGGCGAGCGCCAGCTACCTGGAGATCACGCGCCACTGGCTCTCCCGTTTCGGCTGTGAAAGCGAGCTGCGGGAATCCTCCTGGCAGATCCCCGGCAACAAACTCGATGCCGTGGAGATCGCTCTTCCCGGCGACTGGAGCGGCGCCGCGGCCTTCCTTGCCGCGGCGGCGGTGACGGGCCGGAGCGTCACGGTGGGGCCCCTGGATTCCGATGACCCCCAGGGCGACCGGGCGGTCGAGCGCATCCTCCGGGACGCCGGCTGCGCCAGCCACTGGCACGGGCAGCGATTGTCGCTTTCCGGGCCGCTGCTCCGCGGCATCCACGCTGACCTCACGCTCTGCCCCGACCTCGGCCCGGTGCTGGCGGCCACCTGCGCGTACGCGCCGGAGCCGTCCAGGCTGACGGGCCTGCGGACCCTTCCCCACAAAGAATGCGACCGGCTGGATGCTTCAGCGGAGCTGGTGCGCTGGCTGGGGGGCGAGGCCGACATCATCGGCGACCACACGCTCGAGATCCGCCCTGCCCCAGCGTCCAGGGCGCAGGTCCAGCGGGCTCCATTCGATCCCCGCAATGACCACCGCATGGCCTTCGCGGCGGCGGTGGGGGCCTTGAAATGCGGCGGCGAATTGTTGGATCCAGACTGCGTGGCCAAGACCTTCCCTGGGTTCTGGGAGGTGTGGCGGGAGATGTTGCGGAGGAATCCGTGACGCTCAGGGCAGCTTGGCTCGGCCACTGGAAACCCCCATGGCCGTTGACCCGCGGACGCAAATGGGGCGACCTTCCCTGGGCGCTCTTCGCCATCAGCGAAGCCTGGTTGATGGGTGGCCGAAATGGCCGCTGGCCACGGTGCGAATGGGAGGCCCGGCGTCCCTTCGGCCCGCGCCCGACTTCGCTTCCTGGACAGTGGGATGCGCAACCCGCCCATGAATGGATTTCGCTGTTGCGCCACGGCAGCGCCAAGATCCCCGCGCAGGTGAAGGGCCCCAAGGACGACCCGCTGCTCACCTGGTGCTGGTCCGCCCTGCTGGAAGGCGATGGCGCCCCCTTCATGGCCTATGGCTCCGTGCTGTTGGACCGGGCCACGCGGCAGCGCTGGATCCCGCTGCTGGGCGCGGCGGATGGCTCCGGCAGGCTCCACCTTCCGCCCTTCCTTGATGTGCTCGTGCCGGAAGCCTATAAAAACCTGCCGCAGGATTGGTGGCCTTTTCTGCTGCGGTCCCTGGATGCTGACGGCAATCTGTTGCCCGAGGGCGCGCTGGGTGAGGTTCCCTTCGACCGCCTGCGCCCTTTCCTCGGCCAATTCTCCCTTAGGGAATTGCCGGACTCGCTGCGCGATTGCGTGGGCGCAAGCTGGCTGCAAGAACTCAGCGACGGCCAATGGATGATCGCGCCCCAGGTGCGCGCCTTCGCGAGGGGCGGAGGACCCTCCACCGGGTTGTGCCCGGCATCCCTGGCGCTTGGGGATGAACCAGATGGCAGCTTTCGCGAACTGCTGGATGGCGGTGTCCCCTCGAAGCATCCCGATGGTTGGACGTCCATCATCAGCGCTGATCTTTCCGGGTCACCTCGACCCTCCTGTCCCGGGCCGAGCAACGACCCGACCTGGGACCGGCTGCGGGTGCGATGGGGGGCAGACCTCCCAGAAACCGTGGCCGGCTATCCCGGCTGGGGAAGCTGTGCGCATCCTTGCTCTGATCCCTTCCATTGGATGGCAGAAGGCCGGCGTGCCTATTTCGCCCAGGATCTCGAAACCGCCCTGCACGCCTTCACCTTGGCCCATGCCCACTTTGAGCGGTTGGATTCGCCGTTCTGGAGTGACCGCGCCGCGGCCAATGCCGAACTGGCGGCGCTGCATTGGGCTGACCACCAGAATTTGCCTTTCTGGCAGAACGCACAGGCTAAGCCGCTGAGCCCCTTCAAAGAATTGAACGAGGTGAACCGGCTCATCGTCGGAGGTGATTGGAAAACAGCTTTGAACCGATTGCGCGCACTGACGGAAATCTTCCCCGAGGAACCCCACGCATGGGTGCTGATCGGTCAGCGTGGCCTTGAAACGGGCCGCCAGGACTGGATTCGCGAGGCCCTTCCACACGTCGCAGATGAAGGATCCAGACTGTTGTTCGAAGCTTCGCTAGGTGAAATGATCGAACCTCCGCCACCGGCTCTCCATCCAGAGCAGCGCCTGCTATGGGAGTTCCACCGCCTGCTTCGGGGCCATGCGGAATCACAAGATTTTTGGAGCGCATGGGGGGCCTGCCCCAGCCATTTTTTGCGGCTTGAAGCGGGCCTCGCCCTGCTCGAAGCGCGGGAAAGCGAACGGAATCCATCGGTGCTGCTGGCGCTTCAGGCCATCGCGGACCGCGCCGCCATGAAGCATCACCAGGATCGCCTCGGCCTCCTATGGCCCTCACCGGTATTGGGTTTGGAACAGGATCCAAAGGAATTGCTATGCCGCTGGCTCTCGGCGCGCGCCCGCCCGACCTGGCTGCTCTGGGGAGATCCCATGGAAACCATGGGCCATGGAGAGGTGCCGCCCGAGGGGCTGCTGAGCCGCCTGCGCCAGGACGGGCAGGTGGCGCCGTGCGAGCTGCGGGGATGGATCTGGTGGGGCTTCCCCTTGCACTGGGAAGGCGCCGCCGTGGGCTCGGCGCTGCTGGCCTTGAAACCCGGCGAGTCGTTGGAGCCGCCATTGGACCCGCAACTGCTTGCCCCATGGCTCGCGAAACTGAATCCCGGCGTCCGGCCTGAGCCCGTTCCCGAGGGCGGGGAACTGCTCATGGACGGCAGCGACCCCATGGCCACCCTGCTCCGCGAATTGGTGCGGGTGGCGCCATCGGAGCTCCCGGTGCTCATCCTCGGTCCCACCGGCAGCGGGAAGGAACTCACCGCGCGGGAACTGCACCGGCGGTCCGGCCGGCCGGGTCCCTTGGTTCCCGTCAACTGCTCGGCCTTTTCAGAGAGCCTGATGGAATCGGAGCTGTTCGGCCATGTGAAGGGCGCCTTCACGGGCGCGGCATCGGATCGCAAGGGCGCCATCGAGAGCGCTCAGGCGGGAACGCTTTTCCTCGATGAAGTGGCGGACCTCTCGCCTCGCCTGCAATCCCTGCTGCTCCGGGTCATCCAGGAACACGAGGTGCGGAAAGTCGGCAGCGACCGCTCCGTGCGGGTGGATGTGCGCTTCGTGTCTGCGACCCATCGGCCCCTGGAGGAACTGGCCGCCGCCGGCGCCTTCCGGCGCGACCTGCTGTACCGCCTGCAGGGCACCTCGCTGCGCTTGCCGAGTTTGAGGGAACGCAGCCATGAGTTCCCCTATCTGATGCCGCGGCTGGTTTCCATGATCGCAAAGGCGAGCAAGCGGAAAGCGCCGGAACTGGCCACCGGACTCGCCCAATCCCTGGCCAGGCTGCCCTGGCCCGGCAACGTGCGGGAACTCCGCCATGCCATCGAACGCGCGCTGCTGCGCTGCGGAGAGGGGCCATTGAAGCTGGAGCATTTCCCGGAACTCCAGCAGCCGGAATTCCAGTCGAGATCCTGGGAAGAGGCCACCCATGGCTTCCAGCGGCGCCTGCTGCTGGAAACCCTGCGCCGCTGCGGTTTCCGCGCTGCCGAGGCTGCAGAAACATTAGGCATCGCCCGCCCCGCCCTCTACACCGCCGCCAAGCGCCTGGACATCGATCTCGTGGCCGAACGAAGAAATTGGAATCCAGACGGGGCCTAGCGCCTAGCCGCGGCCTCGTCTCACGTCCTTCTTCCGAAGCTCCGCTCCAGTTCCCCCAGGGTGAGTTTCTTGATGATCGGCCGGCCATGAGGGCAAGTCTGCGGGACCTCGCAATCCATCAGGTCCTGGATGAGCTGCAGGGCCAGTTCCGGGGGGAGCACATGATGCTTCTTGATGGCGGCGCGGCAGGCGAGCTCGGCGTTGAGGTCCTTGCGGAAGGCGTCCAGATCCGCGCTGCCGCCCGCTTCCAGGCGATCCAGCAGATCCTCCAACAGCGACTGCGGGTCGCGGTCCGACAAGAAGTCCGGAAGGCCCCGCACCACCAGCGCTTCGCCGCCGAAATCCTCGGCCTCGACGCCCACGCGGTTCAATTCTTCCAGGAAAGGCCTCAGTCGGGACAAGGCCGCAGGCCCGAAGTGGACGACCTTGGGCGGCAACAGCGGTTGGACTGCCGGCCGATGATGGCGGAGAAACAGACGCTCGAACAGGATGCGTTCGTGGGCCACGTGCTGATCCAGGATCCACAATTCCGGATCGCCGTCGCCACGGACTTCTGCGAGCAGGTAGGTGTTTTCGAATGCCCCGAGGTATTTGATTTCCTGGCCTGCCTCCACGTACCCCACGGATTCAGCAGCGCCCGTGGAGGATGTGCCGAAGGCGTATTCACGTTCCAGATCGGCCCCGGCACCCGGGTGGAAGGCCGACGCCAGCGCATCCACGGCCCCCCTCGCGCTTTCCTGCCAAAGGCGCGGGTGTTGCGGTTCCTGCCGTGCCGGCACCGGCAGCTCGAATTCGCTTTCCTGGGGTTTGGGCGGCATCTCCAGCACGCTCGCCAGGCCGCCCCGGAGCTGTTCCCAGGCTTCGCGCGCCGCGCGGCTCACGAAGGGAAAAATGCGGTTGGGCTCCCGGAACCGCACTTCGGCTTTCGTGGGGTGCACATTCACATCCACGGCCTCGCTTGGAATCTCAAGGTAGAGGACCGCCGCCGGATAGGCGCCTTTCGGGAAGAAACCCTGCCAGGCCTCGGAAAGCGCCGCCAGCAGCAAGCGGTCGCGCACGCTCCGGCCATTCACGAAGAGATAAAGATGATTGCGGTCGCGGAAGCTCAGATCCGGTTTCGAGAGGTAGCCGTGAAGCGACCAGGGCGCTTCGCCGCTACGGAAAGGAACCATTCCCGACATTTTTTCGCCCAGCAACGGCCCCAACCGCGCACCGGCTTCCGCCACCGGCGGCAAGACCGTGGACCCTCCGCGATCACTGCGCAACGTCCAATGGACATCGGGTGTCGCGAGAGCCAGGCGGGTAGCCACGCCCCATAGATGCGCATGCTCCGTGTCAGTGGATTTTAGGAACCGCTTCCGCGCAGGCAGCTGGGCGAAAAGATCGCGAATGGCCACCGTGGTGCCGCGGCTGCGGGGCGCCGGCTGGACCTCCTTGATGATCCCGAATTCCGAACGCAGGCGATGCCCGTCGCCTTCGTTTTCGGCGCTGTGCAGCTCGAAGCGGGCCACCGAGGCGATGGATGGCAGAGCCTCCCCGCGGAATCCGAAACTCGAGAGATGGGTCAGATCCTCCGCCGTGCGGACCTTGCTCGTGGCGTGGCGTTCCAATGCCAGGTAGAGCTCGTCCCGCGCCATGCCGCAGCCGTCGTCCGCCACGGACAGCAACCGCTTCCCTCCTTCTTCCCAGGCGATCTCCAGCCGGGTGGCTCCAGCGTCCAGGGCGTTCTCCACCAGCTCCTTCAAGACTGACGCCGGCCGTTCCACGACCTCGCCCGCCGCGATCTGGTTCGCGACTTGATCGGTGAGAACGCGGATTTTCGGCATCGCTCCAGTCTAATCGGCCTGTGGGCTGTTGGCGTTGGGCTATCAGCTATCAGCAATGAGCAATGAGCTGACATGGAGGCGCCTCCGGCGAGCCATTAGTAAGGTCGCGGCCTTTGGCCGCATCCCCATAAAGCTGACACTCATGGCTCATGGCTCTCACGATGGATTCAGCGAGACATCCCCGTCCGGGACTTCCACGACCCGCGGCTGCTTCAAGGCCGCCAACTGGTGGATGCCGTAACCGGCCAGGAACAGCAGATTCAAGACGCCGTGGATCCAGGCGAAGGCCAACCGTGAATTTGGTTCCACGGCCACCTGCACGGCGTAGCCGCTCAGCAGCATGGGAGCCAGGATCAGCGCGAGCGCAACGCCGGTCGCCCGGCCGCCGGGCCGGCCGCTGCGCCACATGGGCAGCACGTGCCCTCGCACCAGCATTCCCAGAGTGAAGACCAGCAGGGGGCCTGCGAGGACGTGCAGATGCTGCAGCGTGGCTTGCAGGGGATGCGCTTCCAACCCGAACTCCCCCGCGCGCTGCCCGTAGTAGCGCAGCCATCCGTAGAGCAATCCGGTGGCGCCCGTGAGCAGCGCGGCGAGGTTCAGGCTCCAGCGTTCCAGGCTTGTCATTTTTTTTCACCGTAGAGAACCTGCCAAAGCGCCAGGCAGCGGCGGGAGGCGCTGGTGAGGGCGTTGGCCGTGAGGGTCGCTCCGCTTAGAGGGCGGATGCCATGCTTGAGGCTCAACTCGTCATCCAATTTGCGGCCCGCGAGCTGCTGCTTCCAGGCCTCCTTCGCCATGTATTCCTGAGGCTCGTGGAACTGGATGACCTCCACGCGAAGCACCCGGCCTTCGCTCGATACCGCCACCATCACTGTTTCATTCAGCGTCCGCACGCGGTGCGTATCGAAAAAGGCCACTCCCAAGGCCTTGCCATCCTTCGCGGCCTCGTAGGCGATCCACCAAAGACCCGGCAGGTCCTCCTTCGAGAGCTGCTTCACCTTTGTGCCCTGGGCCTCGGTGAGGAAGTGTTCCTTCCTTGTGAACGTGGCTCCGGGGAAAGCGAGTTTCAATGCGCCTTCCCGTGTCGGCAGAGCCGCCGCCAGGGATGTGGCTGCCATGAAGACGAGGACGGCGGTTCGCATGGGGACCTCAGAAGTAGTATCCGACACCGAGGTTGAACTGGTTGCGTCCGGTCCCGGCCCCGTTCCGGATGCGGTTCATGTCGGCCTTCATCGCGACCTGGGGAATGGGTTTGTACACCACGCCGTAGGTGAGCACCTTCTGATCCAGGGCCTTGTCCAGCGTGACCCCGGCAGCGGCCTTCGCCTGGGGATTCAGGGATTCCGTGCGGATGAATGGGATGAGAGCCTGCTTCGAGCCCACGAGGCCGAGCACGTCATAGCCCATTTCCAGGTAGTGCCCTTTCTGCTCCGTCCCCAACTGGCGGGCAGGATTCGTGGCCGCGAGGGCCGAGAGGCCATTCTCGTTGTGGCTGCCGCGAACCACGAGGGCCCGGGCCTGGAAGCCCTGGAACCGGACCTCGCCATGGAAGTCGAAGACCTTCGTGGTCAGGTTCGGAAGGCCGTCGGCCTGCTGGCTGTTCCCGTGGTAGAAGCTGATGCCCAACAGCGCGCCGGGAACCGGATTCCAGTCCAGGCGGCCCGCCCAGGCGAGGCTCTCGGCCAGGGCCGCCGCGCCATTCTGGCGGCCGCCGCGGATGCCGCTCTTGGTGAAGCGCGAGGCATCCAGTCCATTCACCAGGTAGAGGCGGTAGCTGAAATTGGCGGGCAGCTCGCCGTGAACGCCGACGCCGTTCTCGCGCCAGGTGCTGGGGATCAGCTGCTGCTCCACGAAGGGCCGCTTGGCGCCAAGGAAGGTGGGGGGCTCGTGCATTTCGTTGATGAAGCCCATGGGCACGAGCATCATGCCCGCCCGGACATTGAAGGCCCTGGTGACAAGGAAGTCCAGGTAGGCGAACTCCACGGCCACCTCGCCCGGCTCTTTCTGTTTCACATCGGTGACATTGGCGCCGGTCTTGGTCACGTTCTGGGCACCGCTGGTCTTGGCGTGCTCGAATTCGATCTCCGCGTTGAAGACGATGCGCTCGTTGAACTTGAATCCCAGGTAGATGATCTGGCGCGCGAAATCGAGGCCATTGGACTTCGGGCTGTAAGTTCCGTTCTCCACCTTGGAGTCGAAGTTCTCGTAGACCATTTCGCCGTAGCCGCCGATGGAAAGGCCGCCCTTTGTCTCATAGACCTTGGAAGCCGCGGGGGCAAGGCCATGCTTTCCTTCCCCCTTGGCCACGGACACTTGGGAACCGGTCTTCTGGGCTTCCAGCTCATTCGTCAGGATGTCCAGTTTCCGCTCAAGGTCGGCGATCCGTTTCTCTGTTTCCGGTTTGGGGGCCTCCTGGGCAGAGGCCGGCCCTGCCAACAAGGCCAGGGCGAAGATGGTCAGCAACTGCTTCATGGTTTCTCCATTGGAATTGGATTGGGATGCATGGCTGCGAAGGCCGGGCTCATGCGCGTCCGCCCACTGTTGAGCAAAAAGATCGCGGCGATGGCGTGGCGCTTGGCCCAGGCGAGCCCGCGCGCAGGCCCCATCACGTACAGGGCCGTGGAAAGGCAATCGGCCTCGAAGGCCGAGGGGGCGATGACGGAGACACTGCCCCAGTCAGCGCAAGGCCGGCCATTCCGCGGGTCCACGATGTGGCTGCCATGCTCCGACAGGCCACTGCTGGCCAGGCTCGCATCTTTCAGCGCGATGGAGAATCGAGGCCGTGTCCGGTCCTTCGGGTCAGCGATGGAGACCTCCACCGTCGGCCCGAAGGCCATCAACTGGCCCCCGAAATCGAGAAAGCCTGAACGGATGCCGGAATGGGCGAGCCGGGCCCTCATGCGGTCCAAGGCATACCCCTTGGCGAAACCGCCCTCATCAATGCCGGCGCCCTGTCTCAATCGGGCGGCACCACGCCGATAGCTCAAGCGAAGATGCCGGGCACCGCTGGCGGCGCGGGCCTCGGCCAACTCCGATCGGGATGGCTTGCGTCCGCCCTCCCGTATTCCGTACGCAGAGAGCAATCGGAACAATAGGGGATCGAAAGCCCCTCCCGTGCGGTGGCTCTGGCCGCGGGCCCGATCGAGCAGATCAAGCCACTCCCGATCCAAAAGCACCGCCCGCCCATCCGCTTGATTCAATCGGCTGAATACACTGTCCGGTTTCCAGGTGGAGCAGGCCGCTTCGATGCGGTTGCATTCGATGAATGCCGCTTCGGAAGCCGATGCGAGCTGTTCCTGTGCCCCACCTTCAATTCTCAGCGAAAGCCGTGTCCCCATGGCCAGGACTTCACGGTGGAATCCCGGCTCCTGGGCCGGGGTCAGGCCCGAGAGGAGCAGGGCGAGGGTCACGGGGGTGATGGTGCGAAGGCGGAGCAAGGAAACCTCTGTTGAGACTGAGACTCTATCAATAATAGATTCCGGTCAAGCATAAATTGGGACCTCTTCTCTTTTTGTGCATTTCGTCACTGCGGGGGTCTTCGATGCCTCGCTCACAATCCCTCAGGCACACTGATTGGATGCGATTCATAACCGGCACCCTCACTGCTTTGGCCTGCCTGGCCGCTCCTCTGCCAGCCCAGCGGATCCAGGCGCCGGACGCGCCTTGGAAGACCATCCAGACGGTCCATTACCGCATCCACTACCCGGTGCGCGGAGGCTTTGAGCCTTTCGCCATGGAGATCGCCTCCAAGATCGAGGGCATCCACACCCGGGTCTCCGAATGGGTGGGTTATGAATCGCCCAAGGTGGTGGAAGTGCTGCTCCGGGACCCCCGAATGGAAGGCAATGGCTTTGCCTATCCGCTCCTGGACCATCCCTTCGTCGAGTTGTGGAGAACACCACCGGAAAGCGACAGCGGCATCGCGCATTTCACCACCTGGCCCGAGATGCTGGTGACGCACGAGTTGGCGCATATCCACCACTTGACCCGCCCCCTCGGCAATCCCCGCTTCCTGGACAAAGTGCTGGATCTCCCGGTCGGTCCGGTGACGCTCAAAGCCCCGCGCTGGGTGATCGAGGGCTATGCCACGGTCATCGAAGGCCGCGTCACGGGCAGCGGCAGGCCCCATGGCGTCCACCGGGCCGCGCTGCTGCGCGAATGGGCGCGGGAAGGAAAGCTCCCCGACTATGGCGAATTGAACGGCTTTGGCGGTTTCCGCGGCGGCAGCATGGCCTACCTGGTGGGCAGCGCGTACCTGGAATGGTTGGAGCGCACTGAGATGGCGCGCACCGGTGAGAAGGACGTGCTTAAAAAGCTCTGGCGGAAACTGGCGGCCCACCGCAAACCGGGATTCAACGCGGTCTTTCTGAGAACTTTCGGATTCACCGCCGAAGATGGGTATGACCGCTTCCGCTCAGAACTCTCCGCGGACGCTCTCGGCCTTGAACGGCGAATGAAGGAACAACATCTCACGCGCGAAGGCGAGGTGTTCACCAAGGTGGATGGCGAAGTCACGGAACTTGCCGTGAATCCGGACGGAACCCGGCTGCTGGCCCGGGTGCTCACGCCCACGTTCAAAGGGCTGCGCGTTTGGGACCTCAGAGAACCGGTCAAACCGAAACCGGGATTTAAACACCCGAAAGTCGCAGATCCGGATGTCGCACCGTTGAAACCCACGAAGCCAGCCGCGTGGGAATTGGGTCGGAGAAATGGCGCGATACCGGAAAAGCCTTTCTGGACAAAGGCCCAGGCGATGTCCGATCCAACGAAACAGGAAAGGAAACCTGGATCCATTCCCCAGCAGGACTTCATCGCTTTCTCGGTGCGGGAACCCGACGAGGAAGGGACGCTCCGGCGCCGCGCGAAAACCTGGCAGCCTGGAACACCCAAGGTGGCCGGCATTGCGGCAGGTTCAGCGGCTCGATTGGAAAAGTCCACGGGCTTCCGCACGGTCGAATCCGATGGGCTGGGTTCCATCTGGACGGTTCCGCCCGGGGAGCCAGGCCGCCCTGGTTTGGAGTCCACCTCGATTCCGGTGGTTCGCACGCCCGCCTCAGCTCGGCTTCCGTCCCCGGCGCCTGATGGGAAAACGCTCTACTACGTTCAACTCGGCGCGACGGGATGCGAGATCCGGCGGCTGGATCTGACCCTGGCGCCCCTGACACCGGTACCCGTTCCTTGGGGCGATTCCTTTTTCGCCGTGGACGCGGTGAGGCCAAGACCGGATGAAGCATCCCAGCTCCCGCCGCCCCTGGCGCCGCCGCCCGCCCACGACTACGCGGTGGGCGAGACGATGCGGGCGGGGTTCCGCTCGGGCCTCACCCTGGCGCCATCCGGTGAATCCGTGGAACTTGGATTCGGAGGATCTGACCTGCTGGGGCGGCTTTCCTGGCAGGTCCTCGCCGCGGCCGGGGATGCGGCCGGTCCTCGGGGCGCCCAGGCCAGCATGGTTTACCGCGGGTGGCGTTGGGTGCCGGGGTTCCAGGTGTTCTCCTCCCTGGAGAGGCCATCCAGCCAGCGGCGCGGCCGCGTAGAAGGCTTCGACCGTCAACGCACGGGCTGCGCGGTGGAGTTCGCGTATGAATCCAAAAACACGGCGCCCGCCTTCTTCAAACCGACCCTTTCCTTTGAACGGGTGCTGTTCAAGGAAGCCCCGAACCTGCGCGCCAGCCGTGGATTACTTGGCCTGGATTTCGGCATTTCCCGCTTCTGGAACCGTGGTGAAGCCTGGGGGGTCCGGCTCTCGGCCCGCGCGAAAGATGGCGTCGGCCGCACGGATGGCAACCGCTGGCAATTGCAGAGCGGTTCAGTGCAGGTGAGGATCTTCACACCCTGGACCCAACTCGCCTTGAAGGCGGAATCCGCCCGCGTGACCGGCGATCCGACGCCACTGGACCGACTCCACCTCGGCGGACTGGGCACCAGTTTGGCGCCGCTTGGCCTCGATTGGAATCGAGCAGAACAACCTGCCCTGCCCTCCTACGCTGCCATCGGAGATCGTTTGCATCGCCTGCGCGCCGAAGCGGGTTCCGCGCTTTGCGCCTATGTGGAACACGTGGCGGTTTGGGACCATACTCAGAGCCGCCCGGCCTACACGAAGGTGGCGGGCCTGGAACTCGATCTCATGAGGCTCATCGGCAACACCGAATTCATCGATCGCGTGGTGGGGCCCATGACCTTTGTGGCGGGAATCCACCGTGTGCTGAAGGACGGGAGCCAGGGTGAGGCCATGCAGGGCCGCAGCATCGCCACGCTCAGCATCGTGTTGAGGCCTTGACCGCACGCCAGGAGCTCCCGTGCTGAAGACCACTGCCGCCAGGATTCCAGTCGCGCCTGATTCCAGGCTTTTCCGCGCCTGGCCCGCCGCATGATCTTCTTCTTCCTCTTCGGCTTCATCCTCGCGCTGCAGCTGCTCCACTGGCATGTCCTCCGGCGGATCGCTCCACATTGGCTCCGGCCATGGCTGCCCTGGCTCATCGCGGCGATCCATGTGCCCTTGGTGGCCTACTTCGCCCTGCGGTTCCTGGGCGCGCCTCCCAGCGGGTTCAGCCATATCCTGCGCCCCTTTGCCCGGGCCGGATTCTACTTCCAGGCATTCACGGCGGTTCATCTGGCCATCCTGGCCCTGGCGGAGACCCTCTGGTGGTGGCGGTTCAGGCACCACCTTCCGGAACTGGAAACGGAAGCCGAAGCCGATGCGGAAGCCGAAGATCCGGAGCGCCGGGCTTTCCTCCGCAAGGTGGCCACCGCAGGCTTCGGCCTGGCGGCGTCGGGGGCGGGCTACGGCGCTTCCGAAGCCTATGGAGATCCGGGCATCACGCGGATGGAGCTGGCTTTTCCGGACCTTCCTGCGGGCCTCGACGGGCTTAAACTCGTGCAGCTCTCGGACCTCCACATCGGCCCCATGCTGGGAGCCCCGACCGTGGCCCGCTGGCGGGCCCTCGTGGCTCGCGAAGCGCCCGATCTGCTCTTAGTCACGGGCGACCTCGTGGACAGCATGCCCAGCGAAATCGGGCCTTTCATCGAATCATTCGGACATTTTCCAGCGGCCAAAGGCTGCTTCGCCATCCTCGGCAACCACGACTACTTCACCGATCCGAGGCCCATCTGGAAGGAGCTCGAAGGCGCCGGATTCCAGTGCCTGGAGAACGCGAACCGGCTGGTGGAGCGGAATGGGGCGCTGCTCGCGGTTCTCGGAATTTCCGATCCCATGGCTTCCAACGGCCGCTTCCGCGGGATCCGCTTCGGCGACGGCCCCCGGCCCGAAGCCGCCGTGCAAGGCATTCCTGACAAGGCCTGGCGGTTGTGCCTCAGCCACCGGCCCAGCAACTGGGACCTGGCGGTGCGAACCGGCGCCAGACTCACACTCAGCGGCCACACCCACGGCGGGCAGGTGAATATCATCCCTGGCGTTTCCAGCGCCAGGATGATGGGCCCCTACACGCGAGGCCTTTTCGAGGAGAACGGCTTCAAGCTCTACGTCAGCCGCGGGCTGGGCGTGGTGGGGATTCCCATGCGGCTTGGCGCGCCGCCTGAGATCGTGGTGATCACCCTTCGGACCGCGCGGCCGCCGGCCGGCGCCTAGGCTTTGATGGGCTCGATGGTCCCGCAGTTCGTGCAGATCCGTTTGGCCTTGTAGGCGGCCAGCCGCTCGCGGTCGTTCCGGCGGGCGGCGATGAAGATGGGCACCCAGGCAAACGCCAGGGCAGCGATGGGCAGGATGGTGCGCAGGAACTTGCCTTCTGGCGCGAAGAATGGCGCCAGCATCAGGATCCAGAACAGGATGGCCATGATGAAACCGTGGATGGTGGCCCGCCGCGTAGGGGGGGAGATCCGCCCAAGCAGATCGAGATCTGGATCCGCCTTCCTGACCTCCTCGTTGTACAGATCGAAGAGTTCCACGAATTCGATGGATCCGCAGTTCAGGCATTCGTCGTTCATCTGGCGGCCTTCGACCCTGCGGCCTGGCGCACCTGTCCCAAGGGATCCCCCTTCTTCCAGACCGGCATCTGCGGGGCATTGGCGACCGCGTAGCCCAGATTGAGCGTGAACTGGGCCTGCTGCACCATGCCCGAGAGGTCCCAGGCGGGGTCGAATTCATCCGTCACCTGGTGGTAGCGCTGGGAATAGGCCGCGGCTTTGCTCCTGGATGCTTCCTGATGCTGCACAAAGACCTTGCCGGAATTGATGGAAAAAGCCGGGACGCCCACATTGGCGAAACTGAAGTGGTCGCTCCGGAAGTAGCCCCCGCCGAGGTCCGGTTCCACCTTCGCGACAGCCAAACCCATCTTATGCGCCACACCGGCAGCGGTGGCCCCCAGGGTGGTGCGCTCGCTCCCCTGGGTGCCGATATCCCGGGTCGCGCCGACGAAATTCATGCTGTCCAGATTGAGGTCCGCGGCGGTTTTCATCAGAGGCCATAGCGGGTGCCGGGCGTACGCTTTGCTTCCGAGCAGGCCCTGCTCCTCTCCGAAGACCAGCAGGAACATCTGGCTGCGCTTGGCGGGACGCTCCACGGCCGCTTTCGCCATGGCCAGCACGGCCGCGGTGCCTGAGGCGTTGTCCACCGAACCGTTCCAGGTCTGGTCCCCGGCGCCTTCGCCTTTGCCCAGATGGTCCCAGTGGGCGGAGTAGATCACGACCTCGTCCTTCAATTCCGGATCGGTCCCCGGAACCACCCCGGCGATGTTGCCTTGTTCCACCAATCGCACTGAGCAGACCACATGGCCTGTAGCCTTCAGTCCCAGATCCACGGGCCTGAAGTCCTTGCGCTCGGCCTTGGCGGCCAGTTGGCCTAGGTCCTGGCCAGCGGCTGCGAACAGGGCTTTCGCCGCTTCGTGGGTCAGCCAGCCTTCCACATCCGTGGCCCCGGCGCCCTCGGCCAATTGGAACCGCTCGTGGGCCCACCCGTTCTTCACCACGCTCCACCCATAGGAGGCCGATGCGTCTGTGTGGATGAGCAGGACCCCTGCGGCCCCCCGGCGGAGCCCTTCTTCGAACTTGTAGGTCCACCGGCCGTAATAGGTCAGGGATTTCCCCCCGAAACGGTCCGGTTCCTCCGCCGTGGGCTGCGGGTCGTTCACCAGCATCACAAGGACCTTGCCCCGGCAGTCCGCATTTTTATAGTCGTCCCAGGATTCCTCAGGCGCCGCGATCCCATACCCCACGAACACCATGGGGGCATCGAAGGCCATGTCGGCCTTGGCGCTGCCGGACGAAAACACGATCTGGTCACCGAAGCTGAGCGGCAATTCCGCCTTCCCGCTGCCCGCAGAAGCGAATTTAAAAGTGCTCTCTGCCGCATTCGTCTTCACGCCGGCGATTTTCGCCGTCTGGCGGAAACTGCCGCCATTCCCAGGTTCCAGGCCCATGGCGGCCAATTGCGTCTCCAAATAACGCATGGTGAGGTCGCTGCCCCGCTGCCCGGTTCCGCGTCCTTCCAGCAGATCATCGGAGAGAAAAGCCAGGTGCGCGCGGAGCGGCGCTTCCTGGACTTTCGGGGCCTGGGCATTCAGCAGTGCCGGCAGCGCAACAGCCACCATGAATTTCAAGCGCATGGACTTGCCTCCTAGGGAATGATTCTATGCGGCCGCGGCGGAATAAGTCCGCCGTGGCGGAGCCCGGTGCGGAATTAATTCGAGACCGGTCAGCGCCTCGTCCACGCGAAAGCCTGGAATCCTTCTCCCTCCCAGGACAGAGGATGGGGCCGGAAACAGCTCGTGGCGCCGCTGTCCGCGCCGAATTCCCGCGGCCATACAGGTGCCGCTTCCAGTTCGCCATGGGCGGTCCGCACCCAGGCGCGATGGTGTTCGCCTTCTTCAGGAAGCCATGAACACACGGCGTAGATCAGCAGTCCGCCCGGCTCCAGCTTCGGGATGGCGGCCCGGAGAAGGTCACGCTGCATGTCCGACAACCGCGCCAAATCGATGTTTCCGGCTATCCAGGGCAGCTCGGGATGTTTCTGCAGGGTGCCGCTCCCCGAGCAGGGCGCATCCAGGATGATGAGGTCATAAGTCCCGGTCGTGTTCGCCAGGTAGTCCGTGGCTTCCGCAAGGACCACATCGGCCCTCACCGCGCGATCAGCGAGATTCTTCTTGAGCCATTCAGCCCGTTTGGGTTCGCGCTCGACCGCCGTGATGCGGGCTTCCGGGAACCGCGATCCGAGCGAAGTCGTCTTGCCGCCGGGCGCGGCGCAGGCATCCAGGATATTCGCGGGCCTTGCTTCCCACCGGAAGGCCATGAGGGCCTGGGAGCTGCGGTCCTGCACCATGCCGGCGCCGCTTTGAAGCCAGCCTCCTGGAAAAGGCGCGCCTTCCCGCAGGCTCCAGCATCCCGCCAACCGCGGATCCGGTTCGAGCTCCGGCGGCGCATCTCCCCGCAGCACGCGGAAGGCGGGGCGCGGCGGCGCCTGAAGTTTCGCCCACAGCGCTTCGATTCCAGGTTTGTCCGCGCCATGATGCGGCTCCAAGGCTGCCTCAAGCACCGCATCCACGAAAGGCGTGCGGTCCAGGGAAGCGGCCAGCGAATCCAGCTCTGCGCGCAGCTGAAGCCGATTTTCCGCGCCGCGGCGCAGCAGCGCGTTCACCAGGCCTTTGTGCGGCGGGAATCCGAGCGCCTGGTCCGCAGACAGCTCCACCGCCTCGTTCACGGCCGCGTGGGCCGCCACGCCCTCCATCCAGGCCAACTGCGCAAAACCCACGGCCAAGGCCACCTGGGAGCCCAGAGGCAGGCTTCGCGACTGATCCTTTAACTTGGGTTTCACATGCGCCTGGAGCCGACCCCAATGGCGGAGGCAGAGGCCGAGCAGGGCCTG
The DNA here is from genome assembly GCA_016720465.1 of Holophagaceae bacterium. NCBI lineage: Bacteria > Pseudomonadati > Acidobacteriota > Holophagae > Holophagales > Holophagaceae > Holophagaceae bacterium. The sequence continues at coordinate 908,192 of JADKKO010000001.1, forward strand.
GGCAAGCCCCGCGTCCTCGGACGAAAGCCCCTTGTCCCAGCGGTCGCTGACCCGGTGCCCCGCCCCAAAAACAGCGTGAAGGGCACGGGCAGCGGCGATGCGGGAGGGCGTGGGCATGGGGGATCCTGGATTCAGATGCAAAGGATGAAGGCGCGCTTTTCACCTTAGAGCGTGTTTTAAAATTCCCCCGTGCCGCGACGGAGGTCAGCCGCGATGCAGCGCAAGGAAGGGGCCGCAGCGGCGTATAGATCATACGCACAAGGCCCATGACGCCGCGGTGCGCGCGGCTGGCCCCGTCCCTCCCATGTATCGAAGGCCGCACCGCGGCCTTCTTCCGCGGCAAAGCCGCGGACACGGGCCCCTGGCTGGGGCGGCGGGCTTCGCAGGGCTGCGTTACCCTCCCGTGGCATATAGGCGATATGCCGTAGTCGGCTGCCTTGCCCTGCTCGCCCGGCGCTCCCAGCGCGGCGCGGGGGAATTTTAAAACACGCTCTTTGATCCAATTGAAAAAACAAGGCACAAGGTACCACCAGGGCCCGGGATCCCGGTCTGCGCTCGGAAGGTCGGCGGCCCGCCCGCTACAATGGATCCATGCCCGATTTGCCTTTCCATGTGGCCCGCGTGGTCCGGGGCCTGACCCACGACCATCACATCCGCATCGCCGTCCTGGACGCCAGCCCGCTGTGGGATGGCGTCCGGCGCGGCCACCCCCATCTGGACCGGGATGCCTGCGCCTGCCTGACGGAGCTGCTCTCGGCCACAGCGCTGGTGCAAAGCCGGGGGCATTCGGCCGAGCGGCTGCAGCTCCTGCTGAAGGGCTCCGGCCGGGCCAAGGCGGTGGTGGCGGACTCCTGGCCCGATGGGACGATCAGGGGCGTGCTGGATGTCTCGGAACAGGCCGCCGGCCCTTGGGTGCTGGCTCCGGGCATCCTGCAGGTGATGCGCTCGAACCCCGGCGGCAAGCCCTATATCGGCAGCCTGGAATTGGTGGAAGGCGGCGTCGCCACGCAGGTAGAGGCCTACCTGCTGCTGTCCGAACAAGTGAAGGCGAGCCTCACGCTCTGGTGCGGTCCGGAAACCGGCGAAGCCGGCGGCCTCATGGTCGAACCCATGCCCCACTGCCCGCCGGAACGCCTGGCGCGGCTCATCCAGGCCATAGAGGGCCTGGATGTCGTGCCCCATTGGGAGCGCACCACGGAATTCCTCCTGGATTGGGTCAGCCAGGGCAAGGGCACCGAAGAAATTTCCAGCTCCGACCTGCACTACCGCTGCCGCTGCAGCCGCCGCTCCCTCATCGAGACGCTTCAGGGCTTTCCGGAGGCCCAGCAGCGGGACCTCTTCGCGGAGCTGGGCGCGCTGGAGGTACGCTGCGACTACTGCAGCACGGTGTACCTGGTGACCCGGGATGAGCTGCTGGGGGAGGGCCACGCCTCGTGACGGCATCCGGCATCAACATCACTGTCCGCGGACGGCCGTTGGGGTCGCCGCTTTCCACTTGGCTGAATTTCCGTGTGGTGCCTTTTCTCGCGGCCCACCTGGTCAAGCTGCTGGCCTACACCCTGCGGGTCCATTACGAGGGCCTGGAGCCAGTCCAGGATCTCATCCAGGCCGACCGCCGTTTCATCCTAGCCTTCTGGCACCGGCGGCTGGTGATGATGCCGCTGGCCTATCCATTCAAACGCAAAGGCCGCGGCGTGGCGATCCTCGCCAGCGACAGCAAAGACGGAGAGCGCAGCACAGCCACCTGGAAATGGTTCGGCATCCACGCCGTGCGTGGAACGGCCGCCGACGACGGCGCGAAAGCCCTGGTGCGCATGATCCGCGCCGTCAAGGAGGGCTGGGATTTCGGCATCACACCCGACGGCCCCAAAGGTCCGCGGCAGGAATTGAAACCCGGCGTCATCGCCCTTGCGAAAAAAACCGGGGCTGTCATCGTGCCGGTGTGCGTGGCGTTCGACCACGCCTGGCATTTGCAAACCTGGGACCGGATGCCCATCCCCATGCCATTCGCCAGGTGCATCGTGCGGTTCGGGAACCCCCTGGGCGTGCCGGCGGACGCCCGTGAAGCCGAGTGGAATCCCAAAGTCGAAGACGCGCTGAATGACATGGAAGCCTGGGCAGAAGGGATGGGCCATGCCTGAGCTGGCGGTCGTGTCGCTTTCTGGCGGAATGGATTCTTGCGTGGCCGCAGCCATCGCGAAGGCCGAGGGCTTTGAGCTGGCGCTCCTGCATGCGGACTATGGGCAGCTCACGGAATCCCGTGAGCGGCAGGCCTACCACGACATCGCCGAGTTCTACGGCGTGCCGCCCTCCCGCCGCCTCGTCATCTCCTTCGAGAACCTGCGGAGGATCGGCGGTTCCGCTCTCACCGATCCGGACATTCCGCTGCCGGAAGGCGACCTGGCCCGGGCGGGGATTCCCTCCAGCTACGTGCCTTTCCGCAATGCCCACCTGCTGAGCACCGCTGTGTCCTGGGCCGAAGTGCTCGGAGCCACGGCCATTTTCGTGGGCTTCGTGGAAGAGGATTCCTCGGGCTATCCGGACTGCCGCGAAGCTTTCCTCCGCAGTTTCGAGCAGACCGCCGACCTGGGCACTAAACCGGAAACTCGCGTGCGCTTTTTCGCGCCGCTCATCCATTCCAGCAAGGCCCAGATCGTGCAGAAGGGCCTGGAATTGGGCGCTCCGCTCCACTTGAGCTGGTCCTGCTACCGGCGGGAAGACAGGGCCTGCGGGACCTGCGATTCCTGCCTGCTCAGGCTGCGAGGCTTCCAGCAGGCGGGAGCTGTGGATCCGGCTCCCTACGCGTAGGTTTGGGAATCGTTCGAGAGTCAAGAGTCAAAAGTCGAGAGTCAAGAGTCAAAGTCGAGAGTCGAGAGTCGAGAGCATTTCGGATTTGGGATGAGGAAAGAGGATATGGCTCTATCTTAATCCGCCGCCACACGAAAAGGGCCGCTTTCGCGGCCCTTGCGGAACATCCTGGAGCGGGACTATTTCTTTTCGTCCTTCTTGCCTTTCTTGGCGACTTCAGGCTCCGCTGCGGCCGCAGGCGCCGCAGCAACGGCGGTCTCCTCGACGACTTCTTCCGCGGTCTTGGCGCGCACGGCGCAAACGACCTCGTGCTCGCCACCGAGGATGCGCAGGGTGGACGGAAGGTTCAACTGATCAAAGCGGATGGAATCACCGATCTTCAGGCCTTCCACGTTCACGTCGATATGGCCGGGGATGAGGCTCGGCAGGCACTCGATTTCCAGCATGCGGTGGACGAAGTCCAAAGAGCCGCCCTGGCTCTTCACGCCGATGGGAACGCCCATCAAGCGGACAGGGATCTTCACGCGCACCTTGTGGGTGGGATCCACGCGCAGGAAGTCGATGTGCACGAGGCGGCCCGTCACGGGATGGCGCTGCACGGCCTGGATGATGACGTGGCGCTTGATGTCCGTGCCTTCGCGCTGCATGTAGACCATCGAGTTGCGCCCGCTCTCGGAGGCCAGGATGCGCGCCACGGTCTTGGGGCTGATGGCGATGTTGGCGGGGGGCTCGTTCAGGCCGTACACCACCGCCGGCATGAGGCCGGACTTGCGGAGCTTGGTGTTGGCGGCCTTGCTGAAATCCGTGCGCAGGCTCACTTGGATGATTTCGTCACTCATGGTTCCTCCTACCTGACCGGATTCAACCGGCCCTCTCGTTAGGCAATGGCCCGGGCGGGCCGGATCGTTCTTCCGCGACGGAAGGCGAAGGGACTAGTGTGCCTGAAATGGTTGAAAATTCAAGGAGTCTTGGGGGGCGGGTCCCAAATCCAAAGTCCCAAGTCCCAAGTCTCAAGTCTCAAGTCGAGAGTCGAGAGTCGAGGGTCGAGAGTTACGATCAGCAGCTCTTGACTCTTGACTCTCGACTCTCGACTCTCGACACTCGACCCACAACTCACAGCCGGCTCCCGTCACACCCAATTCACACCCGTGGCCCGGATGGTGATGAGATATATCAATGGCCATGAAACGCCCCATGCCCCGCCCCGAGGAACTCATCAACCGAGAGCTGGCCTGGCTTGATTTCAACGAGCGCGTGCTGGAGGAGGCCGAGGACGCATCGGTCCCTCTGCTGGAACGCGTGAAATTCCTTTCCATCGTGTCCAACAACTGGGACGAATTCTTCATGGTCCGGGTGGCCGGCATCTGGAGGCAGATCGACGCGGGCATCACCCAGCCCGGCGCGGACGGGCTCACGCCCCGGCAGCTCATGGACCGCATCAGCCAGCGCCTGCACGAGGGATCGGCCCACCAGCATGCGCTCTTCCACAACACCATCGAGCCCATGCTGAAGGCCGAAGGGATCGCCATCCTGAACCCCGCGGACCTCAGCCAAGGCGACCGGGATTTCGTCAGCGAATACTTCGAGCGGAGCCTGATGCCCCTGATCACCCCGCTCGCCGTGGACACGGGCCATCCCTTCCCGCGCCTGGCCAACCGCGCCATGGTGCTGGTGGCGGAGCTGGAAGCCCAGGAGGCGCTCGAAGAGAATTCCATGTTCCCGCTCTCGGAGCTGAGCATCATCCACGTGCCCGCCTCGGTCGCCACGCGGTTCCTCCGCATTCCATCGCAACCGGGAACCCACACCTTCATCACCCTGGAAAATGTCGTCCGGATGCAGCTGGAGCGCCTTTTTTCGGGCTACGAAGTGAAGAATTGCAATGCGGTCCGGGTGACGCGGGACTCGGACCTGGTGGTGGAGGAGGATCCGGAAGAAGACCTGATGAAGACCGTGGAGGAAAGCCTGCGCAGCAGCCGCCGGGGCGCTGCCGTAAGGCTCCAGTACGAGCGGGGCCTCTCCAAGGCTCTGCTGGACTTCCTGATCGAGGAATTGGAATTGAGCGCCGAGGACCTCTATCCCACCGAGGGTTTCACGTCCTTTTCGGATTTGATGGAACTCTACATGCAGCTCGACCTTCCGCACCTCAAGGATCCGCCGCTGCCGCCGCTGCCGGTGCCGGCGCTGGAGCAGTGCGAGAGCGTCTTCGAAGCGATGTCCAAGCGGGACATCCTGTTGCAGCATCCCTACCAGAGCTTCGACGATTCGGTCGTCCGCTTCGTGCGGGAAGCCGTGGAGGATCCGAAAGTCCTCGCCATCAAGATGACCCTCTACCGCATGAGTCCCACGAGCCCCATCGCCGCGTCCCTGGAGCGGGCCGCGGAGCGCGGGAAGCAGGTGGCCGCCATCGTGGAGCTGCGGGCCCGGTTCGACGAAGAGGCCAACATCGCCTGGGCCAGGCGCCTGGAGCGGGCGGGCTGCCACGTGGTGTACGGATTGCCCCACTACAAGACCCACGGAAAGGCCTGCCTCGTGGTGCGCCAGGAGGCCGACGGCCTCCGCCGCTATTGCCATCTGGGCACCGGCAACTACAACGAGCGCACCAGCCGGCTTTATTCGGACCTGGGGATCTTCACCGCCCGGCCGGAATTCGGCGAGGATCTTTCGAACCTGTTCAATCTGCTCACGGGCTACACCAGACCGCCCAAATTCAACTACCTGCTGCTGGCGCCGCAGTTCTTCCGGCGCAGCCTCACCGAGCGGATCCAGCGCGAGATGGAACATGCGAGGGCCGGCAAGCCGGCGCGGATGATCCTCAAGATGAACGCGCTGGTGGATCCCAGCATGATCGAGCTGCTCTACGAGGCGAGCCAGGCGGGCGTGCAGGTGGATCTCATCGTGCGGGGCGCCTGCTGCCTGCGCAGCGGGGTGAAGGGCCTCTCAGAGAACATCCGGGTGCTGTCCATCCTGGACCGCTTCCTGGAGCATGCCCGGGTCTATTATTTCGCCAACGATGGCCATCCCGAGACCCTGCTGGCCAGCGGCGACCTCATGCCCCGCAACCTGGACCACCGCGTGGAGGTGGCCTTCCCCCTGGTGGATCCGATCCTGGCGGCGGAGATCGTCGAAACCCTGGAGTTGCAGCTCGCGGACAATGTGAAGGGACGCATGCTCGGGCCGGATGGGCAGGTCCAGCGCCGGGGCCTGAACCCGGACGGGCCATTCATCCGAAGCCAGGTCCGCGCCTATGAATACGGCTATATGCGGAGCGGCGCCGGAGCCATGACCCAGAAGCTCACGGAGTTGCGGCCGGGGGATCTGGGGTTTTAAACCGGGGGTCTTGTCGTCGGCCGATATAGTCGCTGGGTCCTGGTTCCGCTCAGGACCAATGGAATAGAAGTCGAGAGTCAAGGGTCGAGGGTCGAGGGCGAAACACCCAGGCTCTCGACTCTCGACTCTCGACTCTTAACTCTTAACTCTTAACTCTTAACTCTCGACTCTCGACTCTCGACTTGGGGCTTTGGACTTCCGCTCCGAGGCTGCAAACTAGAGGGCTGGAGACAACTGACCATGGACAAACGAATCAGCCGCGCAGCGATTTTCGACGCCGTCAACGCCTATCAGGTTCCGGGGACATCGGCCACACTCGCGACCTTGAAAGCTGTAAAGGGCATCACCGTCGAAGGCGGCGCCATCACGGTCTCGCTGACCCTGCTTGACGCCTACCAGGACCGCGAACAGGCCATTCGCCAGAATCTGGCGGAACGGCTCCGGCAGCAGGACGCCGTCGAAACCACAGACATCCGCATCGACTGGGAAAAAACGCCCCAGGTGGAGTACAAGAACCTGCTTCCCTCCGTCAAGCACGCCATCGTGGTAGGCAGCGGGAAAGGCGGCGTGGGCAAGAGCACCGTAGCCTGCAACCTGGCCGTGGCCCTGGCGAAGCAGGGCCTCAAGGTGGGCCTCCTCGATGCGGACCTCTACGGCCCCAGCATGGGCATGATGTTCGGCATCTCCGAAGGCCCCGAAGGCACCCCCGAAGGCAAGATCATCCCCATCGAAAAATTCGGCCTGAAGCTCATGAGCATGGCCTTCCTCATCGATGAGGATCGGCCCGTGATCTGGCGCGGACCCATGCTCAACAAGGCGCTCACCCAGTTCTTAGGCGACGTGCTATGGGGCGACCTGGACGTGCTGCTGATGGACCTGCCGCCGGGCACCGGCGACACGCAGATCTCGCTCATCCAGAACGCCAGCGTGGCCGGCGCCATCGTGGTGAGCACCCCCCAGGACATCGCGTTCCTCGATGCGAAAAAGGCCATCGGCATGTTCAACACCGTGAAGGTGCCGATTCTCGGCGTCATCGAGAACATGAGCAGCTTCCTCTGCCCGAAATGCGGCGAGGAGACCCAGATCTTCGGCCACGGCGGCGTGAAGGCCGCTGCGAAGCGGATGGACCTGCCCTTCCTGGGCGAAGTCCCCATCGATCTGGCCATCCGGGAAGGCAGCGACAACGGCCGCCCGCTGGTCGAGGCCCATCCTGATTCCCCCCAAACCCAAGCATTCATGGATATGGCCACGGCCCTGCGCAAGACGCTGGGATTGTGAGCCGGGAACCCCCGGCCCCTTTCGTGGCACTCTGCATCTAGACGCAAATCCCGTCCAGGAGTCCCCAATGTCCCACCTTTCCCGGCCCTTCTTCGCGCTGCTGTTCGCGTCTGCCCTCATGGCCCAGCTGCCGACCAAGCACCCTGTCCCGCAGTCCCCGCCGCGCGCCAAACCCGAAAAGCCCGAGCCCCAGGTCGAACCGGACAAGACCAATGGAAATGTTTCCGCCTATGTGGCAAGGGAGGACGGCAAGCCCTTCGAGGGAGCGGTCGTGATCCTGGAGCTGGATGGCCAGGAGGCCCGCGCCGCCGCCACCGGCGAGAATGGCTACGTCACCTTCGTCTGGGTGAAACCAGGCATCTACAAGGCCATTTTCCGCCGGGAAGGCTACGCGGAGTCCGTGGTGCCGCGCGTGAAAGTCGAGGGCGGCAAGAACATCGACATCAAGGCCGTGCTGAAGAAGAAGTGAGTCCTTCGCCGAAATCCAGCCACGCAGGCTGAAGCCGGGGGCCAAACAGCTTAGACTGTAGCCTATGCCCCCGATCCAGATTCCCGACGTGCTCGCGCCCGACCTGCTGGACCGGGTCTGGGCCCGCTTCGCGCCGTGGCCGCTCATCCGGGAATGGGACATGACCTTCGAGGAGATGGAGCCGGGAAAGGCGACCCTGCGGCTGAAGCCCAACAAGCACACCATCAACGGCCCCAGGGGCAACGTGAACGGCGGCGTGCTGGCCACGGTGGCGGACATGACCGCGGCCCTGGCCCTCTGCACGGTCTTCGATGGGCTCATGCCCTTCGCCACGCAGGACCTGCACATCCGGTATCTCGAGCCCGCCAAGGGCGAGGTCATCGGAAAGGCGGAAGTGGTGCGCCTCTCCAAACGCGGCGCCGTGCTGGAATGCCGGCTCACCTGCGGCGGCCGCCTGGTGGCCCATTGCACGGCGCACTTCAGCATCAAACCCAACCTGCCCGGGTGAAGCTCCCTTGAGGACCGCCATGCTCCGCAGCCTCGCTCCCATGCGCCGTCTACGCGAAGCGGTGGCCTTGCTGTTCGCCGTGGGCGTATCCGGCGCCATCGGCTACCACATCCTGGCCAAGCTCGGGTGGCTGGACTCGTTCTACATGGCGATCATCACGCTCTCCACGGTGGGCTACCGGGAATTGGGAGAGGTGAACGACAGCACCAAACTCTTCACGATCTTCTACCTGGTGACCGGCCTGGGCGTGGCGACCTACGCCATCTCCAACCTCACGGCCCTCATCGTGGAGGGCGATCTGCAAGGCTATCTGCGGGAGCGGCGCATGGAAAAACGGATGGAATCCCTGTCTGACCACATCATCGTCTGCGGCTTCGGCAAGATGGGGTTCCAGGCCGCCTGGGAGCTGAAGCACGCGGACATGCCGTTCGTCATCATCGAACTCGAAGAGAACAAGGGCCGCTCCAATCCGCGGTTCAACGACGCCATCATCCTCTACGGCAACGCCATGGACGAGCTGGTGCTGGAGAAGGCCGGCATCCGGAGGGCCAAGGGCCTGATCACCGCCCTCACCACCGATGCGGACAATGTGCTGGTGACGCTCACCGCGCGGCAGATGGCGCCCAAGATCCCCATCGTCGCCCGGAGCGCCAAGCTCGGCACCGAGAGCAAGCTGATGGCCGCAGGCGCCACCCACATCGTGAGCCCCTACGAGATCGGCGGCCGGCGCATGGCGGCCCTGCTGCTGAATCCCGACATGATGAATTTCTTCGATGTGGTGCTGCACCAGGACCAGCTCGAGCTGGGCATGGAACGGATCCACGTCCATCAAACATCCATGCTCGTTGGGCAGACCATGCGCGACATGCGCCTCCGGGACAGCACCGGAGCCTTGATCGTAGGGATCAACCGCATCGGCTCAGGCCTGCGTTTCAATCCCAAGGGCGAAGAGACCTTCCAGGCAGGCGATGACATCCTGGCCCTGGGCCCCAGCAATGCGCTGGAAGCCTTGATGAAGCTGGCAGGCGGGGAATGAAAGCCTAAGAATGGCCTTCGAGCTGGTGGCCTGCGCCGGCCATCAATACGAGGCAGGGGCCTTTTTCTCGGTCCTTTCGATGACTTTATGCGGCAGCCGCGGCGCCATGTCCGCCAGGCCCAGCGCGGTCACGGCCATGGCGGCGGCGCCCTCCGCGAGGGCTTCGGGCTTCACGTGCTCGAGGGTGTCCGCCTGGCTGTGGTGGGTCGTCGTGAAATAGTCCTCATTGTCCTGGATGCCGAAGAAGGCCGGGACGCCTTCCGCCAGGAACGGTGCGTGGTCGCTGTCCTCACTGGATTCCAAAGGCAGCTCCCGCACGCCCATTTCGTTGAGGGGCGCGATGGCCTGGGCCATGAACGGCCGCAGGTCCTCCCGGCCTTCCATGGCGAAGCCCCGGACCCGGCCGGTGCCGAGGTCATTGATGAGCACCGCCTGGATGTCCTTGAGTTCACCCGCATGCGCCTTCACGTAAGCCTTGCTGCCGAAAATCCCCTGCTCTTCCCCGCTGAACAGCACCACGCGGATGGTTCTCCTCGGTTTCACCCCGGCGGCCTGGATGGCGCGCAGGGCTTCGAGTACAGCCACGCTGCCGGTGCCGTTGTCCGTGGCGCCGGTGCCGAGATCCCAGCTGTCCAGGTGGGCCCCCAGGATCACGACTTCCTCGGGCTTCTCGGCACCGCGGATCTCGCCGATGGAATTGTAGGCCTGCACCGGTTTCTCCGAGGCCGTGCCGCCGAGGTTCAGTTCCAGCTCCAGGCTGCCGTGCTTTTCCATCAGCCGCTTCAAGGTGTTCACATGCTCCCGGTTCACGAAGGCCGCGGGGACGTTGGGCAGGAAGCGGCCGCCCCTGGGCGAGCCGGTCATGGTGAGGAATCCGCCCTCCTTCTCCGACCCCATGAGAAAAGCCGCGATGCCTTCGGTGCGGACCGCGCCGAAGAGCTTCATCATCTTCTCGCGGCGGCCCTTGGGGTCCCCTTCGGCTTTGGGGAAGGAACCCATCAACACGATCTTGCCCTTCAGGTGCCCGATGAGTCCCAGCATCTCATCCAGGGTCCTGCCGCCCAGCAGCACCAGGCCGCCTTTGAGCGGGCCGCGGGTGGCAGGACTCCAGGCCATCTGCGCCACCTGCAGGTTCATGCCGTTGTGGCCGATGATGCGCGCGGTTTCCACCCCGCGGGTCCACCGGGGCCCGAAGTCGTAGGCTTCGCGGTGCACGTTCGCAAGGCCATAGGCCTTCATCCGCCCCTCCATCCACTCATGGGCTTTCTCCAGCCGTTCCGAGCCGGTGAGCCGCGGGCCGATCTCGTCGCAGAGGTACTGCAGATTAGCTATCGCCTGCCCGTGGTCCCTGATCTCCGCCATGACCTTCGCCGCCGGGGTGGTGGCCGCGGCCGCCACGTATTCCGCGCCTTCGCGGGTGGGTTTGCCGCGTTCCGCGACGGGAGCTGGAGCCTGCGCGAGCAGCGCCACGGAAGCGACAAGGACGAAGAACAGACGGTGCATCGGCGACTCCTGGAAAATGGAACCTCATCTTACGAGGAAAGTCCTGTTTCCGCGAAACGGATTAGAATGGTTGTCTCAACTCAAGAGGTCCTCCTTGCGCATCGGCATCATCGGATTCGGCCGCTTCGGAGCGGCTTTGGCGGGGCTGCTCCGCGAGGCCGGCACGCCAGTGCGGGCCTGGGACCCGGCTGCCCCGGTGCCGGGGGAATTCCGGGTGGAGAGCTCTGCGGCCCTGGCTCGGTGGGCCGATTTCATCGTGCTGGCGGTGCCCATCCCGAGAACCGAGGCGGTGCTCCTGGGACTACGGCCTTATTTGGAGTCACGACATATCGTGATCGACGTGGGGAGCGTGAAGACCGTCCCCTGCGCCGTGCTAGACCGGCTACTCGGCGACGACGTGCCCCATGCCGGCACCCATCCTCTCTTCGGCCCCCTGAGCCTGGCCCGGGCGGACCCGCTCCAGACCGTGATCTGCCCCAGCCCACGCCATCCCCAAGCCGCCAAGCGCGTGCGGGATTTCTTTGAGAATCTGGGCAGCGGCGTCATCGAGTCCACGCCCGAAGCCCATGACCGCGTCATGGCGCATACCCATGCCACGGCTTTCTTCCTTGCCAAGGGCCTGCTGGACATGGGCGTGGAGGAGGTTCCCTTCGCGCCGGCCTCTTTCCGCGCCCTGGCTGCGGTGATCGAAACCGTGCGGGCGGACGCGGGCCACCTTTTCCTGGCCATCCAGAACGAGAACCCCTATGCCTCCGAGGCCCGCGCACAGCTCATCTCGGCGCTCCAGGGCATCCACCAACGCCTGGAGGCGCCCCAGGACCAGAGCCAACCCACGGCCATGGACCTGCCGGATCTCGGGGCAGCCTCCCCGGCCCTGCGGGAGGTGCGCGAGGTCATCGATGCCATCGACCAGGAGATCGTGGAAACGCTGCGCCGGCGCAGCCAGCTCAGCGCCCGTGCCGGGGAAGCCAAGCGCCTTCTGGGTGCCCCCGTGCAGGACCCCCTGCGGGAGGCCGAGTTACTGAAGACGCGCCGGACTTGGGCGGCTCAGGCCGGGTTGGATGCCGATGAAGTCGAAGCCTTCTTCAAAGCCATCCTGCATATGAGCCGGCGAACGCAGGGGCATGGCCCGATGTGAGGGGGAGTTTGTGGGAGTCGAATAAGTTGAAAAGTCGAAGAGTCGAAGAGTCGAAGAGTTGAGGAGTTGAGTATCAACGGAGGTAGCAAGAATCTCGACTTCTCTAACTTTTTAACTTTTCAACTTTTCGACTTTTCAACTCCAAGATCAAGCGCCGAAGCGCTTGGAGACTTCGCTCCACTTGATGTTCTCGACAAACGCGTCCAGGTACTTCGCTCTTGCGATGCCGTAATCGACCATGAACGCGTGCTCCCAGCTGTCCAGCACCACCAGCAGGTCCTGCTCGATGGGCAGGCCCAGGTGGTGCTCGGCGATGAAGTAGGTGTGCAGTTTCCCGTCGCGGCGGTTGCGGGTCAGCAGCGCCCAGCCGGGACCGCTCATGGCGCAGGCCTTGAGGTCGGCGATGACCTTGTCCTTGCCGCCGAAAGCGTCCAAGGCCGTCTGCAGCCCGGCGCTGATGGTGGCGTCGGCGCCCAGGTTCTCGAAGTACAGCTCGTGCAGGAAGGAGCCGTTGAAGGCCACGGCCTCGCGGCGCTTCAGCTCCGTGTACTCGTTGAAGGAGTAGTTGGGCTTGGTGTTGTCGGCGGCGGCCAGCTTCTCTTCGATCTCGTTCAGCTTGGCGATGTAGCCCTTGTAGAGCGTGAAGTGCTGGTCCAGCTGGGCGTCCGAGAGGCCCTTGACGGCGCCTCCCTTCAGGTGGTCATAGGATTTGGCGGTATAAGCCATGGAATTCTCCTGGAAATGCGCGGTTGCGCGGGATTCGGATGAACGCGCCGGGGCGCGGTCCAACAGTGTAGGGAAAAAACGCCTTCCTTCAAACCCGGAAGCGGCCTGCGATGGCCTGGACCGCCGCTCCGTCCGCTCCGGCGTTTCGGTTGAAGAAACCTTCATCGCGGTATCCCGCGAAAAGCCGGAACGGCTTCCGGACTCCAGATCCCAGAACCTGGGTGGCGAGGCCATGCAATGGCCCGATCCCCTATACTGTCGATATTCCGGTAAAGATATCGGTATTGAACGATATTTCGTTCTTGATGGGTGGATGGTGCAGCCCGCTGATTTCCACCTCGCGGTTGCCCAGGACCCGGGCCCGGCGCCCGAGCGAAGTCCAGTCGTTCAACCGAGCATCTCCCGCAGGAACCAGGCTTCCTTCTGGTGGACCTGCACAAAGCGGGTCAGGAGGTCGGCGGTGCCCGGGTCATTTTCCCGGGAGGCCAGGTCGATGCCTTCATGCAGGAGGCCGATGGCTTTTTCCTCCGAGGCCAGGGCCTCGGCGAGCATCGCCCCGGGATCCAGGTGTTTCTTGGGATTGCTGGGCTTCACGGAGCTCTGGGACTCCATCTGGGAGGGCGCGTGGATAGGCGTCCCGCCCAGGATCCGGATGCGTTCGCCCAACTCGTCGATGGTGCCCTCCACGGCCCCGTGCAGGTCGTCGAAACGCAGGTGGTAGTCGCGGAAATGAGGTCCCGAGACCATCCAGTGGTAGCGCTTGGCGTTGAAGCCGATGATCCAGGCGGTGGCCAACTGGGCGTTGAGGTGGTGGATGAGGCTTTGGCTCATGGAAACTCCCTGGAAATGGGTGGTCATCTTATCGGGCCTGGAAGAATGCCGGCTCAAGGGAGCCAGCCTGCCCAGGACCCGGCGGGTTCGAAGCGCCCCGACAGGGCCCCATGGACTGACACCAGGGCCACCGGGAGATCATCAGGGGGAATCTGGTAACGCAATGCCAGCACCGCCGGAAGCCGGTCCCCCGGACCTGCGGCGCCTCGGTCCACAGCCGGCGTCACAAAGGCGCCGGACCGCAGTTCAAGAGTCAGTTGTTCCGGAAACCCGCGGAGTGCTTCCAGCTTCTGGTCGCGCTCCGCCACGGGCAGTCCGAAGAGGAGGCTGGCGGCGAGGGAAAGCTCGCCAGATTCACGGCGGGGCGCGAGAACGGAAAACGAAGCCCGGACTTCCGCTTCCTCTGCGGCATCAATGGAGCCAAGGGTCTTGCCCTCGGCCCAGAGGGTCTCCACCACCTGGTCTTCGACGCTCTCCTGGGTCTCCGGCTGGAAGACGATGCCTGGGGCCAATTCCAGGCGCAGGCTCAACGCGCGTTCGAGCAACGGCTCGCGGGCCAGATACCGGGCTTGTTCGGCGGCCACGTCGAAAAAGGCGCTCATCGCGCCGCCACGCCCTGCTCCAGCTTCGCCAGCGCAGCCTGGAAGCGACCCGCGTGGAAGCGCTCCACCTTGGCCAGGGTCTCGAACCATGCAGCGATGTCCGCGAAGCCTTCTTCCCGGGCCTTGCGGGCGAAATCCGGATACATGTCCGTGTATTCGTAGGTTTCTCCGGCCACGGCCGAGGCGAGGTTGGTTCTGGTGTCGCCAAGAGGCAGGCCCGTCGCGGGGTCGCCGGCTTTTTCGGCCAAGAACATCAGGTGCTTGAGCGCGTGGCCCGTCTCTCCGTCTGCGCTGTGCTTGAAGAGTTCGGCGGTTTCGGGAAGCCCCTCCTTCTCCGCCACGGCGGCCATCCAGGTGTAGCGCCGGTTCGCCTGGCTCTCGCCCGCGAACGCGGCCTTCAGGTTTTCATGGGTCTGGGATGCGGCAAAGTCCATCGTGATTCCTTTCATGGCCCGCTCCATGCGGGCCCTCGGTAAAGGCCAGGACCATGCCAGACGCGGCAACCCTTGCAAAGGCTCAGTTCCGCCTCCCCGCCCCGCCGCGTTTCAGAAAAGTTCGTGACCAGCCGTTGAAACTACTCTCGAAATACCGAGAATAGAAATGGAGGTGCCCATGCTGCCGGCCAGATCGAAAGACCCCCTCGAAGCCGCGCTCACGGGCGCCCGGATCGTGGAGGAGGTCGGCGACCTGCTGACCCTCGGCGACGACCCGGAGGCCCTGGTGCAGCGGGCCTTCCAGCGCCTCGGCCAGTTGGTTCCGTTCGATCTGGCCACGGTGCTGCTGCGGGAGAAAGACCACCTGGAGGTGCGCTACGCCCTGGGACCCATGGTGGCGCCCGGCCTCGTGGGCTCCCGCATCGCCATCCACGGCAATCCAAGGCTGGTGACCGCCCTGAAAAGCCGCCATGCCAAAAGCTTCGAGGAGCAGGACCCGGGCGAGGACACCTTCCACGGCATCCTGGAGTTCCCCGACAGCCACAGTTGCCTCGTGGCGCCCCTCCGCGCCAGCGGGGAGGTCTTCGGCCTCATGACCCTGGATGCCCTGGTCTGCCGCCAGTATCCCGAAAGCGTGGAGCGCCATGTCTCCACCTTCGCCAGCCTGCTGGCCCTGGCGCTCAAGCAGGCCGAACACCTCAAACTGCTTTCGGAGCAGCAGCGGCGGTTGGCGGACGAGGTGGAATTCTTCCGCGCGGAATCCATGCGGGGCGTCATGGCCGAGCCGCTGCGGGCCGACAGCCCCGCCATGCGGGTGGTGGTGGACCAGCTCCGGCAGGTGGCTTCCGCCAACACGACGGTCCTGCTCTCCGGCGAGACCGGCACAGGCAAGGAAAAAGTGGCCCAGACCCTCCATCACCTCTCGCCCCGGCGCGAGCGCCCCTTCATCAAGGTGAACTGCGGCGCCCTGCCGGGCAGCCTCATCGAGAGCGAGCTCTTCGGCCACGTGCGCGGCGCCTTCACCGGGGCGAACGCCGCCCGCAAAGGCCGCTTCGAACTGGCGGACGGGGGCACCCTCTTCCTCGATGAGATCGGCGAATTGCCGCTGGACCTGCAACCAAGGCTGCTGCGGGTCCTCCAGGAGAAGGAGATCGATCCGGTGGGCTCGGAGAAGCCTCGGAAAGTCGATGTGCGCCTGGTCGCCGCCACCAACCGCGACCTGGCCGGGATGGTCGGCCAGGGCTCCTTCCGTGAAGATCTCTACTACCGGCTCAATGTGTTTCCCATCCACCTGCCTCCGCTTCGGGAAAGGCCACAGGACATCCGCTCCCTGGCGGAAGGCTTCCTGGACCGGTTCAGCAAGGAAAACCGGCGGCCCGCCCTGCGCCTGGCGAAGGAAGCCCTGAAACAGCTCGAACGCTATGCATGGCCGGGCAACGTGAGGGAACTGTTCAATGTCCTGGAACGCTCGGCCATCCTCACGGCCGGCCGCGAACTCAAGCTGGAGGCCACGCTGCTGGACGGCCGTCCCGCCAAAGCGCCCCAAAGCTGGGAGCAGCAGGAGCGGCGCTACTTCGAGGATCTGCTGCGGGCCACCAAAGGCAAGATCACCGGCGAGGCCGGCGCCGCCACGTTGGCCGGCTTGGCCCCCAGCACGCTCATCTCCAGGTTGGAAAAGCTGGGCATGAAGCCCGCTGAATTCAGAAGGTAGGCCGGCCGCTCAGGAAATCCACCGGGCGATGCCGAAGGCGGCGGCGGCGGCGGCACCACCCACCAGCACCGTCTGGAGGCCGCTTCGCAGGACCGGCACTCCCGTAAAGTGGCCTTTCACGCTGCCGAACAGGGCCAGGGCCGCAAGCGTGATGACCACCGACAGTTTCAAGGCGCTCTGCGCATCGGCCGCGAAAAAGTAAGCGCTCAAGGGGATGAATCCGCCTGCGATGTAGGCCGTCGCGATGGTGAGCGCGCTCTTCCAGGACCGCCCGGGCACCGGAGCTTCAAGGCCCAACTCGAACCGCATCATGAACCGCACCCAGTCATCGGGACGCTTGCGGAGGGACTCTTCGACGCCGGCGCTTTCCTCAGGCGCGATTCCGTAGGACTCGAAAATATCCCGCACTTCCTGGGCCTCGGTGTCCGGCACCGTGGCGATTTCAAACTCCTCCCGGCGCTGTTCGTGGATGTAGTGTTCCGCATCGCCCCTGGCGGCCAGATAGCCTCCCAGCCCCATGGCGATGGAACCGGCGGCGATCTCGGCCAGCCCGGCGGTGACGATGAGATGCGTCTGGGAGATGGCGCCCGTCAGGCCCGCCGCCAGCGCGAACGGCACCGTCAGGCCGTCGGACATGCCGATGACCACATCCCGCACCGCGGCTCCGGCGGTGAAGTGCTTTTCCAGGTGGGGTGTCGAGGGCATCAATCCGCCAATAAAAAACAAATCGCCCAGGCAAGGCTGCTTCCCAAAGGTAGACCAAGCGATCCCAGGCAGAAACCTGGTGTCCATCCCTGCGCTGGAATGCATCCGAAAGCGGTCTTTCAAAAAAAAACAGGCCTCCGTCGAACCTAGCGCCAGGCCGCGAGGATGATCCCGGCGAGGACGAACGAAACCAGGTTGAAGGCCGAATCAATCAACCAGAGCTGCCGTGGTTTCTGGGAAAAGATGGCTGTGGCATAGCTCGTAGCGGCTGCGAAACCGGCCCAGCAGAGCACGCCCACCAGCGCAGCCCTCAGGAAGGTGAGGTTCACGAAATGGTTGAGGATGACCGCCATGGCCCAGGCCTGGACCACCCCGGTGATGAAGGCTTGGACATAGAGCGCCGGCATCGAGCCCTGGCTCTTGGCCTTCAGTTCCTCCTCGGTGACCCCCTGCAGCGACATCCACGGTTTCGCGAACAGCGCCGGCGAGTACCAGAGGCCTCCAAGGATGAAAATGGCGAGGCCGCTGGCGAGCACCGCGAGGTAGTTGACTTGAGGGAAGGCCATTGGATTCTCCTGTCGATGGAACCTCCGGCGCCGGAGGCGTCCGAGGTGGATGAGTGGGTGGGCGCCCCGATGCTCCCACCCTTGGGCCGCTCTGGCAATCCTGAACCGCCGGTCGAACCGCGAGTATCTCCTAGATCAAGCGCTTCTGGCCCTTGGGGTGGGTCATCACCACATGGCGCACCCGCTCGATCCAGGCGGGACGCGCGCCCGGATCGAGGCGCTCGTGCGGCAGGTTCCGTTCCGCCAGCAGCCGGTCCACCATCTCGTCCACCGCCTTGGCGAAAAAGGCATCCGTGTCCCGCACGCCGTCCTCGGAGAGCTGGCCGGAAAAGGGGACCTTGAAAAGCAGGTCGTAGCTCTTCATCCAATGGTGCATGAACCGCTCGATGGGGAGCTGCCGGCCGAAGGCCAGCACCATGTAGGCGTAGTTGTCGAGCACGCTGCGGTCGCAGACCACGACGTCGTGCTGGCTGCCGGAGCGGATCTCCTCGGCCATCTGTGTGGTGAAGATCCAGGTCTGCGCTTCCATCGAAGTCTTCTGGTTGATGGGAAGGGGCGATAGGCGGGCCACCTCCTTCACGATGTCCACATGGACGCTGTCCCGCTTGAGGGCGGCGGCGAGCTCGTAGCAGAGCGTCGTCTTGCCCACGCCGTGGGTTCCGATGAATGCCACTTTCATGAAAGCCCCCGCAATGGACGAGGGGTCAGCGCGCGACGCATTTCAAAGACTCCGCCTCAGGACCATTTCACCAAAATGCGAAACATGGAAGCAATCGGCGGCCCTTTCCCGGATCATGTCGTGCTCGACGAGATACTTCAGATCCGCCGGGGAGGCTCCCATGGCGGAGAGGAGCACCGCCCTCGGCGCGCCGGGATTCCTGGCGATGTGCTGAAGGATGCCCAATTGCTTCGCGGTGATGGGTTCAGCCATGGTTCATCCTCTGGTTCGCGACCTTGCGCCCTGCACCAGCATGACTGGTTTTCGCAGCAGCCCGCCGGCCGGGGCATCAGCCGGTCCCGGGCACGCCGTCGAAGAAATCCACGGTACCGGTCTCCAGCGAATACTCGGCGCCCACGATGAGCAGCCCGTCTTCCTGGACCAGTTGCTCGAGGACTTCAGATCCATGCCGCAGATGGTTCGCCGAAACCCGGATGTTCGCGCGGACCGCCTGCCGCACCAGCGCTTCCGGATCGTCCCTCAGTCCCGTCTCGAGCAAGGCTTCCACGGAGGGACGGACGCGGTCGACGATGGAACGGAGGTTCCGCGATTGATTGCCCGACGGCTGCTGGAGCTCCTCCAGGGTGGCCAGGATGGCCCCGCACTGGGAGTGCCCCAGCACCACCACCAGACGCGTGCCGTACCGGGCCGCGGCGAACTCGACGCTGCCGACCTGCGAGGCGGCCACGATGTTTCCGGCCACACGGATGACGAACAGATCCCCCAGGCCCTGGTCGAAGACGATCTCCGCCGGCACCCGCGAATCGGAACAACCCAGGATGATGGCGAACGGCTCCTGCCCAGCGGCCAATTCGACCCGCCGCGTCTGGCCCGTGGGATTGTCGCGGTTCCGGACGTCGGCCACGAAGCGGCGGTTCCCCTCCCGGAGACGTTCGAGCGCTACCTGGGCTGGAATCATCGGTCAACCATGCCTGTCCACTTGAACACGGATGTTCATTTTCCCCTGCATTCCCGATACAGCAGCAGCGAAAGCGCTCCGCAGAACAAGAAGGCGGCCAGGCTCATCCATTGAGGAACATGGAAATCGCCGATCTGGATTCCCAGGCCGAAAATGACCCGGGCGAGGTGGGCCAGGGAGACGATCCCGAGAAACGCCACCGAGAGGGATGATCCTGCTTTCATGGGTCCTCCAGAAGATTTGGCATTGCGGTGCGCGGTGGGCTTCAAGGGGCGCCGCCGGACGGGCCGGGCGCACCCCTAGCGGGCCAGAAGCGATTGCTCGAAGCGCGCCAGCTCGATGGGCGCGCGGCTGTGCGTGCCTTTCCCGATGAGGTTTACACCATCGTGCGCCTCGACGTCGAAGGCGATCAGCTTGTCGCCCACCGCGGTGACCCTGGCCCGAGCCGTCACGGTCCTGCCGACCGGGGTGGGGGCCAGATGGCGGATGTTGACCTCCACCCCGACCGACACCCACCCGGCGGGGAGGCTGGCCTGGATGGCCTGGCCGGCGGCCACTTCCATCAGGTAGATCATGAACGGCGTGCCATAGACCTCCGGCATGTGCGGGTGGAAGTGCCGGACGGTCACCTCGGGCGTGACCACCACGCTGGCCTCTCCTTCGGCACCGATGACGGCGGGCGTGATTGGAGCCATGGTTCAATCCTGCGGAATCGGCAGATGGTGCTGCCGGAGGAAAGTCAGCTTGTCCCAGTAGCCCCGCTGGAAGACGATCTGCCCGTCCAGGATATGGAAGAACCCGCATCCCCTGAGGCCCAGCGGATCCCGCCATTCCAGGATGGCCCAGTCCCCGTCTTCGAAGATGTTCTCCACGATGCAGACCATCTTGGCCGAGGCGAAACCGGTATCGAACATCCGGCGGATCGCAGCGCGGCCCTCGACCGGCAGCTCGGCCACCTGGTGATTGATGGCCGTTTCCGAATAGAAGGAGGCAAGAGCCGCGGCATCGGCGCGGTTGAAGGCCTCCACCCAGGCTGCAACGAGTTCTTTCGGTTTCATGCGGGACGTTTCCTGTGTTGCGGGCCAGATGGTTGATCCGGGCGCGGGGCCGGAATCCGGCTCCCATGGGTTACCTGGAATGAAAGTCTGGGCCCTATCCTCCGGCCGCGCGAACGAAAATGGAAATAAAGCGCTGGTCCCGGCTAGTTCGAACCGGAAAGCGCGCTGATGGCGATGGGGCCGCTGCTCAGGTTGTCGCCGGAGAGGATGCGCCTGAGATAGCCCGCTTGGCCGAGGTGGTGCGCGAGATGGGTGTTCAGGTGCAGCAGGAACATCCCCGTGGGCACCTGGAAGCCGCCGAGGCGCTCGGGGTAGTCGGCGGCCAAGGATTGCTCCGCAAGGGTGGACAAGACGGAATCGACCGCTGCGATCGTCTTTTGGAGTTCGGCTGAGAGCGAGGCGCGGGAAACGCCCCGGAGGCTGAATTCCAGCTCCCGGTTCCGCACATAGCCGGTGCCGCCCAGCACGGCCCCCACGAAATGCTGTAGGTTCCCGCAGACATGGAGGACCAAGCTGCCCACAGGATTCGACACGCCGGGAACGGTCTTCCAGATCAGGGATTCATCCTGGAACAGGTCCAATTCCTTGGAGAAGGAGGCCAGCTCGCGCGTCATCAGCAATCGGATCCAGTTCGTTTCCACGGGGACGGTCTCCTTTGGGGGGCTGCTCCATGATAGAACGCGGAATGGACGGGACCCGGTTTTCAGGAAACGTCGAAGATCGTGCCGCCTTCGGCCGCGGCGGCCTCCAGCCGTCGGAGCCAGGCCTCGTCCCGGCGGCGCTTCCTGAAGTAGGCGATGAAGGTCCAGACCGCCACGGCCAGGCAAAGCAGGGCCAGGCCGATGGCGCCGTAGCGGACCCCCTCCTGGTTGGGAATGCCCGGGGGCAGGAAGGCCGCCGCGCACCCCGCCAGCAGGCTCGCGACAAGGCTGATCCTGCCCCGTTTCATGAGGGGCGACAGATCCTTCGCAACCATGGCCCGGCGGAGGTCCCCCAGGAAATCCAACTGCTCATCGCGGTTGAGGGCGCCCCGGGAGCGTTCCATGTCCAGTTTTTCCAGGGCCTGGCTCAACTCCCCGGAATAGTCATCGAGCAGTGAAACCCTCTCGCGCAGCGTCATCGTGGACCTCGAAGCCAGGGCAAGGATGGACGCTCCCCGGTGCCCGGGATTCCACCCTGCATCCAAAAGCTAGTCCTCTTTGAAGGGTATTCCGTCACATTTCAGATTTTGGGCATGGCCCCGGCGGCAGGGGCTCCGGCGAGGAATGCCGAGGGGTCCCGGTTGATCTCCTCCGCGCGCTTCTCCAGGCGCGGCCCCATGGTGGCCTCCGGCACCGTTTTGCCATCCGCCGTGGCCACCTGGGCGGGCTTCTTCACCGTGATGAACCTCGGCTTCAGCGTTTAGAGTCGATCCGGTATTCGCTTTGAACCAATCCGGATGGAAAGGACCGGGTCGCGACATGGACGAGCCGCACATCCTGGGGCAGGCTCCCGAAGAGCGGAACCCCATCGCCGATGAGCACGGGCACACGGGTGATGATCAGGCGGTCGATGAGGCCGGCCCGGAGGAACCGCTGGATCGTGATCCCGCCGTCGATGTAGAGGTGCCGTGCGCCGCTCTCGGCGAGTTTCGAGACGATATCCGCGGGAGACCCGGCCATCTGCTCCACCACAGCCCCATGGGCTTTGGAGAGATCCAGTGGCCGGCTGCCCAGCACCACCACGCGCTTGCGGCCATAGGGCCAGGTCTCGAAAGCCAGCACCGTCTCGAAGGTCTTCCGGCCGATCACGAGTGCATCAACGCTTGCGAAAAACTCGTTGTAGCCATGGGGTTCTCCGCCGCCCTCCGGCAACCAGTCGAGGCCGCCGTTGACCCGCGCGATGAATCCGTCGAGGCTCGTGCCGATGAACACTGAGACCATCATCGCAAACCCTCCGCAGGCAGCCGCAACGAGGCTATGAAATGCGTCCCCATCAGGAGGCCGGCTCGTAGCGCAACAGCACGTTCCCGTTCCCGAAGATCCGCGTCTTCAATAGCTTTAGTGTCACTTTTTGTTGAATTCCATCGAATAATGGCCTGCCTCTGCCCAGCGCCACTGGAGCCACTACGAACTGGTATTCATCGATCAGGCCGTGCTGCGCCAATTGGGACACCAGGCTGCCGCTGCCCAGGATCGCCATGTCCCCCCAGCCGGCGAACATCCTTTTGGAGTACACGCGCAACCTCCTGGAATACGAGGGTGGCATCAACCAGGGCGGCATGGAAGCGCCGCATCCTGGAATGCATCGCTAGGCTTTCTGCCTCGCCCGGCCGATGGGTCCCAGATGGGTGAAGCCGAAGCCCGATGCGTACTTCAGGCCATAGCCGAGCGCCCGGTCGAAGCCCAGGTGGGCGCACCAGATAAGACCCGCCGCCACCACGAGAGGGCTCGAAAGCCACACGCCCAGGAAAAGAGCCAGGACAGCCCCGGCATAGGAGTGGGCGGCATTGTAGGAGCAGGCGCCGACCACCGGGCCCCCGAGGTAGCCCAGGAAGGAAAGGTCCGGGGCCAAGAAGAAAAGGGCGAAGGTCTTCCAGCCGAGCCCGTACCTGGAATACGCCAGAGCCGCGGCCAGCAGCACGCAAAAGCCTTCGATGCGGAGCAGCGTTTTCACGCCTCCGGTGGTCGCGCCTGTCATCGGGTGGCCTCCTGGTTTGCCGGATATGGAGATGGAACCTTGCGCGCTAGCGCAATATCCCGTGTGAATGATGAGGCACTCCGCCAGCCCGCAGCATCAGCCCAGCATTGTTGAAGGTGGCGATCAGGGATTGAGGGTGGGTTGGGCCAGGTTGGGATGGATCACCGGAGGAAAACCGCGGTGGCACCCGCCAATGTTCCAACGGTGACTGCTGCAAGCGAAAGGAGATACATCCGCCTGGAGAGGGCTCTTCCCGATACCAGAACCAATAGCCCGCCATTCTGGGCGAGGCCCCCGGCCACCATGAGAATTGAGGTGGGGAAAATCAGTGCCGTAAGAACGCCGATGATGAGTTGGATGAAGCAAGCCGCAAACACCCATTGCTTGATGAACTCATCTCTGCGGAGAAGGCCGATGCCGAAATAGAGTGGGACAGCAATGCTTAACAGGGCTCCAGTTCCGTGGCCTGAAAGAAAGGAGAGCGCGCCCGGGAAAGCCGAAAGCACAAAGAGGATGCCGACGGTGCGTTCGGTCTCATCACTACCGACATCGGTCTCACCTAGGATGGGTTCGATTTTTGGCAGAGATGGCTGCGCTTCTCGAATGATTGGCCTGCTGCGGCGCGGCCCATCATCTTGATGAGGTTGATTGCCGGTCAGATCGAGTTCGATGCTGGGATTTGAAACTGGTTCGGATCGCGTCATGTTGCGGGCCCTCTTTCGATGGAAATGCTAGATCCCCATTGAAAAGCGGCGTGGTGGTCAAGTTAAACGGCGGGCAGAGATCGTTGAACGGGGGGAGGGAATCGCCGAACTGGACGCTGGGGTGCCATAGAAGCGAAGCGCCCTTCCGCATATGGAGGACGAAAGTCTCTATCTGGATGCGAATGCGGCGCCCTTCCCCGCCAGGAGTTCCCGCAGCACGGACCGATGGCAATGCGCTTCATCCGCGCAGTAGCAGCCCACCGAAAAATGGCTTTGATGGGACAGCGTGGCCAGCAGTTCGAGGGTGCGGACGTTCTCGGGGGTCGCCATTTCGGCCCGGTACTTCCTGATGAAGGTGGCCCACTGGGCGGGTGTGGCGGCCTGCTGGCCGAGCTTCATGGTTTCAGGACTCGGCGCCAGGTTCGGGAACCACACGTCATACCAATCCCGGGAGGCGAACTCGGACTTGGGCACCCCGCGGGGCGGCCGGCGGACCGTTCCGATGCGGGTGCCCTCGCCCTCCACTCGCGGGCTGCCGAGCCTGATGACGCGCATGACCATGATCCGCTCCTTTCGTTGTCGCCGGGCCTTCGAGGCCTGCCTGGTCCGCAGGGCCTCAGAAGGTGACCACCCGATCGGCCCATTCGACCATGTCGAGACAGTCGGCCATGGTGGAGATGGGGCACAGTTCCGATTGGCCCTGGCCTCGGCCCTTGATGCAGGTGCCACAGGCCAGGAGCAATCCCCTGTTTTCGGAAAATTCCTGAAGCTGGGCCCTCACATTGTATTTTTCATGCGTGATGGATTCGGCTTCGACCCCTGCGCTCATCAAGAACAGCCTGACCTCGCGGCCCCGCTTCAGCGCCGTGTTGGCGAACCGGACCGCGTTCCAGGCCTTTTCGGGCTCGTTGGTTTCCAGGATGATTCCGATGTTCATCTCGCGGACTCCTTCCCATGGCGGCAAGCGCCCCCTGGCTGGGACCATTTTACTTTATTACTGCAAATAATGGATGATTTAGGTCATTTGTTTCAACCGCGATCCATAATCTCAACCTGGCCGTCGACAGGGCGGCAGCGCGGGATGGGGCCAGGCTTCCTCCCCGCCGCCGAACGGAACACGTCGGGCATAGGACATCGCCTCGTACCCGAATTGGCGGCGGAGCAAGGCCACCTGCCCCAGATGGAATGCGTCGTGCTGGACCAGGAAGCACAGGCCGCCCAGAAGGCTGCCATCCGGAATCGGGAAGGACTGCGGGGCCGCCTGGCCGAGGTCCGGCTGGACCGGAGCCTTCAGCAGCTTTTCCAGATGGCGGCTGATGGCCGTCCACTCGCCCCTGATGCAGTCTAGCGATGGCAAGGCCGGAGCATCCTCGATGCTCCGGGCCGTAGCAAGGGCCTCCCCGATCGCGTTGGGCAGGGGACTCCCCAGCAGTCGGGCCATGAAATGCCGGGCGTCGATCATATGGGCGGCGATGAAGCTGATGGAATTGCCGCGTCCATGCAACCGTTCCACCGCCGTTTCCCCGGACAGGCCATCCAGGCAGTTGAGGAGCAGGTCCGTGTTCAGGCTGAGCATCGTGGCCAGGGGGGAAAGGCTTGGGGACATCGTCGATCCTGGAGTGGATGGGCCCCGGTCGGGAGCTGGGTGATTGAAGCAGGATGTCAACCGCACGGGACCGCATCCGCCATTTGTCGCAGGGGCAAGCCGCGGGCCGCGAGGGATTAACGGTTCAGGTTCTCTGGAACACATCGGTGCCGAGGTACTTCAGCCCCGAGTCGCCCATGAGCGTCACGACCTTGGCTCCCGGCCCGAGCCGCGCCGCCACCTGAAGCGCCGCGATGGCATTCGCACCGGACGATGTCCCCGCGAACAAGGCCTCCTCCCGCGCGATGCGCCGCGCCATGGCCTTCGCATCATCGGTTTTGACCGGCAGGATCCCGTCCACGAGAGCTGGCTCCCAAAGCGGCGGAATGTAGCCGATGCCGACGCCTTCGATCTTGTGGGGGCCGGCCTGCCCCCCCGACAGCACCGGGGATTCGGCGGGCTCCACAGCGATGATCTCGATGGCGGGATTGTGCCGTTTCAGCACTGCGGCCACCCCGCGGGACGTGGCCGCCGTGCCCACGCAATGGACGAAGGCGTCGATTTCCCCCTTCGTCTGGCTCCAGATCTCCTCGCCCAGCGCGTGGTAGCCCACGATGCTGTCCCGGTTGTGGAGCTGGTCCGTCCAATAGGTGCGGGGTTCCCGGCTCAGCTCGCGGGCGGCCTCGATCATGTCCTGGATCAGCTTCCTGGTGGTGAGTCCGCCTTCACTCGGAACAAGCGTCAGTTCCGCCCCCAGTGCCGCCATGTGGTCCAGCTTCTGCCGGCTGAATGCATCCGAGCTGACGATCCTCAGGCGGTAGCCCTTGGCGGCGCAGACCAATGCAAGCGAGGTCCCCGTGCTGCCGCCGGTGTACTCGACGATGGTGTCCCCGGGCTTCAGCCTCCCGTCCTCCTCCGCCCGGGCGATCACCGCCTGCGCCATGCGGTCCTTGACGCTGCCGGTGGGGTTCTCCCACTCGAGCTTCACGAAGATGTCCGCGCTGCCCGGTGGAACGATCCTTTGGAGCTGGACCAGCGATGTGTTTCCGATGGCATCGAGAATGTCCATGGGTAGATCTCCCTGCCTATGAATTGTCCTCCCTAGGGGGAAAGGGTCCGGAGCGCGCCGCCTGCCCGCCGAGATCCCGGTAGAACACGGTCGTGCTGCACAGCCCGCCCTGCGGGAACAGGGCATAGCCGGGGATCTCGCCCACCCGCACCCAGCCTAGGCTCTCGTACAAGCGCGCAGCATCGCCTCCGGTCACGGAGTCGAGCACGAGCAGGGTCCTGCCGCAATCCCGGGCGGCGGTTTCTGCGGCCCGCATCAGCGCTGCGCCCAGCCCCCGGCGGCGCGCGCGGGGGTGCACCAGCATCTTCGCCAAGTCGGCGCGGTGCGGCTGGTTCTCGGGCTGGCCGAGCAGCAATTGCACGGTGCCGCACAGGCCGAGCGCATCCTCCGCGACCAGCAGCGCGCGTTCCCCGGTGGCCACATCCTGCGCCACGCGGCGCCAGAAAGACACTGCGCGGTCGCGCGTGAGCGGCCGCATGAAGCCCACCGAGGCGCCGCCTTCGACGCAGTCGATCAGCACCTCCGCGAGCGCGTCGATCTGCGCCTCCTCCAGGATGTGGAGGCGCCGAAGGGACCAGGAGGGCTAGATGATGCGTGGCCGAACCATGGGAGTCCACCGGGTGACGGGTGTCGAAAGCAGAATGGATGCGGAGTTCGGCCTGATGCGGCCGGGGGCGGCAAGCTTTCGGGGTAGCGCAGCATACCCAGGATCGAGGAGTTCGGAAACAGGCTCGCATCATAGGCTGCGGCAGCCTCGGCCTGGATGGGAACCCGCTTATACGAACCGATCCTCATCCATCGACATCCGTTGCAGGTATTCCTCTTGATCCAGGGCCAGTTGGCCGAATTTCCTGGCTTTGCGCTTCAGGCGCTCAAGGACAGGGAATCTCATCAAGATGGTCACCACCAGGACGCCTAAAAAAACCAGGCTGAGAAATGCGATGAGGCCGACGCTGCTCCGGTGGTTGGCGAGGGCGATTCCGCCGAGGACGACCACGAGGACGATTCCGATGAATCCGATCGGTTTCATTCGCCGCCCGTTCGGCCCCCATTTGTCCAGACAGATGGGACACACATGGTATTGGTGGGGTTTGAAATTCCCATACGTCTTGACCGTGGTGGTGGTATAGGCTGCGGTGTTCATGTGTTTGGTGTCGCGCAGATCTCCCGTGTAGATGGTGAGGACCTGGCATCCGTCCCGGATCTCTTTGCAGATGGCGCATTCCACTGGATTCCCTAGCCCTTTGCGATCAGCTCGGCCTGCCTGAAATACCGCTTATCTTCCCAGGCGTTGCGGACGAAGGCCAGGATCGCGCAGGCGATGTCCTCCACGCCATGCCGGTCGTTGTTGAAGATGGCTTCATAGAATTTGGGATTGTCGATGTCCTCGCCTAGGCAATGGCTGACGAACTTGTCGCGCCGCTCGCCATTCTCGATCACCTCGGCCTCCGCTTCCTCCCGGCTCAGCCCCATCCGCCGGGCATAGGTGGAGACCCTCCATTCATGGCTGCCGATCAGCCGGAAGTTGTAGCAGTTCCGGAGGTCCTTGCACAGGATGGCCGCCCCCCGCCCCACCATGATCGCGTTGCCGAGCTTCGCGATCTGGACCAGGTAGCGCGCCACTTTGTCGAAGGCTTTGTCGTGGGTCACGTGGCCCGGCGCATACAGCCCGAAGGCCTCGATGGCATGGGACATGTCGCCCAGGCGCTTCAGCAGGCCCAGGGAGATGCCCTCCTCCTTGGCGACCATCTCGATCAAGGTCTTGTCGAAGATGTTCCAGGGCTCTCCGGAGGCTTCCTCGAAGAGGACCTTGAGCCGTTCCGCAAGTGGGAACCCCAGGCAGCCGAACTGGCGCGATAGCGTGATGGTGGGCCGGAGCTTGATCTCCGCAGGCGAAACGTGGCGCTCCTGGATCTTCACCCAGCCCGCGAACCTCCGTTCGATATCCGGCGCCAAGGACGACAGTGGCTTTGCCATGACAGCCTCCCGGATCAGGATTCCAGCAGGAACATCCGACGGAAGTGTACGTCGTCCTTGCCGATCCGCAACGTTTGCCCGAGGCCGGTTTTCCATGGCCGGATTGCGGGGCCGGCAGATCCCGAATCCCGTGCTTCCTCAGTCCGTGCGCCAGGACCACGAGAGCAGGGCTGGAGCGCTCAGCAGCAGGATCCACGCCGCCGTAGCCGCCAGCCCCCCCGGGTGGGTCCCCAGAAGTCCCAGGATGCCCCCAGCCGCGAGGCTCAGGGCCAGGCGGAGCAAGAGCCGCGTCGGAGAACCACGGCGGAGGATTTTCGCGAGGATGAGGGTCAGCACCGACACCACGAAGCCTGCCAGGAGGCAGATGACGACCATGAGTGCCCCGGCGGCGCCGGCCATGTCCCCGGCCGGGCCCTCTTGGCGCGCGGCCTCCGAACCGAGGCTCCAACCGATGAGCGCACCCAGGGCCAGGCCGCCGCCCACCAGGAACGGGAGCAACCAGGCCAGCCAGGAACGCATTTTCGGGTTCACGGCAACTCCCCTCGGCGGATCGGCGCGATGGCTGGGCGGATGGCCTTCATGGCCTCAACCATAGTCGAACCTCCATTTTAAAACCGGTCTTATCATCGAGCCCATGGCGCGATCTGCAAAGCTCCGCCCCGGAGTTTCCCCGGTCCCCGAACTGGCCATCGCATGCGATCCGGGACATGGGGAAATCCACGCTTCGGGCCTTGCCGTTCACGGTGCCTTCGATGCGCCCAAGCAGCCTGCCGCCCGGTCCTAGGGGCCGAGGTAGGTTTCCAGGCGCTGCTTCCAACCTTCGACCGTTGATCTGTCCGATCCGCCCTCGAAAAACCGGCCCGGGGCGAACAGCGGGTAATCCTCGCCGTTCCTGAGTTTGAGCACGAGGTAGTACCACATGACGTTGTTCGACTTCTTCCCAAGATGGCCGATGCTGATGCCGGCCACCTCGCTGAAGGGAATCCACCGTTTCCTCGTCCGGAAACGGTTTGAGTCTTCGATGGTGATGCCGCGGGCCCCGGGATCGATGACCACGACCTGTTTGCCCCCCGCCAGGAAACCGGAAACACCGAGGAGCAGCAGGAGCAGCCCAAGGAGGAACCCCGCCGCGGAATTGCTGCCGAATCCGCTGAAATCGCGGAATCCGATGGCCAGGAGCAGACCCGCCGCAGCGCAGGCGATTGAGAGCAGGGTTTGCTTGCCGGGGTCGTTTTGGGAAGTCCAAACGTCCATGGATGGCTCCTTGAATTAGGAATTCGGGATGCAACTTGGTGTCGGCGCGCCTACCCGGAAAAAAGGATCAGTCCAGGCAGGGGCCACACCTCGTATGCATCGTGGAAGCGCCCCCCGGCTATGCCCCGCTTGAACGAAAGGCGAGGCGCCCGCCAGCCACCACAGCCGGCATAAGCACGGCAAGGCCGGCAAACCAGAACC
This sequence comes from Holophagaceae bacterium, assembly GCA_016720465.1. NCBI lineage: Bacteria > Pseudomonadati > Acidobacteriota > Holophagae > Holophagales > Holophagaceae > Holophagaceae bacterium. Next base: position 937,998 of record JADKKO010000001.1, read on the forward strand.
AGAGCGGTGGCGGAATCATGAAGTTGTTGGCGATGCCTGCGAGCGTGAGCAGGACCCCCAGGACGAAAGTCGGCCTCATGGTGGATGGTGGTGAAAGTTTCGCGGCCAACCAGCCGCCGGCCAGGCCCCCCAGGGCCCATCCCGCGATCACCACGAGGAAGGTGCCCACGGGGGCATTCGCAAGCAGGGCGCGGAGTGTTTCGCGATCCTGGACCCCCTCGGCGACCTTGCCAAGCTCTGGATAGATCAGGCGGCCATTGATGGATTCGATGATCATCATGACGATGCTTGCGGCGATGAATCCGGCGACCACCGCTGCAATGCTTCTGAACGCGGAGCGCATGGAACCTCCTCGAGAAAGCGTGCCACAGGAGAGCCTGTGGAGCCACGATGCAGCGGCAGGATCGAGGTGGTGCCCGGCTATTATTTTGAAGCAGCCCCGCGCCCAGGCTGGGTCGGCCTTCCCTGTGGGAAAGGAACCAGCACCCGGGCCGATTGAGAACAGAACGCGTGCGGAGCGTTCCCAAGCTCCACTTCTCCACCCTGGCTAGGTAGTCGCGATCAGCAGCTCCTCCGAGCTTGACGGCCGAAGGCCGTCCCTCCGGCCGGCGAAGTAGCGGTCGGTCAGGTTGGCCGCGGATACGTGCCGGACTTGCCGGAAACCGGCTTCGCGGGCCAGCGACAGCATCTCCGGCGGGGTGAAGAAGCTGAGGAAAGGCGTCCCGGCCAACCGCGCGAATTTTTCCGTCATCTGGCGTCCGGGGCGCTCCTCGGATTCGACGAGTTCCAGCGGCAGCATGAACGACAGGGCCAGCGTGGAGCCCGGGGCGAGCGCCGCGATCTGGCGCAGCGTGGCTGCGTTCGCGTCCGCGGTGAGGTACATGGCGACGCCTGTGGAGGCCACGACCGCCGACTGGCCGGCATCGAAGCCAGCCATCGCCAACTGCTCCCACCAGGAGGAACCCGCCTCGAAGTCCACCGGCACGAGCCGCAGCCACTCCGGGACGCCGAAGCCGAGTTCCACCAAGCGCTGCCGCTTCCAGGCCTGGGGACCGGGCTGGTCGACCTCGAAAACCCGCAGGCCGGAGGCGATCTCAGGCCTGCGCTGGGCGAAGGTGTCGAGTCCGGCGCCTAGGAGGACATACTGGCCAACGCCGCGGCCTGCCTGTTCCATTACCAGATCCTCGATGAACCTGGCGCGGGCCACAATGGACGCGCGGGCCCGGCTCGTGGCCTTGGCGGCCATGTCCGGACGGTGGTGCCAGCCGTCCTCCGGGGCGGCCAGCCGCAGGCCGATCTCGTCTTCCAACACATGCGGTGGCGGATCGACCTGGACATGCATGGCCCGCCACAGGGCGACCCGCACCGCCGTCCTTTCGGCCATTTCGGTACCTTCATTCTGCATGGCGCTTTCTCTCCTTTCGATAGTGAATCAAAGAACCCTGATGGTAAAAAAGGACATGGCAGCGGCGTCGAGAACCGTGGCAAGGCGGCTGCGCCAGAGCCTGGCCGGCGATTTCACAGGACGGGGACGGTGGTCTGCATTTCACCTGGGAGATCCAGATCGTCAAACTTATCCGTATGCCGAATCCGTTCATTGGGAATCAGTTCCAGGTAGACCCCGCCCAATAAGTCGGTATGTCCGGTGGAGAAGTTTGTGAAGGACATCTCGTAGGTGCGCACGGTTAGGTCCGGGTCGGACGAAGGTATGCATGTATCCGCTGAGCTGCTTCTAGGCTTTCACAACGATGGTGCCTGCAATCTCATCATGGAGACAGCGACAGCTTTTTCGAAAGATCATCAGTGCATCTATGAGCGAAAACAGACCACCGATGAATGGCACTTGTTGTGCGAGGGTGAAGATGAAGCGACGCTTAACAAAAGAATCCATTAGAGATGGTACGTCCCCATTCAATTTGACTATTTTAATTTTACAGATCTTCTTGCCAACTGTTTGCCCATACCTTAGTAGTAAAGTTCCATTAATCGCCAAATCCAACATGGTTCCGATAAGTACAACACCAATCGTTAGTAATATTCCACTTAACCCAGGAACCGGCACTAAGAATTTGAACCCAAATAGTGCATAGAAACCCCACATTAGAAATATCATTGGAATTACTAGGATAAAACCATCCAACATGCTTGCGCCGAGGCGTGTTCCCCGATCAGCGAGGACTGGTAGATCTTGGGACAGATCAGGTGTTGATGAGAGGTCCGATTCCGGTGGTGCGTATGGATTAAACTCATTCATGGTTTGCTCCTGGGATGGCTGATTTGAGGAAGGCGCAATTGTTTGGTGGCGCCTGGCGAAATTGATTATGCGACCCGACCCTGTCGGATCGGCTTGAACGACGTGGTAGGCCGCATGGGCAACAGCCATGATGAAAGCGTATTTCCGGCACTGGCTCCGACATTCAGGACTTCTTCAGCCGTTGCAGCTCCTTCTGTGCCCATTTGTGGGAGGGCCTGAGGCTCAGTGTTATTTCGAGTTCCTTGATCGCTTCTGAATGGCGCCCCTGCTTGTCATACAGGTAGGCGAGGTTTGCATGGGCGCTTGCAAGGCCGGGAGAAAACCCTTCAGGGCTTTGCGACAGATAGGTCCGAAGGAATGGTTCCGCCCGGCCCTGGGACCCCGTATCGAGGATGCTTTCACCGGCGTAGAAATAGGGCGCGAGGTTGTCAGGAAAGATCTTGCGGGCCTGGACGAGACAGACCTCCAATTCGGTCCACTTCCCCTGCTTAGCCAGCGAATAAGCCAGGTTTGCGTGGAATTCGATCGCCTTTGGATGGTTTTCAAGGGCCTTCCTGCAAAGGGTGGCGATGGTGTCTAGGGGTTCCGGTTTCTGGCGCTTCAGGCTGGTGATCCAGAAACTGTAGGCTTTGGCGCAGGCAGGATCTTTGGCGAGGGCTTGCTGGACCAAGGATTTCGCCCCATCCAAATCCTTGCCGCGGAATGCAGCTTTGGCCTGTAGCACAAGCCCGGCCGACGGCTGGATGTTCGTGAATCGTTGCGCCAATTCCTTGGCTTTGGAATTGCTCCCCCCGGCAATGGCTGGGGCGCCCATGAAAAACTGGAGCAGGGATTCTGTGGCTTCTTCGCTTGCTGGGTTCACAGCCAGCGCCGATTCCAATGCCTTCTTCCACTCCTTGGACAAGGGCAGCATTTTCAGCATGCTATCGGTCTCATCCAGAACCGCCCTGGCCGCCACGCCATGCTGGATGTGGAGTTCGGCGTCCGTGCTTTTGAACGCCACGGCCTTCCGGGCCAAATCCAATGCTGCCGGCGGGTCGCCGTAGGCCAATTTCAACCTGGACATCCAGAGTAGGGCGTAGGGATCTTCTGGTTTAGCCCGATACCAGCCCTCTATGCGTGGCCGAAGCTGCTTCCAGCGGCCTTCCTCCCGCAGGCTCTCGAAGGTTGGTTCCTGAGCCATCAAGATTGGCGTTGCAAGCAGGGCAGAGAGGAGAAGGGATTGTTTGCGCATTCATTCCTCATGCAAGGGACGCAGCCTGACGAACAAAGTCGACGGGTCCGACCGAGAGCCGGTGATTTACAGCATGTGGCGGGCCTGGGGTGGGGAACTACCCGGTCTTCAATGGCCCGGCGACCTTGTGATCCCAGACGGAAATGCTTGCGTGCCGACGAGCTCGAATGAGCGCGGCGGGGTTCCCTCCGCAAAGAAGTGCTTCCCCATGCCCAACAGGACCGGATAGACGGCCAGCAGGACTTCATCCGCAAGCCCATGTTCGAGCAGCGTCGATGTCAGCGTCGAGCTGCCCGAGAGGACAAGGTCCGGGCCGTTCTGCGACTTGATGCGGCGTATGTCCTCGATGATGTCCGGTCCAAGGCCCTCGAACGGTCCCCATTCAAGGCTTTCCGGGCGGTGGGTAGCGATATATTTTGTCGCCGCATTGAGGACGTCCGCCATCGGACTGCTCGGCGCCTTTGGCCAGAAGCCCGACCAGATATCGTAGGTGCGGCGGCCAAGCAGCAGATCGAAGCTCCCGCCATACGCCGCGAGCATTGCATCCCGGCCAGCAGGGGACCGATAGGGCGCCGTCCAGTCGCTGTAGGGAAAATCGCCGTCATCGGCGGAATGCTGGATCACACCATCAAGCGAGATGTGTTCGATAATTTTGAGCTTTCTCATTTAAGTATCCGTCTTCTTAAGTTGGAGTTTCTTAGGATACCGTCATCCTTGCTTGGCCCGCTGAAAGCATCGTGAGCGCCGAACAAATGAAGCTAACCTGCCCGGCCGTGAGCCGAAGGTTTAAAGCATGGTGGCAGCAACCCACGGTTGGGTCCGGGTTGAACGAGGGGTTAAGCGGTCGGGCTCAAAGGCTGCATTTCTGAGATAAGCGTTTCTGGCGCAATGTCCTGGTCATGGGGCCAAGTGACTGCGCCGAAAAGGATGCCAACCTGATTGAAGTAGTTGATGTCCCGAAGCTCGCGGAACACACCATCATCGAGGTATGGCTTGAGGTCGAAGATACCTTTCCTCCCATCTTGGATTTCAAGATAGAGCCGGTAATCCGGGAGGGGCTTTACTGATTGGACATCCCAATACATGGCAACCTCACAGGGGCTCGATCTCGCACGGGTTTTCCCCGCTGACGGCCATTTAGGCAGGGACATAGGTCAATCTGATGACATCCTCGCCAATCAGGTCATGAGTCATGAGGTGGAGCGGCGGCCGGGGTCCGGCGAAAAATGGTTTGCCGTGGCCGAGCACGACGGGGTGCAGGTAGATTCGATATTCATCGATCAGGCCAAGTTCGGTGAGGCTGTGCGCCAAGTTTGGGCCAGCAACTTCGATCTCCCCGTCGCGCTCGGCCTTCAACTGGCGGATCGCGACCTCAAGGTCATTCCCAACAAGCCTGGCGTTGGGGCCGACCGACTTCAACGAGCGCGAGACGATCCATTTCGGCTGAGCCCGCCATGCTGCCGCGAAGGCGTGTTCCTCTACATTCCATTCAGGATCATCGTCGTCCCAATACCGCATGACCTCATACATCTGGCGACCATAGACGCTGCCCGCCAGTCTCCGAGCTTCCTCGATGAAGTGGCGGAAGAGCGTGGGGCTTGGTGCAAACGCCATATGGTCGACGTAGCCATCCAGCGACTGGTTCATTCCGAACACAAGCTTGGCCATATCACTCCCCTTTCCTTACGCGGAACATTTGTGCTGTGTTGGGTCCGGGTTGAACGAGAGGTTAGGCACCACCCGACAATACTCCCACATGGTGCGATCTGAGGAGGGCGCCGCTTCCCCTGTGCACGCCCCGTCAACCATGGCCCCAACAACCCGTGGTGCAAGTGGCCGCGAGTCGGCATGAGGTCTGCTCGAGTGCTGAACCGATGCCTGGAATGTCAGCTCAGCGGCTGAAGCGCTGCTGCAGCTCAGCGTACGGGATGGCCCCCTGGGCGAAGCCGAAAGTGCCGTGATCGGCCATTTCCCGAGCGGCCTGCTCGACCAGGGTAAGGACGGCGCGAGTGAGGGTGCCGCCAACGCTGATCCTGGCGACACCGAGCGCGCGTAGCGTGGCAGCGTCCAGCACCGGCTCGACCAGTCCGGATACGACGTTCACCGGCGCACCGATCGCAGCGGTCAACCTGCCAATCTCCTCGGCAGCGGTGACACCGGGAACGAAGATGCAGTCGGCTCCGGCAGCCAGGTGGCGCTCGGCCCGGCGCACCGTCTCGGCGAAGGTGAGAGCTGAACTCAGAATGAGCGCCTGGATTACACGAATAGATTGCATGGCGACCTAACGAACAAAGTTAACCGGCCCGACCGTGAGCCGAAGGTTTAAAGCATGATGGCAGCAACCCACGGTTGGGTCCGGGTTGAACGAGAGGTTAGGCCGACCAGGTAGGACATCATGATTTGCCTGCCAAGAATGAGGCATAGGTTTTAAATGACTCAGGATCTGACTCATCCCAGTAAACGATCTCGCCGGTTGGGCGAAGAACTGCGAACCGATTGAGAAGTGTTGACTCTGTTCTGACGCCGCAACAAGTTGGGTTGAAGCGAACGGCAAATTGAAAATATCCCTTAGTTTCTTCTTCGAAGTCCGCAAAGAGGCAATCTGGTGAAATTGTTTTGTAGATCCTATCCCGTTTCACGGCCGCTAGAATCTTTGCGCCAGCCAATTCCTTGGTCAGAGCATGAGCCACCTTTCGAGAACCCTTTGAAGTTCCATTTGCTTGGGCGGAGCAGGAGAAGGTGAGAGCTGAACTCAGAATGAGCGCCTGGATTACACGAATAGATTGCATGGCGACCTAACGAACAAAGTTAACCGGCCCGACCGTGAGCCGACTGTTTAAAGCATGATGACAGCAACCCACGGTTGGGTCCGGGTTGAACGAGAGGTTAGGCCGAGGACTGGACTGGGCTTGATTCATGTACCGACTCGTAGAAATTTCTGCGCGACCGTGGGAGAACGAATGATGGCGCAGGAAAGAATGAAGATTGTGCAGCATGATATCGCGCAATCAGCGAATGCCGACCAATGCCAGTGAGACGCCGCAGGATGTTGGCCCTGACGTGGCCGCCGAAATTGGAAAGATCAAAGGAGCAGCTTTTGAATTTTGGACGTTACCAACCGCATGAATCGTATTGCCAGAGATCCGCCCGCTTGCAGCCTAACGAACAAAGTTAACCGGCCCGACCGTGAGCCGACTGTTTAAAGCATAATGGCAGCAACCCACGGTTGGGTCCGGGTTGAACGAGAGGTTAGGCCGAGGACTAGATTGGGTTTGATTCATGTACCGACTCGTAGAAATTTCTGCGCGACCGTGGGAGAACGAATGATGGCGCGGCAAAGAATGAAGGTCGTGCCGCATGATACGACCAAAATACCAACTGCCGACCGATGCCAGTGGGACGCCAGACGATGTTGGCCCTGACGTGACCGCCGAAATTTGAAAGATCAAAGGAGCAGCTTTTAAAATTTGGACGTTACCAACCGCATAAATCGCATTGCCAGAGATCCGCCCGCTTACAGCCTAACGAACAAAGTTAACCGACCCAACCGTGAGCCAGGTGTTGAGTGGAGACGAGATATCCGAATGCCCGGAGGAGCTTGCAGCAACCCACGGTTGGGTCCGGTTGAACGAGAGGTTAGGCAGAGATGAGGGCATTTGTTTTTGAACCATTGAACGAGAATACCGTTCGAGCTTGACGAAACGATGCCAGAAACCCCGCCCCGTGCCTAGGAGCCGACGCGATGGGTGATGAACGGAAGAATGACCCCCTGCTTCCGAGCGGAACGGACCAATCGGGGCCTAGCAGAACCGCGGGAACCGAAACCGTGTACTGTGGCGGGCCCAATGACCAGGTATGGCCAGGAGAAAGGTGCCTCGCTCCGCGATGACCGAATGACCGCAGTTGAGCAAGAAGCTGGAACACAAAATCAATTTTGACAAAGAACCTGATCGTTGGCGCCTAACGAACAAAGTTAACCGGCCCGACCGTGAGCCGAATCTTTAAAGCATGACAGCAGCAACCCACGGTTGGGTCCGGGTTGAACGAGAGGTTAGGCAGCATGGTGAGTGCGGACGGAGTGAGATTATGACATTCCAATCATTCGCTCCTCATCAATCGCCCAGGCACCATCCTTTTTTCTAAGAATGATGAATTCCGTGCTACCAGCGAGAGGGCCCTGTTGGCCAGACCGTATCACTACTGCAATTGTTCTTGATACATCAAATCCAATGGGGCTAAAGCTGAACACAGTAACGGGTGGATTCTCACCCGGGAGTTTGACGTTTTGGAGATTGTATTTAGAGGACCAAGGTTGGATTTGCCATTTCGTTTTTGACCTATCAACTAGATTGTTGAAGGCGCTTCGCAATGCCGGAGTTCTAGGAATAGCACTCCACATGCGCCCATTAGGCCCTGTGACATATTTCCATGTGGCTTCAAGTTCAGTTGGGTTATCCGAAATAATTGTCCGGGATACGACAAGCTTGCCCCCGTAATGCCCGAGTAATAGCTCGTAAACAGAGATCTCTTCTTGATTGAGAGTAAGGGGGTGAATCGTTTGTGCGCCGGAAGCAAACAAAGCGATTGTGCTTGCAAGGGCCAGGAATCTTGAACGGGGCATTTTGAAATCTCCGGATGCCGCCTAACGAACAAAGTTAACCGGCCCGACCGTGAGCCGAATGTTTAAAGCATGACAGCAGCAACCCACGGTTGGGTCCGGGTTGAACGAGAGGTTAGGCAGGCCCCGAAGCCTGGAAAAGAGTTATCGCTCACTTTTACCACCAACCTGATTTCGCCAGAGCCCAGCAACCCCGGTGCCGAATAAAATTAGTGAAGGAGCGAGCACCTGAATAAATCCATAAGGTGTATTAAAATTAAGAATAATACAGGCCAATATTCCAACCGTACCTAGACATGCAAGCAAAATCGACAATAAGCGGATAATTAACGAATTGGTGATTTGACCATTTTCATCAGTCAATCCTTGGATTGATTTTTGATTATGGTTTTTTCTGATGGCGACCAGCGCGACGACAAGGAGGATCACAATTGAAAGAGGGACCAGGACTAAGAGCAATGTAAGGAATTGATCCATGGGATGCCTAACGAACAAAGTTAACCGGCCCAACCGAGAGCCGAATGTTTAAAGCATGACAGTTGTCGAGCACGGTTGGGTCCGAGTTGAACGAGAGGTTAGGGCGATAGCTTGGCAACAAGGATTATCACCGCGAGAACAACGACAGTACCAGCCAGAAGAAATCCTGTTCCAAATAATCCGCGTTGCCACCACTTGAGGCGCTCCCAGGCATGAGCAAATTTTGAAAATGGGCACCCCGTAACCAACTCGATGAGCCCAATGGCCGCGAATGCGCCAGGCAGGGTCATTAGTGTTGGCTCATAAAAATGGTGTGAGTTGCCTCCCCCTGTTCGAAAAACCCATAGTAAGACTAAGGCGAATATGACGGAGCCAATTACAAGTTTAACGATTCCCTTTTGACGAATGTTCAACGTGAGCCCTAACGAACAAAGTTAACCGGCCCAACCGAGAGCCGACAGTTTAGGACATGCTAGCAGCCGCGCACGGTTGGGTCCGGGTTGAACGAGAGGTTAGGGCGCGCCTTAGCCTGGGATACGATGAGGTACCAAGCCAATGCCGCCACCGCAGCGCCACAGGCAACCAGAAGAGCGGACGCCTTTATGTCGTGAAAGATCATGGAAATAGCCAGTCCACCAATTGCACCAGCCGAAGTTGAAGGCAAGAAATTCAGATGCTTCATTTTGCTTAAGAGATACAGAACTGGGATGCCATAAATAATCATAGCCAGGTAGCTGAGGGCCAACCCAACAAGACTCGCGAATAGAGAAGTCTGGAAACCATCCCAAAGAGTTGTTCCAGGCGTTCTGAGGAAGAACGTACAAACGAAAACAGAAACTGGAAATTCAGCCAATGGTGCAATGGCAACTGTGAAACAAATTCTGCGGAATGGGGGCATCTCTGAAGCCCTAACGAACAAAGTTAACCGGCCCGACCGTGAGCCGAAGGTTTAGAGCATGACAGCCGCAACCCACGGTTGGGTCCGAGTTGAACGAGAGGTTAGGCAGGGGATTCACCCGGGATATGGTATTTTAGGATTCGTGAACCAACGATCTTAATTTCAACTAAGTTCCAGATCGACCCAACAATCGCGCCTGCAAATGGTACAGATTTGGTGAGAATTGCCTTTTGGGTGACTTTCTTGCCAAACCATTTAAGCATTGCCCTTTTCAAAAGGGCGAGCATTTCCTTACTTATGAATTTTTTAATGATCGCCTTGGTAAGTTTCTTAGCTCCGGCTACTCCAGCCTCTTTTAATACCTTGGCCAATATTTTTGGACCAGCCAGCATCAACAATGCGTCAGTTTTCCAGTCAGGATCTTCGAAATATTTAGGATTAGCGATGAGACCAATGCATGCCGTGAGATAGGCATAGAATCGAAGCATAAAGGCAACATCAGCCAGTGCTGTGCCTGCCATTACAAAGGGATTTGATCCCAATCCAGTGAAGAACCCTTCAACGGCTGCCTTGCGAGAGTAACTCTCAATGAATTTACTCGCCAATTCGTAATTGGTTAATCCAGGAAAAGCCAACCGCTTCTGCTCAACATTTTGTACAACGTCACTTGGATTGATATCCATAACCCAGGTTAGAACCTGATCAAACTTGTTCTCAGAACTCATTTGGCAATCCTTAACGGAGTGAGGAGGATTGTGATGCCTAACGAACAAAGTTATCCGACCGGTGGCATTTTCTCGAAGCGCCTGGAAGCCGATTCTGCCGATTCCGTATTCCAAAGTGCCCCGAAGGTCAACATCAAGAGTGGAATATTGGGCGTTGCCACCGAAGCCAATGTGGTTGTACTTCTCTGAATCTTCGGTTGGGGATTGGGCCAAAAGCGAACTGGCCACCAATGCAGAAGATGTGAAGATGCTTTTTCTCAATGAGAGCCTAACGAACAAAGTTAACCGGCCCGACCGTGAGCCGAAGGTTTAAAGCATGATGGCAGCAACCCACGGTTGGGTCCGGGTTGAACGAGAGGTTAGGCCGGCGACGTGAACCGAAGCACTTGTTGTTTGATGTTTGAATTGGCAATGACTGCTCAGAATTCGAATCGCCCTGACTAGCTCTGATTCGGACGGTGGCGGAGGAGGCGGCGGCGGTGGGTTGGCCACACTCGAAATATCGGATTCAGTGACGCTCACCGCTGTTTTGAATTCGTAGGCCACCGTTAATCGATAGAGACGACCCGATGCAACAAGGAAAAGCGTTCGGAAGCCTTGATCCGCGATGCAGTGGCCACCGAGCAACCTTTGTGGCCAAGTCTTGCCATCCGAGTCAGGGATCGGTGCCGAAGAGAGTTCGTTCGCCACGCACTCTCGGTGTTTACGGAAGTAGGCCTTCGCAAATTTAAGCCTGCGAGGTGTGACAGCCTTGGACCCGGCGAACGAGTATGCGGAGAAGGTGTAGGTGATCCCATTATCATCCGTTGATGAATATTCTGTGGTGACTGCCTGCCCCCAAGGAGTGGCTTCAGTTCCCTCAGTTGGTTTTGATACCGGCCCAGGCATTACTACCCGGAACTTGGGCGTTTCGATGATCCCTGGTTGAGGAACCAAATTCAGGGCTAGAAAGAGGGAGAACAACAATGAGCGGCCTAACGAACAAAGTTAACCGGCCCGACCGTGAGCCGACTGTTTAAAGCATGATGGCAGCAACCCACGGTTGGGTCCGGGTTGAACGAGAGGTTAGGCTGAAATGGGCAGCATCCAGTCGACTGGAGCAGAATTTCCACCATAGGGCAGTTCGGCCATGGAACCAGTATTGAGTTTCAGTGACGCTACGCCGTTACTCTATAGGCTGCATAGTTTTCATGTGTGTGGTGGCATCCGCTTCCGTGATTATCTGAATCCGTTCCGGCCGTCCGCCAAAGGGTGAGGCCCAAGATTTCCCTGGATTGTATTCGACATAAAGGAAATATTTCTCGCCGGGCTTGGCATCTAGAACGGCGAGACCGCGAGATCCCCACCCCCCCTTGAAGTAACGAAATTCATGCTTTCCCGCGGGAATTGTGAGTTTTCTGTATGTCATCCGGGGCAAGGTCACGAATTCTTTGTCATGCTCATACACCGTCATATCAGAATTAGACAGCATTTTACCTGTTCCATTGAGGACGACGAGTTGACATGTCCCAGTTGTGGTTTCCTTGGGTGGGACCGGTGAGGAGGGGAGCTTCGTCGGTTGTGACTGGTATCCAAAAAGGTTGGAAACCAGCGCAATAACTAACAACGATGTGGAGATTCTTTTCATAGCAGGTCTCCTGGGTGGGTGCTGTCAAGTATGGCTGAGCATTTATTTGTCGAGGAAGAGCCTAACGAACAAAGTTAACCGGCCCGACCGTGAGCCGGATGTTTAAGGCATGAAGGTAGTCGCGCACGGTTGGGTCCGGGTTGAACGAGAGGTTAGGGGCGATTGCGAAACAGAACATCAAAGTCATTTAGCATTCTGGATTTTATAACCATGCCAAGATTATTTGGGATCTGGCTTGTCGCTATCAAATGACTGGCGATTGGGATTGGAACAATTTCCACCGTTCCATCTACCCGATGCTGAGGCCCAGCATATAAAACACCCAGAAATTTTATTCTTGTGCTCCCAATTTGGAGCCCAGCTCTCGTGTGGACTTGCCCGATGTCGCAAACAAGGACCGGAGAACCACTAGATCCAGGGAAACAAGCTGCATCAATCAGAAACTCAGGTTTCCCATTCCAATCGTAACGATAGTGAGTAGCTGTGACCCCGGAACGAAAAACTGGGAAATTGTTTTTCTGATCCCAGATCCCGTTTGGATACCCAACCATAATTATCTTTTCCATCCCAACGAAGTTATTTATGTCCTCATCGGTGGGCATAAGATCCGATGCAAGGTAAGTGAAAGCGAAGAATTTACCTTTTGCTTGGGCCAGGCTTATCAAATGACTAATTGGCATTACACAAAGGTCGATCATAGGATTCGGATGAGGTATCCAAGCCTTTTCAAAATTATCGATTGCCCACGAATGTGTATTCCCTATATCTGGTTCGCCATTTACGGTTTGAAGCGTGAACAAGATTCGGCCAATTGTTCCATTCCTGACTACATGCTTATTGGTAACGATGGCTGGTACATGTGTAGAGCCATCGTCGGCAAATCGGAAGAAGAACCCGGTCCCGGTAGAAATACCACCAGTGGACAGATCACACTCAATTCGAATTGTGCCGAACGCCAATTGTTCATATGTCGAGAGCGTTTTCATAAACTCTTCGAACATGTTGCTAGAGCTCCTAACGAACAAAGTTAACCGGCCCGACCGTGAGCCGAAGGTTTAAAGCATGATGACAGCAACCCACGGTTGGGTCCGGGTTGAACGAGAGGTTAGGCACGTGAGACGTCTGCTTTGAGGATAGAGAACATGACGGAGTCCTGAAAAGTATCTTGAATATGCAGACGCTGACGAAGAACGCCCTCACGAACAGCACCCGCCTTTTCGGCTACGCGGAGACTCGCGCGATTGTCTTTTGCGATGACTATTTCGAGTCTGATGAGGTCTGTGTTTTGGAAGGCCCATTGAGCTACTTGAAGCACTGCCTCGGTAGCAACGCCACGCAATGTTGTGGATGAGCGTACCCAATAGCCAAGGTTTGCTCTGGCATTCCGCTCATCGATTGAGTTGAGGCCACAACCCCCAAGGAAAAGGCCTTTCTCTGAGACAATTACAAATTCATATTCAGCATTGGACCGGAATGCCGAGACTTGGTGTTCGACCCAGGCCGTTGCGGTCTCAATTGTGAAATCTGAAGTACACCACCAAAGCCAAGCTCCAACCGTGGAAACCGATTCTCTTGCAGCATCGAATAGGCCCTGAGCATCTCCGAGTTCATAGGGTCGAATTTTGATTGATCCCAGCTCATACATGACATGCCTAACGAACAAAGTTAACCGGCCCAACCGTGAGCCGGGTGTTGAGTGGAGACGAGATATCCGAATGCCCAGAGGAGCTTGCAGCAACCCACGGTTGGGTCCGGTTGAACGAGAGGTTAGGCAGAGATGGGGGCATTTGTTTTTTAACCATTGAACGAGAATACCGTTCGAGCTTAACGAAACAATGTCAGAAACCCTGCCCCGTGCCTAGGAGACGACGAGATGGGCGATGAACGGAAGAATGATCCCCTGCTTCCGAGCGGAACGGACCAATCGGGGCCTAGCGGAACCGCGGGAACCGAAACCGTGTACTGTGGCGGGCCCAATGACCAGGTATGGCCAGGAGAACCATGCTCCGCTTTGCGACCCCCGAATGACCGCAGTTGAGCCATTGAAGCCGGGGATTAGAACACGAACCCAACTTGACAAAGATCCTGATGGTTGGCGCCTAACGAACAAAGTTAACCGGCCCGACCGTGAGCCGAAGGTTTAAAGCATGATGGCAGCAACCCACGGTTGGGTCCGGGTTGAACGAGAGGTTAGGCTGAGTACTGAACTGGTTTTGAGACATGTACCGACTCGCTGAATTTATGACGCGACTGCGTGAGAACGAATGATGGCCGATTTAAAGGAAGGTCGTGCTCACATGATACGGCCAAAATACCAACTGCCGACCGTTGCCAGTGAGACGCCGCAAAACATTGGCCCCGACCTGGCCGCTGAACGTTAAGGATCAAAGGGGATTGCTTGTGAAATTTTGACGATCCATCTGAATTTTTTGAGCGATTACGGAGAACGAATGATGGCCGGTGCAAATGAAGGCCCTGCCTCGTGTTACCACCAAAATACCAAGTGCCGAATGATGCCAGCGCGACATCGCAAAACATTGGCCCCGACGTGGCCGCCGAATTTAGAAAGATCAAAGGGGCAGCTTTTGAATTTTGGACGTAATCAACCGCCCGAATCGCATTGCCAGAGATCCGCCCGCGTGCAGCCTAACGAACAAAGTTAACCGGCCCGACCGTGAGCCGAAGGTTTAAAGCATGATGGCAGCAACCCACGGTTGGGTCCGAGTTGAACGAGAGGTTAGGCAGGGATGAATGATTGTCATTGGGCTTCTTGGTTATGCTCCATATAACCACATTCGGTCCCAGAGGAGGAACCATGCTACCAGCCTTGGCCCTAATTTTCGTTCTGGCCCTTCCTCAGGAGAAAGTCCCTGCGTCACCACCTCAGTCGGCTGTCCAGGAGGATTCCCACCAAGGTGCCCTTGCCCTGGCTGAGCGTTGCAAGACAGCGATCTTGGCCACCCAGGACTCTGATGGCTTTCCCCACGTGCGGGCCCTTTCAAAAATGGGACAGGATGGTCTGGCTGCTTTCTGGTTCGTCACCGATGCCTCCTCCAAAAAGGTGGCTGCCCTTAAGGCCAACCCCAAGGCCGGCCTTTACCTCCTGGATGAAGGGAAAACAGAGGGCCTGATGCTACTAGGTACCGTGCAACTCATCCCAGCAGCAGAAGCAGCAGCACGGAAAGACTGCCCTGCCAGCCTCGCAGGATTCACTAAGGATCCACGATGGATGGTCTTGCGCTTTGTGCCAAGCATCGGTAGTTACACCAAGGGGTTCAAAGATACAGAGATCAAGCTTTGAGCCAGCAATCTACGGTTATCCGCCTTGGATGATGCCTAACGAACAAAGTTAACCGGCCCGACCGTGAGCCGAAGATTTAAAGCATGACAGCAGCAACCCACGGTTGGGTCCGGGTTGAACGAGAGGTTAGGCAGGCGGCGGAGTTTGTTGGTTCGGTTTCTTGAATCCAAGAGAGACCAGTGAGGCCAGAAAGATAATGGACAGGACAACGACAAAGATTGTTGCGCGGCGCGAAGACAAGCTTCCCCAAGATTGTTCAAGTAACGAGATTGAAACCGCAAGAGACAGAAGCACAAGTCCGTGGGCGTCTTTGATGAGGTATCGATAAATTTTCTCGTACACGATTTCTGATCTCCGAAATACGACTACCTAACGAACAAAGTTAACCGGCCCGACCGTGAGCCGAAGGTTTAAAGCATGATGGCAGCAACCCACGGTTGGGTCCGGGTTGAACGAGAGGTTAGGCCGAGGAATGGACTGGGTTTGATTCATGTACCGACTCGTAGAAAATTCTGCGCGACAGTGGGAGAACGAATGATGGCGCGGCAAAGAATGAAGGCCGTACCGCATGATACGACCAAAATACCAACTGCCGACTGATGCCAGTGGGACGATCGATGCTGTTGGCCTTGGCGTGGCCGCCGAAATTGGAAAGATCAAAGGTGAAGCTTTTGAAATTTGGACGTTACCAACCGCATGAATCGTATTGCCAGAGACCCGCTCACTTGCAGCCTAACGAACAAAGTTAACCGGCCCGACCGTGAGCCGAATGTTTAAAGCATGACAGTTGTCGAGCACGGTTGGGTCCGGGTTGAACGAGAGGTTAGGCCGAGGAACTCATTGGATCAAGGATCTTGCGATCTGCTGGATGGGGAAGGACGTAAAGAATAAAGAAAATCGGCATTGAAATTATCGGAGATGGAACCAACCAAAATGAACAGGTCCAGAGAACTCTACTCCGCATCGAAAAATCGCGCCGCATGATCACATAGATAGACATGAAAATGATCAAGCCAGAAATGGAAAGTCCAGAAACAATCGAAAACAGAACTTTAAAAACGTTGATGCTTTCGTATTCACCTTTTCCGAGCAAACTGAGGACTATCCCAACGATTAACCAGATGATTGCGATAGCGATGATTGACTTTAGCCAATTCTTCATGCGAGCGCCTAACGAACAAAGTTAACCGGCCCGACCGTGAGCCGAAGGTTTAAAGCATGATGGCAGCAACCCACGGTTGGGTCCGGGTTGAACGAGAGGTTAGGCCGCGTAAACGTATCAATCCCCACCTTGAATATTGATCCATTTACCTCTATAGAAATAGAGGGTCGAAGAAGCTTTTCCGGAAAATATGTCATCAATGCCTTGGTGATCGATGGGTGGAGGTTTCGGAGCATTGTAGTTTGTAACATTATCAATAATTGCCTTTTTACTAATGGTAGCAATTTTTCTAGAAAAAACTATCTTACCTTTTTCCATTCCCTGGAGATATTCGATATCCATGGCAGATCCTATGAAGGAAGGATTTTTGATACCCCCATTCCAAAAAACGAGTATCCGGGATTTATGGTTTTTCGAGGCAAGCACCGCCCAATCCGTTTGCACCGAATTCTTGAAATGCCCAATAATTACATTGTGGGGAGTTGGCTCAAAGTAGTTTGCTTGGGGAATCTTATAGCCCTTTATAATCAGAAATTCCCGAATCCTTAATGGAAGCTTTGGGAAAGACATTGGCGATAGTCGCACTATTGCTTGATCTGCTTTAGTGAATTGGCTCTGATCAATTTGAGAAACTAGAAGAAGGGGAAGGAAGAACAAACCAAACTCCAAAAAAGTCGCATGGTGAATGCTAGCGACCTAACGAACAAAGTTAACCGGCCCGACCGTGAGCCGACTGTTTAAAGCATGATGGCAGCAACCCACGGTTGGGTCCGGGTTGAACGAGAGGTTAGGCAGCTCACTCATAGGCCTTACCTGCGTAGAGGAAAGCTGCGAACAGTTGCCATGGTGAACGTGAAGTGAGCCCTTGAGTTTGCCCAAAATCAGAGTCCTTTGCCCAGGCTGTTGCGGCCTCTAAAAAGCTCTCAATAGTTTCGTTCTCCCAGACCGCACCGTTTCGGCGATCTTGTTCGAGAGCTTTAACGAACTCCAAGAAGGATTCAGGATTTATTACTTTTTCGAGAAGTTCCTGTCTATCCATTGGGTAGCGCCTAACGAACAAAGTTAACCGGCCCAACCGAGAGCCGGAATTTTAAAGCAAGACGGTTGTCGCGCACGGTTGGGTCCGAGTTGAACGAGAGGTTAGGCAGAGACGTTTCTTGAGGAGAGTTCCTTTTCGAGAGCTATGACTCGAAGCTGTAGCTCGCTAACGGAGCGACATAGCCGATAAATCAATCGGATCCCGATAAAGCAAAATGGACCTATGGCAGCCATTATCCAAAGACCGAGAACAAGCTGTCGAAGATCGACGAAGTAGGCAGAACCCAAAATAAATATCGAAAGTGGCATGTACCCGACCAAGAGAACCGAAGACCACAAGGTAATGAGCAGAGATGGGCGGTTACCAAACTGCTTAATTTCTTCGAATGGATTCATTTTGAACACTCCAAAAAAGGGAATGATGGTGGAGCCTAACGAACAAAGTTAACCGGCCCGACCGTGAGCCGACTGTTTAAAACATGATGGCAGCAACCCACGGTTGGGTCCGAGTTGAACGAGAGGTTAGGCCGAGACGAGCGATTATCATTGGGATTCTTAGTTTTTAGACGGGGAGTCAACATTGTTTCTGCAGAATGCAGATCGTACTTTGTTGCGTGTCAGCAACCAGATACGAGGAGCGACGAAGAAAAGAAGGACAATTCCAAGCCCGGTCATGACCCACTGTGTAGCCCCCAAGGTGGCATACGCACGGAGGCTGCTGATAGAGAGAACAATTGCTTCGATGTAGGCAAGCCAAAGACAGGCGGGATAGGTCAGAAGTCCCAAATGCCAGCGCTTACTCGCCGATGCATCCTTATACTCATATACAACGAAATCTATGGCTGTTGGTAAAGAGTCGAGCCGCTCCCATAATTTTTCATCGCTCAGCCCCACACTTGCTCGCATATGCGCGTATTTCACTGCTGGAAACGTCCCCAAGGCGGCTAGGAGCAAGAAAGCCAGCACCGGTGATCCTGCGGCAAGAAGCGTGCGAGTATTGACTTTAATACCTAAGAGAGATAAATCCTGAATGTCAACAGCAGTCTTGAGACTCCAATACTTTGATTCTGCAAGAGCCGCAAAGAAGAGTCCGACGATCAGAAGGACATAAAGATATTGCCCTTGAGCCTGCGCAACCGCACGAAAGCGTTCTCGCCAATCCTTTTGCTCGAGTTGTGGTTCGTCTGCCATGGGAAGGCCCTATCAGGTTTGCCTAACGAACAAAGTTAACCGGCCCGACCGTGAGCCGAAGGTTTAAAGCATGATGGCAGCAACCCACGGTTGGGTCCGGGTTGAACGAGAGGTTAGGCCAACGCGGAACAGAGAACTACAATTGATCTTAGTCAATTTCATTCTCCCAGTTGATGGCTTTAACAACTCCACTGGAAACGGTGAAGCAGACAGTTTCTGAGTAAGGGTCTCCGCATTCATAGATGAGCAACCCGTCTTTATCAGAGCTTGGCTTGCCAAGGGCCTTCAGGATTGAAGATTTTGGAGCCCCGACATGGATACCGAAAGGAAGCTGTACCTTATTTGTCGTGATCTCAAGGCTTTGAAGGAGGATTCGTTTTTCTGGCCCAATTCGGTAGTAGATTGCTGAGCATCCTTCGTATTTCGCGGAATGAATCTCGTCCATCTGGCCGGCAACGTGAAGGTTTTCTGTTGATTTGACTGATTCAGAAATTGGCTTGCTTTTGAGGCTGGAGAAATATTGATCACCAAATTTAACGACCTTGGTTGCATTCTCGATGTTCATCACCTTCGGGCCGGGAGAGCACCCGAAGAGCACGAGGACGAGGAGAGATGAAGCGATTGATTTCATTGGTCGCAATCGAGTGGGCCTAA